>NZ_JPQB01000002.1:0-391822 GCF_000740665.1 Vibrio sp. B183 | reverse complement strand
CTCGCCTAATGCGAGGCTTGCTCAGATTAGATTTCCTTATGGCTATCTATAAGGCCAAAAACACATTTAGGGGCAAAAACGAGTTTGCGAAAAGTGAGGGACGTCAGGCAAACTAGGCTTGCTATGAGAACATGTCCACCTGAAATTCAGCTTTTTTGTTATGAAGCCCACGGGCTTCCAACCAAGAGTAGAATCGACTTTGAGAAATCGATACACCACGTTCGTTTAGTTGCCTAAGAATTTCAGCTTTGGTGGTCTTTGTGTCGAGAAGGTTCAATATAAACGCTGTATGCTCATCAAGCCTTGATTTCACCTTCTGCCCCTTCTGACGACCAGATGATAGCCCTTTGGCCTTACGTTTAGCGTGGCCAGTTTTAGCTCGCTCAGAGCGCTTCTGGGCTTCTACAGCGCTGGCAAAAGACTGCCCAATAACCGTAATTTCAGCATTGTCAACGTTCTCTGAGTTTATGACGGTGTCGCTGTATGCTAAATGTAGCTCACCGTATGAGGTTATTTGACCAATGGCACCTACTAGCTCCATAACTTTATGGCGACCTAACCGAGTGATATCCGATACAATAATACTTTGTTGAGAGGTGATGAGAGAAAATAACTTCCGCTCGCTCAACTCTGTCTTGGTGGCAGACTCGTGCTCTTCTATCCAATCCGTTATTTGTATGCCACGTTTAGCAGCTACGCCTTGATAGCTTCTCTTTGTGAATCTGATACTCGAATGTAGCCAATCATGCCTGCCCCCAAGTTAAGAGTTAATTGCTCATGGAAGCTTATTTGCTGTTTAGGTAGTCTAATACGGCTTCATGGTGATCTTTGGTCTTGAACTTGTTAAATACATGCTCAAGGTTACCAGACTCATCAATCAGGAAGCTTGTTCGTACTACCCCCATATTTTCGCGGCCCATAAATTTCTTGAGTTGCCAAACATTGTACTTTTCACAAACTGTGTGGTCTTCATCGGCTAGCAAAGTGAAGTTAAGCTCTTGCTTGTTGATAAAGTTAGTTAATTTTTGCGGTGTGTCTGGACTGATACCAAGAACAACAACATTGTGGGCATCTAACTCAGCTTTAGTATCTCGTAACCCTTTAGCCTGAACTGTACAGCCAGGTGTTGAAGCGCGTGGGTAGAAATAGATCAGTACCTTTTTTCCCTGAAACTCGGATAGCGTCACTGGGTTATTGTCTTGGTTATTCAGGGTAAAATCTGGTGCGATTTGTCCAGCTTCGATTGCCATTGGTTTTGTCCTTACTTTCTCAATTAATGGTATTTGGCGTAGCGTTATTCGCTACGTCCTTTTTAGGGCATTTTTATTACGTTAGAGTGTACGTTTTTATCGTTAATTTAGTGTCCTGTCTAGCGTTCACACTAAACATAAACAGGACGACCTTTGAGGTTACAGTGCTAAAAGCTACTTTGGTTTTCTAAATTGGGGAGCAATAATATTATCTGAACGAGCCGATACGATTTTATCCATTGCCTTTTCGCGCTGACTTTCATGTAACATCTCCATAAGTTCTTGAACTACCTTAATATGAGTGGCAGTTTGAACGGCTAACGCTTCCTTATGGCTTTGAGCTTCGTCGTAATATTCTTTTTTCTTTTTATTCGCTTGCGCTCTTTCACCTTTCAGTGACTTTATTTCTTTTTGAAGAACTTCAATGGGGGAGTCAGTTGTTTCATCTTGAGCAACTTGTACTTCTAATGACTTATTTTTTATCATTAAAACAACGTCATCATGCCTTCTGAGTGCGCCAGCTGAAAGGCCCGCTTCTTTTTCAACATTGCTTTTGTTGATTTTGAGCTTGCCCTTTCGAGCTTTATTGCGCATCTCTCTCGATGTCAACTTCGCTACATCACCATCCAGCAGTCTTTCCAATGCTTTGATTAGCTTATTTTTGGTTATCTGTGACATTATGAAATCACTCCGTATGGGATAAGTAAGTTCTTAACTTCATCAGGAAAAATGACAGGCTCATAGTCGATACCTAAATCACCCATAATGCGTTCAGCTGCTTGAACTTTTATGTAAGATTCAGAAGCGGTTTGAGGGGTGAGTTCGTTGTTTTCAATATCATAAAGCATGTGGATTTCGGCTTCTTTGCGCTTTGCTTCAGCAAATACGGCATCAACGATGTAATCATTCTTGCAGTCTACACATTCCATTAGGTTAACGAGCGTTCTTAAACCACAGGTGGTCGAAGTACAGTATATCCCTGGCGCAACAGCATGAATGTGTCGGTTTTGAGTTCGAATTTGCTTTTTCCAATAGGTTAGAGATAACATCTCATTATCTACTTTATCCTTGAATAAATTTCGGTCTGTTTTCATCATGTTCTTAGCAAACTCTTTGCCTTTCCCTCCGGCAACCCGCTCCTTGTTTGCCAGTTTCTGATAGATATTCAAGTAGATACGGGCTTTCTGGTCGATTCTTTCTTCATCAATGGCATTGGCAAGAGTCTTTTTCTTTTGTCTAATCTTTTGGAATTTACTGGCGTTCCTAGCGTAGTGCCGGGTCATTGCCATAGACACATGACTAAATTGCTGTTTCAGTTGCGGAAAGTTACAAAGCTCGTAACCAATTAAGTAGTAAGCAAAAGAGCGGCGAAGTTGATGCCCTGTAAATTTATAATCATCACCCACTTCAAACGATAAATTTGGGTCAGATGTTTTTAGGTCAATAATGTCTTCATTGGTTAGCGCAAGTTCTTCGCCCATAGCATTTTCAAACCAAGCTTGAGAATGTTTCCCTAGTTGAATCTTAGTTACTTCACTACAGTCCTCTTTTATTTTATGGAAAAAAGATTGTGAGTCAGGATGAAGTTTTCTTAGTGGTACATGTAGCGCTTGAAGAACTTCATACGCTTTCATGCCGATTTCGGTAGTGACAAATTCATCTTGCTTTGATTGAGAGCCTTTAGTTGTCTTTGATAGGTTGGCATGGATAACGTGTATCTTCTGTCTTTTTATTATCTCAGTCGTGCAGCCCTGAACTGTGTTTAGGTCATACATCTCATCGGCTCTCATTCCTGTTCGAGCCATTAAACCCCATAGGCAGCCACCATTGAGCTTTGTAAAAAGCGATCGAGCTTCTGTAAGTCCCGTGATTGACCATTGCCCAATTGCTAGTTGGCGTTCGGTGTGGAACTTATCAATGTAGTCGTTCTTTATCTCTGGTTTATGAAGACGTATGAGAGTAAGTGTCTCTTCTTCATTTGGATAATTAAGCGTTGCAAAGGCTTCTTGAAAAGCAAATGTGCGCTTTGTATTTATTTTGGACGATTTCCCTAAATACCATTGAATATTACCGTTTTTTAATCTGGCTTCATCACTGACAAGATACTTGGCATAACCCTCATACGCCTTATCAAAGTAGGTGGCGATGTATTCTGCCAATTGCTCTAGCTCATCACGTAGGGCATAAGCTTCATTAATAAGGGCTTCTGACCTTTGAAGACCAAGATAGTAGAGCCTCTGAGGAATGACGGTAAATTGCTCAGCTTCTTTGATTACTAAACCAAAGTCAGAGGCGGTAAGCTTTTTGTTTAGGTTGACTTCAAACGGCAAACCTCTGGCTTCTTTGTAGAGGCGATTGAGTCCGGTGTAAATATCAGATCTTTCAAAGTCGATGCTGGTAAAACCCGTTAGCACCCAAGTTTCGAGTTGGTCAAAATTTAAAGCCGATAAGGTATTATACCCTTCATTTAAAAGTGGGGTAATGACTTTCTTTAGGTCTACTAATGCTTCTTTAAGAGTCGAAAATGAATGGTTATGAGGTGATAGCCACATCATTTTAAGTAAGAGGGTCTTAAGCTGATTTTTTAGGTTACGTTCAATAACTTTACCATCGAGCGTAAAATCAATGGTTAAGGTTTGCTTTGCTCTTGGCTCAAAATAAGGCTGTAGGTTTCTCCAGGCTTCATCATCACCAATTTTACCTAATGATTTACCCGTAACAGTAAAGCCAATCTCAAGGCTTTCGATCTCATCCCAATCACCACGCTCAATAGCTGGCTTTAAAACATCCATTAAGTAATTTGCATGAGCACCAACATTTTCTTGTGCTTTAAGAAGCTTATTTTGATGCTCTAGGTCAGTGAGTTTTATCATTTTAGCCTCCGTCAGTATATGGATAAAAGAGCGTGATCGAGATAGACTCTTGGGTGACGACCTTGGGAATTAAATCGCTTCATAGCCTCGTCATACACATCGTCACTAGCCCCGTCTAGCGTATATTCAAACTGTTCAATTTTCTCATGAATATCACTTTTCGCATCAGGGTACATATCAAGTGTTTCTTTAAGAACATCTATGTATGAAATGAGCTTATAAACAGCTTCAACGTCATCTACCGCCTTGGCTGATTGGCACTTGTAACACATATCAAATTCAGCACAAGGTAAGCTTAGGCCTACAGCATAGTTTGTTTCTCGCTGCGTGTTTTTGCCATCACTAATGGCTTGTTGCCCATTACAAGTTAGACCATTGGGGTTGGTTTTAGCATTCCCTGCTGTGCGCTTTTTTTCCCACTCATCGTGTGACAACATCGGAATGCCACGCCTTTTCACCACAATATCTTTTGCTTGCTCTAAGCTCGTTTCATCATCGAGGTTTTCAATGACCTCTATACTCTGAGATAGGATGACTTTATTTAGTAATGGATGCCCGTTAAGGTAACTTCTCTCTAACGTTTTCTTCGCGTTTTGGAGTAAGCTTTGAGCGCCTTGAATTCCACCTTCGGCATAGGCTTGGTGACTGGTCATTTCTCGCCAGCGACTCGATTGAAGAGAGATATAATAATGGTTTGGCTCAACAGACCAAGTGCGCATTAAATGTGATGAAATAGGGCTGATACCTTCCCAGTCTTTAGGGGTATTACCAACATTTCGTGCTAAAAGCAGCCGTTCATATCTCTTTGGCTGCTTGTCTGCTCTCTCTTTAGAAGATTGCTCAATATCTTTGATTAAAGCTAAATCAGAAGCTGGTACTTTAAAGAAACCACCTATGCCATTTCTATAGTTAAAATAAACGGTGACATTGCCATCACTATCTCTTTCAGAGTACGTGAGTGGAAGTAAAATACCTTTGAGTGGCAAGTCTGTATAGCAAGACAAAATACAGTAGGCGCTATTGGTTGCCCCTTGCCCTGCCTTGGCTTTGTTAGTTGCTTGTGTTTCTTTATGAACAACAGTGCGACCCAGGTGATTATCGACTTTCTTTAACGTGATTGTTTGTTGGTTTCGGTAGGCGTAAAACAGCTCTTTAAACCAAGGTAGGTTGCCAGCCCGATACGGAGATAACAGTTGTAGTTGGTTAACGAGCTTTTTATTTATCTCTTTCAAATCAAAGGCATGATTCACATCAGCGTTGTTATTGAGGGTGAAAATTAACTCAGAGCCATCTTCACTATTGCCATACAGCTTAGATAGTCGTTCGAGTAATAGAATAAACTTCACACCATCACGCTTATCAACGTCAAATTGCTCACCTACCAATAGAGCATCGACCTCTTTGTCCGCTCTGGGCTTATAGCTTGAGATTTTCACAACTTGCAGGCTCTTATCTCGCTCTTCGGTATGAACTTTAATTGGGTGGGCAATATTTCGAATGTTGCTGTCGTTCAGTGAGGTGAAATAGCACATCAAATGATATGCAGCGCCCATCGTAAGATTAAAAGCTGCTCTAGCGTTAATGTTTGTACCATTTTCACTTGTTCCGCCCCATTTAGAATCCAATGATGTAGGGATTGAAACCACTTCTTCATGTTCGCCAAGGGCAATAATAATAGGAAGCGCTTCTGGCAAAGGTGTATTGTTTTCTTTGGCGGCAATAAGCTGTGGTGCGAGAGTGAAGAATAAATGACTCAAACGTGTCACAAGAAGCTCTTCTTCTTCCTCTGAATATCCCTTATGTGACGTTTTTTCTCCTGCAAACCCCCGATGATGCAAAGCCCATGAAGAAGCTGGTAAGCCACACCAATCGAGCGCATTACGAAGGGATGAGAGTGTAGCCGGAGCTGAAGATTCTTTAATACCTAGCTCATCACCATGATTGTATTCCCATAGGTGTTTTGAAGGACTAAACATCTTGATACGATGCCTTAATTCACCATCATTGCCAGCAAACTTCAAATACCCACTTTCGGTAAATGGCTCAACATTTACCGCATCACAAAAAGCAAGATAGGAACGCAAGTTTTCGTAGAATCTAGTGGCGGTTCTTGCTGATTTACCATTATCGACATGTTGGTTGGCTTTCTCGCAAAACCGCCTAATAAATACTGCTCGGCTGTTTATTTTCTCATTTTCTTTGTTACACCCTAAATGCAATAAGTGAGAAACATCGAACTGCTTTGGTTTACTTAACGTCGTATTTTTATAAGGAATCGTCAGATTCAAAGGCACAACATTTTGACTATTGCGCACACGTTTAACGGAATTGGTTTGTCTGGTAATTTTACTTTTCGCCATTACGCCCAGCCTCCGTTTATTTTACGGTTTTTCGCTTTAGCCATGTTGATTTGGTCGTCAAGTTTATTCATGAACTTAATGTATTTCTCAGTGGTTGTCGTGCTTGCGTGTCCCATTAATTCTGCTAGTTCATCCATCAGGAAGTCATAGCCAACGGCACGCTTTTGCGACTCCTGCCAAAGCCAATGAGTTGCAAAGGTAGAACGTAAATCATGAATACGGTAATACCAAGAAGAGTCTACTTCACGTATCTGTTTTCGAAGGTTTGAAAAGTGCGTTTCTAAAGTGTTGCCTGAGTAGGGAGTCCCTTTATTTGAAATAAAGAGGTACTCTACGGCATCTAACACCTCACCTGACTGAACAAGCTCATTGCGCTTGTTTAGGTTCGTAAGTCGTGCGTTACTTTCTTTATATCTCTCTAGTTTTTCGTACAGTTCAATGGGAATTTCTACGGTACGTTCCTTACTACCTTTTGTGCGAGTAATTTTGACTGGTACTGCATCTAAATCACTGTAGTCAGCCTTTCCTATGTCGTGAGCGGGGAAGTGAATAGCTTCATCAATTCTTAGCCCTGCCTCAACACATAGCCGGAAGATTAATTCTGTCGCCTTTGTCAGTGAAGTTACATGTTCATTAAATAAAGCCTTGTGTTCAGGGTGCATGGGCTTGAGCTTTTTATGGGCGGGTGTGTTCTCTTTTTTAGGAAACATCCTCATAATATTGGAGGTTTCATAAGTACGGTTAGCGCCTGATTTTGTGTGAGCCAACATATCGTGCTGGTTTAACTCTTGATGCATTGTTCCAGTTGTGAAATGGGTAACAACATGTTGATCATCATTTTTGATGTAGCCATATTTTTGCATCCACTTATAGAATCCAATAACGGCACTCATATAACTTCTAGCGGTAGATAAACTAAAAGCTTCATCGCCATTAGCACCTTCAATATTATTGCAGTTCTTAAGTAGAAACTCCGCAAATCGCCAAGGCGCACCTTCTTCTTCATACCTCGATAGGGTTTTATAAGTTAGATATTCAGGTGGTATTTCATTACCATCTTCATCAATTTGAGAGTAGTGAGTGGAATCTAAATAACGAGTAAAAGCTAACAAGCCTTTTGCAATCGACCCTGTGTCTTTGACTTTTCCTTCACCACGCAATTTAGACACTAGGTATAGGGACTGTGGGTAAACAACCGTCCCATCAGGTGCAATGATGATATCGGTTTTCTTCAGGCGGGATTCCAGATTGGAAGGGGAAAGGTAGGGTGAGTGCGTCACTTCTCCAGATTCAGTATCGATACTCGCTGAAATTTGTAGCTTTGCTAATGTATCTACCTCGATGGAAAGTAGTTGGTAGTCATCATAAATATCAGAATATTTGTCTTCATGCGTTTCTATCACAAAACAACCCTCAATATGTTACCCGCATATCAAAGATAGATTTGTCATAAAAAATTATCAAGGTTTGTTGTCATGAAAATTTTCTAAGGGTGAACTTCTTCTCACCCCAAACACCGAATTGGTCTGCGGCTGCGTGGTCTTCATCAGACAACAGAGTGAAGTTGAGGTTGTCACGCTCGATAAACTTACCTAGGCGTTTTACTGGGTCAATGCTGACGCCAAGCACTACAACGTTATGAGCATCCAGTTCTGCTTTAGTATCGCGCAGACCTTGTGCTTGTACTGTACAGCCTGGAGTCATCGCTTTTGGATAGAAGTAGAAAAGAATCTTTTTACCAGCAAAGTCACTGAGTGACACTGTGTTGCCGTCTTGATCCAGCAGGGAAAATGCCGGAGCCGGAGTGCCAGCTGTTAGCGTGTTCATTGATTTTCCTTTTTATTGACTGTTCTTTATGAAGTTTAATGAGCCTTGAACGCCAAGGCTTGAGCACAATGCTTCGAATTCTTCCTGCAACTGCATCAAATTACAATCTGCATCAACAGTGGCCGTGATAGCAATATGGAACTGGTTTTGCGTAGACTGAATTTTCGCTTTATCTATGGTCTGCGCGCTGAGTGATGCAAGACCAATATTTTTATCAGCGAAGAACTGAGTGAATTTCTCTGTCAGCCCAACTTCATCATCAGATTCAACAAAGACTTCCAAGCTGTAAGAATTGTCAGCATGAGCATGTTGAGATGTACGTTTCATCATGGTGATGAGATCAAGTTCCTGACCTAATAAAGGCAGTGTAGTTTCGACGCGAGTGACCGCTGCATTGTTGCCGGAAAGCAGCATAATGAGGGTGAATTCGTTGCCAAAAAGCGCAATGCGACTATCAACAATATTGCATCCAGAGTGTGTGACCAGGTGAACCACTTGGTTGCAGACACCGGGGCGGTCCGTTCCTACCGCTGTAATCACCAGATGTTGAGTCATAATATCACTTCGAGCATTGTTATGATTATTAATGAGATAGCTTAGCACAGTTACTGAAGAGAAAAATGTCCGCTCAACAGAAATCTGATGCAATTTCCTGCACTCGTTGCTGACCCTGTCTGAGGGCTTGATATTTCTAACCTCAGGCTGACAACGGGCTGTAAAAAAGGCGTAAGTTGCCAAAGTTCTAACATCTGATAAATATTCACTCAAATAGGTGATTTAAGCGGGTTTAATCCCTTGTCTTTTTCAATCGCCTTACAGTACCATGCAGAAAGTATCTAAATTAGGGAGAAAGACATGTTTTCAGGAAGTATCGTAGCGTTAATTACACCGTTTAATAATGATGGCGAAGTAGATTACGTAAGCCTGAAAAAACTTGTGGATTTTCACGTCGAATCTGGCTCAGATGGAATTGTGGCCGTTGGCACAACAGGTGAATCTGCAACGTTAACCGTTGAAGAGCATGTCAAGGTTGTTACCAAAGCGGTAGAGTTTGCTGAAGGTCGTATTCCTGTGATTGCAGGGACAGGAGCGAATGCTACTCATGAATCAGTCACTTTCAGTCGTTTACTAAACAACTCTGGCATTGCTGGTTGTCTGAGTGTGACGCCGTATTACAACAAGCCAACTCAGGAAGGTTTGTTCCAGCACTATAAGGCGATTGCTGAAGAAAGCGACGTGCCACAAATCCTCTACAACGTGCCAGGTCGCACTGCAGTAGATTTGTTGCCAGAAACAGTTGCTCGTCTGGCAGAAATCGATAATATCGTGGCGCTAAAAGATGCAACGGGTGATTTAAGCAGAATTGCAATTTACCGTGAACTTTGTGGCGAAGATTTTATCTTACTAAGTGGTGATGATTCGAGTGGCCTTGATTTTGTTAAGCAAGGTGGCCAGGGTGTGATTTCAGTTACGAATAACATCGCGGCGGAAGATATGGCGAAAATGATGAAGCTTGCCCTTGAAGGTAAGTACGAAGAAGCCGAGATTATCAACCAACGCTTGATGCCGCTTCATAAGAATCTGTTTGTTGAGTCGAGCCCGATTCCAGTTAAGTGGGCTGCGCACAAGATGGGCTTGATTGCTCATGGTGACTTAAGGCTGCCGCTAACAGAGTTGTCTGAAAATGCTCGTCCAATTGTGGCACAGGCAATGACGGAAGCTTGCATCTACTAAATCAGAATGAATTGCCGAAGCACAAAGCTTCGGCATTTACTTATCAGGAGTTTCAATGAAATTGTCTCACCAGCTAGTTGTTAGTTCGCTAGCTGTTTTTGTTTTAAGTGCCTGTTCTGGTGACGCAACTCAGCGTCGTCAGGCGAAGGACGATTTTGATTACCTCAATACTCCGCCTCTGACTGAGTGGAATAACATCGAAGGTGTGAACCCGCGCAACTACACTAACTACCAGATCCCTCAAGGAGAGTTTAGTGGTGGTGTCGGTCGTGATGTGGATATTCGCCCACCACAACAGGTTCTGGAGTTGATCCCAGGCGCGCGTGCAGAGCGAAAGAATGGCGAAGTAACGCTGTGGCTATTGCGTGAAGATGAGCTGGATAAAGTCTGGCAAACGGCGCTGAAGATGCTGCAAGAGCAGAACATTGCTATTCGTGAGCAAACGGATAATCGTATCGAGACGGATTGGGTTAGCTGGCAGTCTGAAGACGAAGACGCTGAAATCGGTTCTCGCTATGAAATCACCAGTGTTGAAGCGAATAATCGTTACGGCTTTAAGATCTCTTTGATTGATTGGCGCGAAGCAGGCAAACAAATGCCAGTCTCCACGACGAATAAAGAGCGCTACAACGCCTTGATGACCAATCTAGTGACTGCTCGTTACGACTTGGATATTCGTGAGGAAGCAGCTCGTCGTGCTCAAGAGCTGGTTAAGCAGATCCCGATCTCTATGGGCATTGACCGTAGTGGCTTCCCAGTGATCATCGCACGTACTCCTTATAACGTGCTGTGGCCTCGTCTGCCTAAGCTTCTCCCTGAAATGGGCTTCACCATTGAAGAGCGCAACCAATCACAAGGGACAGTGAAAGCTAAGTACGCTGCACCAGATGATGCATTCTGGACTGAGGTTGGCGTTAAGCCGATTGGCCTTTCATCAGGGACTTACACTTTCCTATTTGGTGATTTAGGTAACCGTACTTCTATCAACGTTACTGACTCTTCAGGTAAGCCTGTAGAAGAAGAGCTGCTGAAAGATATGGTGCCAGTCCTGTCTGCGGTGGCGGACAAACACGCTAAGTAACCTCCAGTGGGTAATAAAAAAGCTGACTATCAAAGTCAGCTTTTTTTATGTCTGTTGTTTTGCTTTTGGCTCGGTTAGAGAACCATAGCCGCAATCCAACCAAACACAATCAATGGGATGTTGTAGTGAACAAACGTCGGCACTACGGTTTCCCAAATGTGTTCATGTTGACCATCAGCATTCAGGCCAGACGTAGGGCCAAGTGTTGAGTCAGAGGCTGGAGAACCCGCGTCACCCAATGCAGCTGCTGTACCAACTAGAGCAATTGTTGCCATTGGCGAGAAACCAAATGCGGCAGCCAGTGGTACGTAGATCGTTGCAATGATCGGGATAGTTGAGAACGAAGAACCAATGCCCATAGTGACCAAGAGGCCAACAACCAACATCAGAAGAGCGGCCAGCGGTTTGTTGTCACCGATACTAGTCGATAGTGCTTCTACCAAAGACTCTACTCCACCTGTTTGCTTCATTACGGCAGCAAAACCAGCGGCGGCAATCATGATGAAGCCAATCATCGCCATCATATGTACGCCTTTTGTGAACACGTCATGGGTTTCTTTCCATGCGATCACACCACCAAACGTGAAGACCATGAAACCTGCTAGGGCACCAATGATCATTGAACCTGTGGTTAGCTGGACAGTAAGTGCAGCGATGATACCAGCACAAGCAATTAGGATGTTCTTTTTGTTGATTGACGGCGTGTTTTCTTCAACGTGTGTCAGCTCCGTTTCCTTGTATTGACGAGGCTTACGGTAACTAAAGAAAATGGCTGTCAATAAACCGAAGATCATACCTGCTGCTGGCAGCAACATAGCGACAGGGACTTGGCTTGCCACGACGGACTCCAAACCATTATCGTGCAGGTTTTTGAGCAGGATACTGTTGAGGAAAATACCGCCAAAGCCAACTGGTAACACCATGTAGGGTGTCACTAGACCAAATGTCAGCACACAGGCAATCATACGACGGTCTAGATTGAGCTTCGCAAAAACGCCTAACAGAGGTGGAATAAGAATAGGGATGAAGGCGATATGCACAGGTACGACGTTCTGAGAAGACATAGTCACTAAGATCAGTGCGATTAACACTGCGTACTTAAGACCTGTCGAAGCAGAGCCGTTTTCTTTACCGTGAATACGTTTGATGACACTGTTTGCTAGCAAATCGGTGATCCCCGATTTAGATATAGCGACAGCGAATGTGCCAAGCATAGCGTAGCTTAGTGCAATCGTTGCACCGCCACCTAGGCCACTTTCAAATGCAGCAACAGCATCATTTAGGTCCATGCCAGCAACGAGGCCACCGACGATAGCACTGAATGTCAGGGCGACCACGACATTCACGCGCATCAGTGCCAGAAGCAGCATGATACATACTGAAATTACAACAGGATTCATAGTTTACTCGATTGTTGTGTTTACTTTTTTATTTATTGTTTTCTGCGTCTTCGTCGATCAAAGGCCAACCGCCAAGAGCTTTCCATTTGTTGACGATGCCGCAGAATAGTTCTGCCGTCTTTAACGTATCGTAAAGGGCAGAGTGGGCTTCTTTGTTGTCAAAATCCATCCCAGCGGTTTTGCACGCTTTGGCTAATACAGTTTGACCATAAGCCAACCCACTTAGCGTTGCGGTATCAAACGTTGCAAAGGGATGAAAAGGGACGCGTTTTAGCTTGCTACGTTCACTAGCGGCCATCACAAAGTTGTGATCAAAAGTTGCGTTATGTGCAACCATAATCGCTCGGCTACAATCAGCCGCTTTTTGTTCTTTGCGCACAAGCTTGTAGATCTCTTTGAGGGCTTCGGATTCAGGTACCGCACCACGCAATGGGCTAAACGGATCATGAATGCCGTTAAAATCCAGAGCTTCCTTCTCGAGGTTTGCTCCTTCAAATGGCTCAACATGGAAGTGGATGGTAGAAGCGGGCTGAAGCTCACCATTTTCATCCATTTTAAGAGTGACGGCACAGATTTCTAACAGTGCATCCGTTTTGGCATTAAATCCTGCGGTTTCAACGTCGATAACGACAGGGAAATAGCCACGAAATCGTTTTTTGAGCGTCAATGCTTCGTTTTCTACAGTCATGTTGGCCTAGTATTATGTGACAAGGGCAGCATTATTGCAGATTCTCAGGGCAAGAAAAACCGGATTGTCTAATTAATAACGTTCTGTGGTTATTGATAGAAGTGCAGCCAATCATTACGTTCTTGGCTAGGTTTTTGCATTGTAGGTGTTGTAGAAGTATCAGCGGCAACATTGCGCCGTGCTAAGTAAGAGAATCCGTACCCCATGAAAAGACTGTTAGTCACTAGCCTAACATTAACACTTGCTTCTGTTGCCAGCTCCGCTTCGGCAATGGATGTTCGCTATGCTGCTAAACCCCAGCAGTCACAGTGGCAGATGATTGCAAATACGCCACTAGAGTGTCGCATGGTGCACCCGATTCCAAATTACGGTGACGCGGTATTCTCATCCCATGCCAGCAAAAAGATCAACCTCGATTTTGAGCTGAAGATGAAGCGCCCTATGGGTAAAACCCGAGATGTATCTCTGGTTTCAATGCCTCCCGTATGGCGACCAGGGGACAGCGCTGAGCGTATTACTAATATTCGTTTCTTCCAGCAGTTTGATGGTTATGTGGGCGGACAAACGGCATGGAGCATTCTCACAGAGCTGGAAAAAGGGCGTTACCCAACTTTTAGTTATCAGGAATGGCAAAGTCGTGATCAGCGTATAGAAGTCTCATTGTCTTCTGTCTTGTTCCAGCACTCCTACAATGCGTTTAGCGACTGTATTGCAAATCTGCTGCCATATAGCTTTGAAGATATTGCTTTCACCATTCTGCATTATGACCGTTCAAGTGTGCAGCTAAACAAAGCGTCGCAGAAACGGTTGGCACAGATAGCAGAATACATTCGCCATAATCAGGATATTGATTTGGTCTTGGTATCGACATACACCTCGAATGAAGAAAGTAAGAGCGCCAGCCAGAATTTGTCTGAGCAACGGGCGGAAGTACTGCGTGACTACTTTAAATCGCTCGGTTTACCTGAGGATCGGATTCAAGTTCAAGGCTATGGCCGCCGTCGTCCGGTTGCAGACAACGCTTCACCGCTTGGTAAAGATAAAAACCGCCGAGTAGTGATATCACTGGGGCGGACCCAAGTCTGATAGTAAAAAAGCCAGCGTAATGCTGGCTTTTTTACTGTTCATTCCGATTAGTTAAGTCGGAACTTAGCGATTAGGTTACAGTTAGTGGCAGTGTCTATATCCTGCACCAGTTTCGCTATCTTAGGATTTGGGTGTCGTTTCATGAATTCGATCAGCGCTTTTTTACAGCAGCCCATTGAGTCGACGAAGGCATCACAGTCGCTATTTGGACATTGAGGCACCAAGGTAAGGACTTTTTCTGAAGCTAGCTGAAGGTATTTGAGTTCGTATTTAGTATCGCCAACCGTTCGCCAAAACGAAGCCATGTTGTGGCAGGAAATCACGGAGATCATCAGTCGGTCTTCAACATCAATCTCATTGGAATCACCAATTCGCTCACTTAATGTCAGCGCTTGTTGGTAGTGAAGGATGCTACGCAGGTGATCATCATCGTTCATTGCTAAATCAGCCAGTAGCGTGTGTTTTTCCCACTCGGTGATGCCCATTGTCTTATAACTCTCCGAATTCACAATATCTTGATGTTAAATGATAATTATTATCATGTAAAGTGGAAATAATAGGGCAGCTGAATGCTGCCCTATAGAATCAATGGTTGAGGCGATTACCCCTCAAGGCCTGCCGACGCTTGTTTGTTTTGGATAAGTTCCAGCATATAACCATCAGGGTCTTTTACGAAAGCAATGTGAGTCGTTCCACCTTTTACAGGTCCCGGCTCACGAGTGACATTGCCACCGGCGGCTTTGATGGCATCACAGGTTTGGTAGATGTCTTCAACGCCAATCGCGATATGGCCGAATGCGCTACCCAAATCGTACTCTGTTGTGCCCCAGTTGTAAGTCAGTTCAATCACAGCACCTTTAGATTCATCACCGTAACCCAAGAAAGCGAGAGTGTATTCATACTCTTTGTTTTCATTGGTACGCAGTAACTGCATTCCCATGACTTCAGTATAAAACTGGATCGATTTATCTAAATCACCTACACGTAGCATAGTGTGTAAAATACGCCCGTTTGACATTGCCTTGCTCTCCTAGTTTTCTGGGTAAACTTTTTCTTTAAATTCGCACAAATCTTCGATGATACAACTGCCACAACGAGGTTTACGTGCAACGCAGGTATAACGCCCATGAAGGATCAACCAATGGTGTACATCGAGTTTGAATTCTTTGGGTACGACTTTGAGTAGCTTTTCTTCAACCTGATCGACATTTTTCCCCATCGCAAACTTAGTACGGTTTGAGACGCGGTAAATATGAGTATCAACGGCAATCGTCGGCCAGCCAAAAGCAGTGTTGAGTACAACGTTGGCGGTTTTGCGCCCAACACCTGGCAGAGCTTCTAGCGCTGCTCTGTCTTCGGGTACTTCACCATTATGTTGGTCAAGCAGGATACGGCAGGTTTTAATTACGTTCTCTGCCTTTGAGTTAAACAGGCCGATAGTTTTGATGTACTCTTTGACGCCATCGACACCCAAATCAAATAACCCTTGCGGTGTGTTAGCCACAGGGTAAAGTTTGTCGGTCGCTTTATTCACGCTGACATCGGTAGCCTGCGCGGACAAGAGCACAGCAATTAAGAGTTCGAAAGGTGTACTCCAGTTGAGCTCAGTCTGAGGGTTTGGGTTGTTCTCCCTTAGGCGTTCCAGTATTTGTACTCGTTTTTCTTTGTTCATTTTGAAGCTGCTTTCCAGTGTGTAAACCAGATATTACTGGTTAGTGACGCGAGCTCGTTCAATGGTCGGTTTTTCTTGTTTTGGCTGACGAGCTTCTAGTTGTTTATCTATGATGTTTTTCAGTGCAATGAGTAACCCAACGCCAATAAAGGCACCAGGCGGAAGTAGCGCCAGTAAGAAGCTGTTATCAAACTGGAATATTTCAATGCGCAGGGCACTTGCCCAGCTGCCAAGTAACAGGTCAGCGCCATCAAATAGGGTGCCGTTACCAATCACTTCACGCATGGCACCTAAGACAACAAGGACGCTGGTCATGCCTAGGCCCATCCAGAAACCATCTTGTGCAGAAGGCAATAAATCGTTCTTCGAAGCAAACGCCTCGGCTCGGCCAATGATGATACAGTTGGTCACGATAAGAGGGATGAAGATACCCAAAGACAGGTAAAGACCGTAGGCGTAGGCGTTCATCAGCAGTTGAACACACGTTACCAGAGCAGCAATGATCATTACGAAAACTGGGATTCGTACTTCTTTTGGCACGTAATCACGTACCAGAGAAACGGTGACGTTAGAGCCGACCAAGACCAGTAAGGTAGCGATGCCCAACCCCAAAGCATTGGTCACTGTTGAAGACACAGCCAACAACGGACAGAGACCCAGCAGCTGAACTAGTGCCGGGTTGTTGTCCCACATACCGTTTTTAATCAGTGTTTTGTGATCACTCATTGTTGCCTCCACAATTGCGTGGCTGGTTCTGAATTTGTGCACGATTTTTGTTCACAAATTGTACTGTATTTTTCACTGCTTTGACGACGGCTCTCGGGGTAATTGTTGCGCCAGTAAACTGATCGAATTGCCCACCATCTTTACGTACTTTCCAATCGGCTTCGTTTTCTGGCGTAACTTTCTTGCCAGCAAAGCTCAGGATCCAGTCGGTAACTCGTAAGTCAATTTTGTCCCCTAGTCCAGGTGTTTCTTGATGACTCAGAACTCGTGACCCTAGAACCATCCCATCTTGCTCGATGCCAACAATGATCTTGATTGCGCCGTTATAACCGTCTGGGGCGATCGCCTCTATGGCCAATGCTGTCGGCTCGCCATTTTTACTCGCCATATAGACGGGCATAGCTTCATCAGTTCCCAAAGCGGGATCTGAGACCATTGTGCAGGACTCGTACAAGCTGTTGTCATGCATCTCAGGAGGAATCACTTGGTTGAGTACAGACAGCAGTTGAGCCTGTTCTTGCTGGCTGATTTGGTCTTTAGTCAAATAGTGCGTGAGCGCAACGACACCTGTTGAAGCACAGGCGAAAATCGCGAGTATTGCACCGTTCTTGCGAATAGCGTTTAACATGCTGCTCCTTAGTGGCCGTACGTTCGAGGCTTAGTGTAGTAATCAATCAAAGGCACACACATGTTGCCAAGCAGTACTGCGAAGGCGACACCGTCAGGGAAGCCGCCCCAGCTGCGGATAATGAATACCATAGCGCCAATGAACGCACCGAAAATCAGTCGGCCTTTCACCGTCGTAGACGCAGACACTGGATCAGTGGCAATAAAGAAAGCGCCAAGCATGGTCGCTCCGGAGAGTAGGTGGAGCAGCGGAGACGCCGTCTCTCCCGGAGTTAAGATAGCAAACAAGCCGCTCATCACCGTCAAACTGACAACGAAGCTGACCGGAATATGCCAGTTAATGACTCTTAATTTGATCAGCAGTAGGCCACCCACTAAGTAGGCTAAGTTAACCCACTCCCAACCGATACCTGCCAGACCACTGAACTGAGGCTGGTGGAGAGCTTCTGCAGCGGTATTACCTGTATGGAGTGCGGTCTTGAAGGCATCGAGTGGCGTTGCCATGGTAATGCCATCTACACCTGTTCGAATCTGCTGAAGTGATAAGCCATCAAGATTGAAACCAGTGAAAATCAGTGAAAACGCATCGCCTAAAGAGCTCGTTGTCGGTTGCAGTTCGGTAGGTGAGATCCAACTGGTCATTTGTACCGGGAAGGAGATCAGCAGTACAACATAAGCAACCATTGCGGGGTTAAATAAGTTTTGGCCAATACCGCCATAGAGGTGCTTCGCTATCAAAATCGCAAAAATAAGACCAATGGTGATGAGCCACCACGGCGACAGAGGTGGAATCGCAACCGCAAGCAGCCACGCAGTTACAATCGCGCTATTGTCCCGCAATGCCGACATCGGATGGCGTTTACGAGCCAACATGACACCAGCCTCAAGCAAAAGCCCAAGAATGATGGCAAAGCTGAGCTGAATTAATGTTCCCCACCCAAAAAAGTAGGTCTGGGCGAATAAGCCGGGTAATGCACACAGCGCTACCCATTTCATCAGGTCGGGGGTGCTTCTGCGACTATGAGCGTGGGGTGAGCTGGCAATGAAAAAGGCCACTACTCGTTCTCCTCAAATTTATTACTCTGTTCGCGTTCAGCTTTGCGTGCTTTGGCGCGTGCGATAGCGGCAGCCACAGCCGCTTTCTTCGGATCCTCTGCGGCTACTTCGGTGCTTTCTGATTTAGTAGTGACAGGGGCCGACTTTGCATCCTGCTGCGCTTTACGTGCTTTGGCACGCGCAATGGCGGCAGCGACCGCGGCTTTCTTCGGATCCTCTTCGGCTACTTCAGCGCTTTCAGATTCAGTGGTAACGGGTTCCGATTTGCCTTCTTGCTGCGCTTTACGTGCTTTAGCGCGCGCGATTGCGGCAGCTACAGCAGCTTTCTTAGGATCCTCTTCGGCTAATTCAGCGCTTTCAGGCTCAGCTGTGATGGGTTCTGACTTACCTTCCTGCTGCGCTTTACGTGCTTTAGCACGCGCAATAGCGGCAGCCACCGCGGCTTTCTTCGGATCCTCTTCGTCCACTTCAGCGCTTTCAGGCTTAGCGGTGATTGCTTCCGGTTGACCTTCTTGCTGAGCTTTACGTGCTTTAGCGCGAGCAATAGCGGCAGCAACCGCGGCTTTCTTCGGATCCTCTTCGGCAACTTCAGCGCTTTCAGATTCAGTGGTGACGGGTTCCGATTTGCCTTCTTGCTGCGCTTTACGTGCTTTAGCGCGCGCGATTGCGGCAGCTACAGCAGCTTTCTTAGGATCCTCTTCGGCTACTTCAGCGTTTTCAGGCTCAACGGGGACGGGTTCCTGTTTGCCTTCTTGCTGCGCTTTGCGTGCTTTAGCACGCGCAATAGCGGCAGCGACCGCGGCTTTCTTTGGATCCTCTCCGGCTACAGCGTTTTCCGGTTCAGTAGTGATGGGTTCCGATTGACCTTCTTGCTGTGCTTTACGTGCTTTAGCACGAGCAATAGCAGCGGCAACGGAAGCCTTTTTATCTTCAGTTGCTGAATCAGTACCGTTATCCTGTTGAGCGGCTTTTTTCGCTTTAGCGCGCGCAATCGCTGCTGCAACCGCATCTTTCTTATCACCGGATGAAGTTGCTGGCGTAGCCTCTTGAGTCTTCTGAGCTTTTTTCTCTCTTGCCTGACGTTTGCGTTCTTCACGCAGTTTTGCCATTTCAGAGTTGTCAGGCTCCGCATCACCTGCTTGCATCGCAGCCGCTTGCTTGGCTTTTGCTTTAGCGATTGCGGCTGCTACCGCAGGTTTAACTGCGGGTTCATCTGATTTCGCTTTAGATTTCTGTGCTTTTACGCGCGCAATGGCTGCAGCAATGGCATCATCGCCGCCGGTTTTCTTCATATCTTTGCGACGATCATCTGCCGCTTTCTTGAATCGATTCTCGCGCTCTGCTTTATCACGCTCAAGTCGCGCTTTCTTCTCTTCAAAGCGGACTTTAGCGCGTTCTGCTGCTTCGGACTCTTCTTTGCGAGTACGCATCTCAGCTTTGGCTTGGCGGTAGTATTGCACTAGCGGGATTTCACTTGGGCACACAAAGGCACAAGCGCCACATTCGATACAATCTTTAAGGTTGAGCTCTTCGCATTTGTCATATTCCTCTGCTTTTGCATGCCATTGAAGCTGCTGAGGGAGCAGTGAAGCAGGGCAGACTTCGGCACATTGACCACAGCGGATACAGGCCATTTCGTACTGATTGGGTGAAATCTCTTTACGAGTTGGAGCCAGAATGCAGTTCGCGGTTTTGGTAATCGGAACGTTGGCATGGGGAAGCGTAAAGCCCATCATAGGACCACCCATGATGAGGCGAGGCAGCTTTTTATCTGCTTTATAGCCAAACTCGTCGAGCAGTGATTGAACGGGTGTACCAATCAGTGCTTTGACATTACGCGGCTGCTTAAAGGTATCGCCGGTCAGAGTAACGATTCGCTCAACCAGAGGTTCGCCGTCACAAACAGCACGCTTAATGGCTTGCAGTGAACCGACATTTTGCACCAATAAACCAATATCCGCTGGAATACTGTTCACCGGCACTTCTTTGTTGGTCAGTATCTTAATCAGCTGCTTCTCACCACCCGATGGGTATTTGGTGGGAATGACGCGGATAACGATGTCTTTGTGCTCTGCAGCTTGCTCTAACGCTTTGATGGCTTGAGGTTTGTTGTCCTCAATACCAATAATGGTCAGCTTAGGCTTTAAGATGTGTTCAACAATCTCGATGCCTTTAATGACTTCATCGGCATGTTCTTGCATCAACATGTCATCGGCAGTGATGTAAGGCTCACATTCTGCCGCATTAACAATCAGAATCTCTGTACGAGCCAATCCAGCCTGGATCTTCTTTGCGGTTGGGAAGCCTGCGCCGCCCATACCTGACACGCCAGCTTGACGAATAATCTCAATCAACTCGTCTGGTGTGCGTTGGGTAAAGTCGTTATCTGTCTTGCGTTCAATCCAGCGATCTTCGCCATCTGGAGTAATGACGATACAAGTTTCTGCCAGACCGGATGGGTGGGCAGTAGTGCGAGACTCTATCGCTGTGATTTTACCGGATGTTGGCGCATGGACCGGAAGCATGAAGCTGGTGTCGTATTTAGTCAGCGGCTGACCTTTGAGTACTTGCTCGCCAACTTCCACTGTGATCGTGCCCGGTTTACCAATGTGTTGCTTCACTGGCAGAACGATTTCTTGTGGAATACTCGCTTTGGCAATCTCGCTTTTAACCGACTGCTTTTTGTTTTCTGGTGGGTGGACACCCCCTGGGAAATCCCAAAGTGCGCCTGACTTAATTTGTTCGATGAGTGACAGCATACCAGTCCTTAATTCACGCCATTCTGCGACTTGGCAGAATCGGTAATATCAACAACAGGAATGGCGTCCAGTTGCCACTTCCAGCTCGCTGTAGTGGTTTCTACAGGAATCATTTCAATACAGTCCGTTGGACAAGGTGCAACACACAGGTCACAACCGGTACATTCGTCTTTAATCACCGTGTGAAGAGCTTTAGTACCGCCAACAATCGCATCAACCGGACAAGCCTGAATACACTTAGTGCAGCCAATGCACATGTCCTCATGAATAAATGCGACGGTTTTGACGTTGCCATCCAGATCGTGTGCCGAATCTGTTGCCTCGACGCCCATAAGATCGGCCAGCTTCTCGATGGTTGCCTGACCGCCAGGAGGACACTTGTTGATCTCGTCGCCATTCGCAATCGCTTCGGCATAAGGACGACAACCCGGGTAGCCGCACTGACCACACTGGGTTTGAGGTAAAATGTTATCTATCTGATCGACAATCGGGTCTGCTTCAACTTTAAAGCGGATCGAGGCAAACCCTAATATGGCGCCAAACAGTGCCGCAAGTGCTGCTAGGGCCAGTACAGCAATAAGAATAGCGCTCATTACAATTTCACCAGTCCAGTAAAGCCCATGAATGCTAGCGACATCAGACCGGCGGTGATCATGGCGATTGATGCCCCTTTAAATGGCGCAGGTACATCGGCCGCTGCGATACGCTCACGCATAGAGGCGAAGAGGATGAGAACTAGTGAGAAACCGACTGCTGCACCAAATCCATAAATGATAGATTCGATGAAATTGTGGTTTTCGTTGATGTTAAGCAGGGCGACACCTAAAACCGCACAGTTGGTTGTGATCAGCGGCAGGAAAATCCCCAATAGGCGATAGAGCGTCGGGCTGGTTTTATGCACCACCATTTCGGTGAACTGAACCACAACGGCGATCACCAGAATAAAGCTCATGGTACGCAAATATTCCAACCCTAAAGGTTCAAGAATGTAGCTTTCCACAAGATACGAGCACACTGAGGCTAAGGTCAGGACAAACGTGGTTGCCAACCCCATTCCGATTGCTGTTTCCAGCTTCTTGGAAACGCCCATAAATGGACATAGGCCCAAAAACTTCACCAGTACAAAGTTGTTGACCAGCACAGTGCCGACCAGCAACAAAAGATATTCGGTCATAATTATATATTTAAGAGAATCCGATCCCGATATTATCCTGCTTTGCTGAGTCAATAACAACCAACGAAAGCTAGGGTTTTGTATTGTTGAATAAAAATTATACGGGATATTCCCGTTATCGGGGCTAAATTAGTGGCTAAACCTGTAAAAACCATCATTAAGTAGGGATATCTTTAGAGCTGTCGGGCATTAAGATTTAAGTGCTAATAGCTTGAGAGCATAAGCGACCATGCGGAGTTGTTAACGTATCTGATTATCCGTTGAGTCTTTATAAGGTGATGAGTGGTGGCAGAGGAGATAGTTCGACAAGCGGTGACTGGTTAAATTCGCCAAATAAAAACAGTGTATTAGGCTGTTTTTCAAGTAGTCTCTCTATCTCAATCAAGCTTCGCAGGGCATAAAATCGATGCACATATTGTGTCGTTTCTGAAGGTAGCGCGAGTGTAGAAAACTGTCTGCTGCCAGACTTTTTAATGGCACGGGATACTCGGCCTTCCCCAGCATTGTATGCGGCAATAGTGAGTGCCAAATCATCAAACTTATTGTGCAAAAACGCCAGATATTCGACGGCTGCCTCAGTACTGGCCTGAATATCAAATCGTTGGTCTTGGCTGGCATCGATTTTAAGACCAAAGCGCTGTGCCGTAGCTGGCATCAGTTGCCATAACCCTGCTGCATTGGCGTGAGAGACAGCTTTAGGATCATAGGAAGACTCTAGCATGGGCAGCAATATCAGCTGTGATGGTAAGGATTGAGATGATAGCCGCTTCGCGATGTCCTCAATCAGAGGTCGGTTCACCGCCAAACGTTGTTCGATGTGCTTTTTATAGGGCGTCAGGACAGCCAGTTCGTGCTCAAATTCAGTAAGTAAAGGTGAGGCGTTGAGAGGGTATACAGTACAAAGATAAACCGACAAGAGCTTGTACAATGCATCTTTCCAACCATTGCGAACATTGATCATCTCAACGATGGCTGTTCTTCATAGGTATGTTGGCTTGGTTGAGTGACATGGCACATCAGTTCATGAAAACTGGCAGAGCTGTGGCCGTTCTCTTGATTGAGTGCGTGACACTGCTTAACCAGAGATTCTAGTTCGCGCCATTGTGCATGAACTTTGCCTGACAACGACGGCGGTAATACAGAAAAAAGTTTGCTAATACCTGCTTGGTCGCTAGTCAGCCGTAAAGCTTTCATGGTCTGGCTACGTTCAGTTGCATGTAGATCAAGCTTTCTAAGCAATGGTTTTTGCTCGGCAAGATTTTGGTTGAGTTTCGCTGCATCAAACGACAAATACAGCGATTTTTGCTCTTGTAACAGTGTCGCTAATTGGCGATACGACTTGATGTCATCGCCTATGGAGGTGAGAAAGCGCTGAATCATGCGAGAGGTTTCAGATGCCATATTGAACTCCAGCCTGCGTTACTCGTGACCAGTATGAAACTGTAGAACCGCTTGAGATAGCGCTTTGGTATCCAGTGCCAACTCGCCTTTTACCAGTGCATTACGGACTTGTTCAACCTTTTCCATATCTACGTTAGGCAGTGATTGCATTTCTGCCTGTGCTTTGTCGATTGCAGCAGTATTGGTATTGACCATGGCTTCTGAAATCGGTTGAGCAGCCGAAGATTCTGCGGGTTTCTTGGAAGCTTGGTTTAGGCTGGTTTGGGGTACGTGGCCGCCTGCAACTTTGTCGATTTTCATCAATGGGTTCCTTAGTCATCGTGGTTACAGGTTTAATGCGACCATGATGCGCGAAACATTAAGTCAAAGTAATCACTTTTTTATATCTACCTGAAATGATTATCTCTTTACGAGTCATAAACAACGAAAATGATAACCGGAGTCCAAAAATCAGAATTGGGTCTGTACCTGATTCAGTCCAGTGACCACCGCTTTTATGACTTTTCCTGAAGAACTGTTCTGCACATCAATTTGTTCACCACGCGTTCCTTGCTCAAGGGCGACACCTTTGGTGGATGCAGTAAATCCGTTTTTGGAGGCGGTAATCACCACTTGATTACCTTTCGCGACCAGAGGCGTGGACTCTAATTTTCTTGGATCTAATATCTGGCCCGAGCGTATTCGCCTAGAGGCAACCATGCCGGAAACTTGAGAGGGCTGGGTGAAGAAATCTTGCTCCCGACTAAGGGTTCTCTTTTCAAGCTTAAGGTTCATCGGTGAAATCGCTTGGTCTCGATTGATGCCTGTTTTGGTGACGACCACATTGAGTGTCAGCGCAGATTTGATGGCGACATTGATACGCCAGTTCGCTGAAGGCACATCGCAGCTGACGGCACGTTTTAGGTTGCCGACAGGGAGCACTTTGTTGTCGATACCTGAAATATTCAGCGGTTTGGGGCAAATGGGCAGATGCTCTGCAGCTGCAGGGACACGAATATCGTAATCGAGTTGATAGTCTCCCCATTGTCTGTTGTCGGCTTGAGTCTGGACCTGTTGTCTAAAGTCGGCCTCTACGGCTTGAATAATGGATTGCTTGGCGCCGATATTTTCACTGCTTAAAACGGCCTGACTGGACAGCATGGTACTGACTAATACAGCCCAGTTTAGAGAGGAAGCAATTCGGTTCCTCTGGCTTTTCAATACTTCCGTAATGCGGAAATTGCATTTCCTTTCTTTTTTGTAAGTCATTGATTTTGTTTTGTTATTTTTGTGGCATGCATCTTGTCTTATTCATCCTTATTCGAGCCGACTTTAAAGGAAAGAGACATGGCAATTTCATTTGAAAATGCGTTGGGTGTTCACCCTGATGCGCTGAATTTTCGGGTTCAGCGTACCAAAGTCCTTGCCAGTAACCTAGCAAATGTTGATACCCCTGGGTATCTGGCTAAGGACCTGAGTTTTACCACTGTAATGAATCAGTTATCACCTCATGGAGTGAACAAACCAGTACCTAAACTGCAGGTCTCTTCTATGTACTCGATTCCTTATCAGAACAGCAAAGATGGCAACACAGTCGAGCTGGGGGTTGAACAGGGCAAATTCACACAAAACAACATGGACTTTCAGACCAGCCTGACATTTTTGAACATGAAATTTCAGGGACTGGCGAAAGTGATAGAGGGACGTTAATCATGTCATTTACCGATATTTACTCGATTGCTGGCTCAGCAATGAATGCTCAGACAGTACGCTTGAATACTGTCGCGAGTAATCTCGCTAACGCGGATGCTGTCTCTGCCAATCCAGATGACGCGTACAAGGCGCTAAAACCTGTGTTTGCTACGGTGTACAGCAAAACTCAGTTGTCAGCGAGTAAAGAGAGTTACCCAAATGCTGAAGTGAGAATTGTCGATGTTGTCCAAAGCGCAGGTCAGGCGGAAAAACGCTTTGAGCCGAGTAACCCGCTGGCTAACGACGAGGGGTATGTTTACTACCCAGATATCGACGTAGTGTCTGAGATGGCAGATATGATGTCAGCCACCCGTAGCTTCGAGACCAATGTTGAAGTGCTTAGCAATGTAAAAAGTATGCAGCAAGGCCTGCTTAGATTAGGGCAGGGCAGCTAATGAGCATCGCTTCTTACAACGCTTTATCTTCTGACACTCCAGTAGGTTCTGGGGCAAATACCACCTCGGTGACTGGTAACCCACGAGATGCCAATAGTGCTACATCGTTAGAAAACGAATTCATCAGCTTGATGGTGGCACAGATTCAGAATCAGGACCCTCTCAACCCACTTGATGGCACTGAGTATGTTAGTCAATTGGCACAGTTCTCTCAGGTACAAAGTACAGAGAACATGGCGTCAATGATGCAAAACAGCATGGTTTTGCTCGATAACATGCAGGTTCTGTCTACGGCCGGGTTGGTTGGTCAGACGGTTTTTGTTTCTGGTAATGAGTTTGAAGTGGGTGACGCAGTTCAAGGTGGAAAAATTGAGCTTCAACATCCTTCAAGCCAAGTCAATCTGGTTGTTACCGATGAGTTCGGCCAGTCAACCAAAGTGCCTTTAGGCGCTCATCCCGCGGGTGACGTGGATTTTAGTATCAACCCTGAAGAGCTCGGTCTTAAACCAGGAATGTATACGGTATCTGTTCAGGTTCAGGAGGGGCAATCTGCTCCAAACATTCTTTTAGCCGGTCAGGTTGAGCAAGTTCGTATCCCAAGCTCAGGCGGCGCAGCGTTCGTTAACATCGAAGGTGTTGGCAGCGTACCTTTCTATCAAATCACTCAGTTTGGTGCTTAACCAATAAGGAAGACAGAGGTTAGTTATGAGTTTTAATATTGCCCTAAGCGGTCTTGATGCGACCAACACAGAGCTGAATACCATCAGCCACAATATTGCCAACGCATCGACTTACGGATTCAAGGGAGCACGTACTGAGTTTGCGGCTGTTTACAACGGAATGCAGCCAGGCGGCGTGGAAGTCGCTTCCATCTCCCAAAACTTTGATAAAAATGGTTCGGTGAGCGGAACGGGTCGTGCAATGGATCTGGCGATCAATGGCAATGGCTTCTTTGTGACCAAAGACAGCGCGGGGCAATTGCTTTACACCCGTTCAGGTGTATTTGGCACGGATAAAGACAATTACGTCATCGGTAACACGGGCGCCAAATTGCAAGGTTACAGCGTTGATGGGAACAACAACCTGCTCACGGGTGCAACGGGTGATATCAAGATCTCGACATCCTCATTGGCGGCTAAAGCGACTGATAAGATGGAGTTCATTGCCAACCTAGATGCAACGAATTCGATTGTCGATCAGACCGTGAATACGTTTGACCCTAACAATACTGATTCATTCAACTCTTCTTACACGACAAAAGTTTACGACTCACAAGGCAAGCCACATACCGTTACGCAGTACTTCACTAAAACTGCTGACAATGCATGGGAAGTGAATGTGCAAGTTGACGGCGGTGCGGGCGCTGTTTCCACTGTGGCGATGACGTTCAATCCAGATGGTTCAATTGCGACGCCAACAGGCGCTTATAACGTTTCGTTCCCGGCTGCGGGCGCAAACCCAATGAGCATCGACATTGACCTGTCAGGCAGCACTCAATTTGGCACAGGCTTTGGTGTTAGCACTAACAACCCGAATGGTTACACATCGGGTGAACTCGCGGGTGTTCGCGTAGAGGATAACGGCATGGTCTACGCCACATACACTAACGGTCAGTCCCAATTGCAGGGCCAAGTCGTGCTGGCGGATTTTGCTAACCCTCAAGGCCTCTCAAAAGTCAGCGGCACTGCTTGGACTCAAAGTTTCAGCTCAGGTGCGCCAGTAATGGGTGTCCCAGGTTCTGGCACTTTGGGTGATCTAACACCGGGAGCGCTAGAAGGTTCAAACGTCGATCTGACGAGCGAGTTGGTCAACCTGATGACAGCACAGCGCAACTATCAGGCGAATGCAAAAACCATTTCGACTAATGACAAACTGACTCAGGCGTTGTTTAACGCAATCTAACGGAGCCTGATATGGACAGTTTGCTATTCACTGCAACATCTGGCGCGAGTCGAGTCCTCAAGGCTCAGCATGTTCGCTCAAACAACTTATCCAATGCGGATACCGCTGGTTTTCGTGCTGACATGGAGCGTGTCTCGAGTGTTCAGCTTCAGGGTTCAGGCTTTGATGGCCGTACTATGGTTGTGACCAACTCTGCGTCTACTCGTTTTGATGAAGGTGACATCGTTAAAACAGGTCGCGCGTTGGATGTTGCCGTTATGGGGGAAGGCTATCTGACCGTTCAGACTGCAGATGGCCAGGAAGCGTATACCCGCGCAGGTAACATCAAAGTCGATCCGTTTGGCGCTTTATCTATTAATGGCTTCGCGGTTATCGGTGAAGGTGGCCCTTTGGTTCTGCCAGATTATCAGAAAGTTGAAATCAGCGAACGTGGTCGTATTTCTGTCGTCCCTCCGGGCGGTGGCGCTGAGCTTGAAGTAGGCACGTTGAAGTTGGTGAAGCCGGAAACCACTCAACTGCAGAAAGAGAGCGATAGCTTACTTCATAGCGTTGATGGCAACCCATTTGAGGTTGACCAAACCGTTCAGCTTGCGCCAGAGCATATTGAAGGCAGCAACG
Source organism: Vibrio sp. B183 (assembly GCF_000740665.1). NCBI lineage: Bacteria > Pseudomonadati > Pseudomonadota > Gammaproteobacteria > Vibrionales > Vibrionaceae > Vibrio > Vibrio sp. B183. Next base: position 363,462 of record NZ_JPQB01000002.1, on the reverse strand, counting down.
TATCAGCAATTGATGAACTGCTGAACGTGATGTCTCTGACACGTAACTTTGAAATGCAGGTGCGGATGATGAAAACCGCAGAGACTTTGGCGCAGGCCGGTAACAAATTAATGTCGTCACGCTAAGCGCGGCGCAAGGAGTAGAAAATGCACTCAGCTTTATGGGTAAGTAAAACGGGCATGGCAGCCCAAGATACCAAAATGACTGCCATTTCCAATAACTTGGCAAACGTTAATACCGTTGGCTTTAAGCGTGACCGAGTAGTGTTTGAAGATCTGTTTTACAGCATTCAACGCCAACCGGGTGCGCTGGTGGATCAGGTTAACGAGCTGCCAGCAGGCGTTCAGTTAGGTAGTGGTGTACGAGTGGTGGGCACACAGAAGGTGTTCACTCAAGGCAATACACAAAACACCAGTCAGGAGTTGGATCTTGCTGTGATGGGGCAAGGTTTTTTTCAGATCGAAAATTCCGATGGCCAGATCATGTACACCCGCAACGGCCAGTTTCACGTTAATTCGGAAGGCTTGATGGTTAATAGCCAAGGCCTGCCTTTAGAGCCGCAAATCCAGATCCCGGAGAACGCGTTATCGGTTTCTGTTGGTGTGGATGGCACGGTGTCCGCTACTACAGCTGACAGCACTGCACCACAAGAACTCGGTCAAATCACCTTGGCGAAATTCATCAACCCAGCCGGCCTAGAAGCCGTGGGCGGAAACTTGTTCCGTGAAACGGAAGCCAGTGGTCAGGCGAATGAGCTGATTGCCGGAGAAGACGGCGTAGGCAGCATTAAGCAAGGCTCTTTAGAAGGCTCAAACGTGCAGGTGGTAGAGGAAATGGTCGACATGATCACGACTCAGCGTGCCTACGAGATGAACGCCAAAGTCGTTTCGGCTGCGGATGACATGCTGAAGTTTGTCGCTCAGTCGGTGTAACCGTTAGGTAATAAAGGAACAGGGAATGAAGGCATTATTGAGAGTGTGGCCTCTGGTTGTCATTTTGCTTGCTGGGTGCGCTGGTCGTCAGGAGTTTACGCCTCCTGAGCCTGATGAAGAAAAATACGCACCACCTACGCTGGATTATTCACTTCCAGCTGCACAAAACGGCAGCCTCTATCGTCATCAATACTCCATGACCCTGTTTCAGGACAGGCGAGCATACCGTGTTGGCGATATGCTCACAGTCGTCCTTTCCGAAGAAACGGAATCGAGCAAAAAAGCCGATACCAAGTATGGCAAGAACTCGAGCGTCGGTTTTGCTGCACCGAGTTTAGGAGGCAAAACCATCGATGAGCTCGCCGCCAGCGTTGATGCTCAACGCGCTTTTGATGGTAGTGCTTCCAGCTCTCAGGGCAACAAGCTCGAAGGCGCTATCACAGTGACAGTTCATGAAGTGCTGCCTAATGGTGTCTTGCGTATCAGTGGAGAGAAATGGATTCGTCTCAATCAAGGGGATGAGTTCATTCGCCTAACTGGCATTGTACGTGTTGATGATATCAGCCGTAACAATCAGGTATCTTCCGCACGAATCGGTGATGCGCGAATTACATATTCGGGTCGAGGCACTTTAGCTGATAGCAATGCTGCTGGCTGGTTAAGCCAATTCTTCAACAGTCCTTGGATGCCGTTTTAATGAAACAGAAAATGACTATGTTTACCGCCGTTCTTAGCTCTCTATCTCTTCGATTCAGCCCGTTTCGCTATGCGCATGAGAAGAGGGTTGCCAATAAAAGAGATTCATTCTTGATGGGGATGCTGCTGGTGTTGTCACTAGGGGCAGCGTTACCTGCTCAAGCTGAAGTTGAAATCCCTATCATGGACTTAGTTGATGTTCAGGGTATTCGTGAAAACCAATTGGTTGGTTACGGTCTAGTGGTTGGCCTAGACGGGCAGGGCGACCGCAATCAGGTTAAATTTACCGCGCAATCCATCACCAATATGCTGCGACAATTTGGTGTTCAAATCGACGACAGTACCAACCCTAAGTTGCGCAATGTTGCTTCAGTGAGCGTCACTGCAACCGTTGAGCCGATGGCAGGTGCGGGCCAGACATTGAATGTAGTGGTGTCTTCCATCGGTGATGCCAAGAGCTTACGAGGCGGTACCTTACTGCTGACACCATTGCGCGGCATCGATGGTGAGGTGTATGCCGTTGCTCAGGGCAACGTTGTCGTGGGCGGCGTGTCTGCTGAAGGAAAAAGCGGTTCTAAAATCGTCATTAATACGCCTACGTCAGGTCGTATCCCTGGTGGAGCGACACTCGAACGAGAAGTACCCAATGATTTTTCAGAGCAAGATAACGTGGTACTTAACCTGAGAAAACCAAGCTTTACGACAGCTAAGAATATTGCTCGTGAGATCAACAACATTTTCGGACCTAAGGTCGCAATAGCAAAGAACAATGTTCGTATCAGCGTCAAAGCACCCAAGGATAGCCAGCAGCGTGTTGTCATGATGTCGATGCTGGAAGAAATCAGCGTGGCGGAAGGACGTAAGCCTGCGCGTATCGTTTTTAACTCTCGTACCGGTACCGTTGTGATAGGTAAGAGCGTCAAGGTCAGTGAAGCGGCGGTGAGTCATGGCAACTTAACGGTCACCATTGCAGAGTCGCAACAGGTCAGTCAGCCAAACGCGTTTGCTGATGGTGAAACAAAAGTTGTCGACCAATCGTTATTAGACGTCAGCGAAGAGCAAGCGCAAATGGTGATCTGGCCTCCGGGTACTGAACTCAACACGATCGTCAGTGCGGTAAACAGTTTAGGGGCGACGCCAACGGATTTGATGTCGATTCTGCAAGCCTTGCATGAAGCAGGTGCGTTGAACGCAGAGCTGGTAGTGATTTAAGGAGTTTTTATGAAATTTGACGGACTGAATGAACAGTCACAAATGAACTCGGTGCTTTATCACGATAACAGCGCTCTGATGAACATAAAGAACAGCAACGAACAAGGAGCCGCACTGGAGACAGTAGCGGGCCAGTTTGAAGCGATGTTTTTGCAGATGGTGCTGCGCCAGATGCGCAGTAGCAGTGACGTGTTGGCCGATGAAGACAGTCCGTTTTCCAGCCAGCAACAAGGTGTTTTTCGCGATATGTACGATGGTCAGCTAGCGATTGAAATGTCTAAAAAACAGCATTCTGGCATCTCAGAGATTTTGATTAAGCAGCTCAGTCCTTCGATTTCGGAAGTGGAATTTGAAACCAGCGTGTCAGCCTTACCGGCAAATGACAACCTCAATGAGGTGGAAGCAAGCTCACACGCAGAAGCATCTGTAACGTCTAATTCGGGCCAAACGCTTCATTCCACTCAGGAGACGGTCGTCTCAGTTAGACAAATGTTGGGCGAAGTCAGCGTGACCACAGCCTTCGCTCAACCATTGATTCGAAAAATGGAGCTGTAAATGAACCTCGTCAATATCGCCCTTTCCGGCCTCAATGCGAATCGCGTGGCATTGGATGTCACGGCGCAGAACGTCTCCAATATCAATACACCGGGATACAGCCGTCAACAAGCCTTGATGGCTTCTGTTGGTGGAACGAAACACGACAAGCTAAGCCCAGGGCTGGGCGTTGAAGTGACCAGCATCCGTCGAGTAACGGATGAGTTTCTAGTCAAGCAAACTTGGGCGACAAACAGCCTTTCCGCTTACGCCACGCGATACAGCAGCACGATGAGCCAGCTGGAAAATACGCTCGGCGCTGACGGTTTCAGCCTTTCAGCTGGTCTGGATACGCTATTTTCAGCCCTTAATGATGCAACGGTAAAACCAGAATCGGTCCCTTATCGACAGCAAATCATTAATGAATCAGAAGCTCTCGCGCGTCGTTTTAATACCCTCACCGAATCACTTTCTCACCAGCATAAAGACGTCAATGACCAGCGCAATGCGGCTATTTCTCATGCCAACAGCTTGATAAGTAACATTGCTGATGTGAACAAGCAGATTGTTGAGATGGAAGGCACAGGGGGTAATCCTGCTCAGTTAATGGACACTCGTGATGCGTTAATTGGTGAGCTGTCTAAAGTTGTGGAAGTGAAAACGACGTCACAGGCCGATGGCAGCTTGCAGGTTACGCTTTCTTCTGGACAGCCACTGGTCATGGGTGGAGATGCTGCAGTGCTTAAGGCCGTGCCTGATCCAAGCGATCCATATCTTGCCGATTTACATGTTGAGTTTGGTACTCAGAGTTTTGCGATTACTGATACACCAGGTGGGCAAGTTGGTGCACTGACCGACTATCAGACGGAGGTGCTAAAACCATACCGTTCTGCGATTGACGATATGGCTAAGGCACTTGCTGATGAATTCAACGCATTGTTGGTAACCGGCCAAGACCTCAATGGCAATGCTGGTAAGCCCTTGTTCAGTTACGACCCTGCTAACCCAGCTGCAAGCCTGACGATTACCGACCTCAAACCAGAGGAGCTTGCTTTGTCTGGTGACGGTAATCCTGGCAATGCCGATGTGCTGGACAGCTTAATTGCAGTCAGCAATAAAGCCGTGTCAATCAGTGGTTTTGGTTCAGTCACATTAAACGATGCGTTTGCTGCCATGGTGGGAGAAACGGCCATCAAAGCACGTCAGGCGGATGCGGATTATCAGGCAAAGCTGTCGATGAGCGAACAAGCAATGGCAGCCCGAGATAACGTCAGCGCAGTAAACAGTGATGAAGAAGCGGCAAACTTGATGACGTTTGCCAACGCTCACAACGCCAACATGAAAGTGATCAGCACAGCAAATCAGCTGTTTGATTCCGTTCTTCAGTTATTCTAATTACAGGGAACTCAGATGAGAATTAGCGATACTCAATTCAGTCAGATGATGCTGCAAAGCTTGCAGATTAATAACGCCGGACTTGGACAAGTTATGCAGCAAATGTCCACCGGTGAACGTCTGACCAAATTGTCTGATGATCCAATGGCATCAGTTCAATTGCTTAACTTAGAGCGTGAAGGCTCAGCCATTACACAGTACAAGAGCAATATTTCCAATGTGAAGACAGCATTATCCAACCAGGAAGTTCAACTTGACTCAGTGAATGAAAGCCTGAAGAAGATGAACGAACTGGTTCTATGGGGAGCGAATGGTACGTTAACCGACAGCGATCGTACTGGCATTATCAGCGAACTTGAAAGTCTACGTTCTTCTGTTGTTTCATCGTTTAACGCTCAGGATGAAGAAGGCCGTTACTTGTTCTCCGGAACTAAAACAGACACGGCAGCTTTGTCTAACGCGAGTGGGAGTTACGTAATCCAAGGCAACAGCGATAAACGCGTTGTCACAGTAGCGAAAGGTGTCACAATGGAATCCAATATGACTGCACAGGAAATTCTGGATCTAGGTGGCAATAACGTTCTTAACGATCTTGATGCTTTGATTGCAGAATTCCAATCACCCACACCAGCTTTTCGAACTACGGTTGAATCGACGCTCAGCTCTATCGAAGCAACATCCAGCAACGTGTTAGCTGCGATGACTGAAATGGGTGGTCGTCACAACAACCTGGATTTGATGGATAGTGCTCATGGTGAGAATAAGTTGTTTGTCGATAAGGTCAGCAGCGATCTCTCCGCACTAGATTATGGTGAAGCTTCAGTTCGTTTGAGTAACTACATGGCCGCATTGCAAGCGACTCAAGCCAGCTACGTTAAGATTAACGATCTCAACTTATTCGACCGCATCTGATAAGCAGGAATTGAAATATGGTAATGAGCACAGTTGAGGTTCGCCCCCACAATGTCAGATTGACTGGGCACGATAGAGCTTCTATTTCTCCTCCTCGTTCTTCGGAGTCTCATGGTGGCATAGGGCAGCGTAAACTAGCTGCCCAAAACCAAACACCAGCATCGTATTCGGTGTCTGGTGTTTTGCTTACTCAGGGGCAGCAAAATGCGACTTCAGTTCAGATTGCGACACGCTCCTTGCAAGCCATTGGCGGTGAATTGGCCAAGATCAAGCAAGGCCTCACTCGGGCAATGAATCTTGGTGCCGGTAATGTTTCTGGTTTAAAAGAAGGCTTAACAGGATCCAAAGCTAACATAGAGCGCATTCTAGACAGCGCACGTTTTGACGGTAACAAAGTGATCGACAACGAGTTGAAGCTCAAGATCGACAAAGCGGATATGCGCCGTTTCTCAATCCCTGGACTTAACATCCATCGTTTGAGTGACAAAGCTGAGCAAATTCGCCTTGATTTCCCGCAAGGCAACTCAGTGATGGTTCAGTTTGATGGTCAGTCTGAGGGCAAGCAAACCGTCAAAATGTTAGACCGGAGTCTGATTCCTCTTGGGCTCAGAGCCACGTTGTCTGAGGATGGTACCATTCTATTTGAATCCTCCGAGAAGGCTTATCAGCAAATGCAGCAAAAGGTGATGGTCACTGGTCAGGGGCATCGCTTTCCAGCAGGGCAATCCAATGTTATGACGCTTAAAGCAGAGCCAGAAGGCATTGCGGAGCTGAGTTTCGATTTAAGCTCTCGAGAAGGCATTAAACAGACCATTGCTAAGGTTAATCAGCACTTCCGTCAGGTACAGGTAGGGCTAGAGCAGGCGAGTGTAATTGGCTCTGAATTGACAATGCAAATGCAGACACTTCATAAGCAGTCTTCGGTTATTTCTGCCCACCAAGTCGAAGACAAACTTAAACTATTCGATGAGAACTCTGACCAATTCTCGACAGCCTTTATGGCACTTAATGCTCAGGCGAACGTAAAACGTCATTCTGTGGTGGCGTTAATGAGAAGCTAAGGCGGAAGCCCGGCTAAAATAATTTACCGATTTTTATTGCTCGTTTGGCTCTTCATTAATTGAAGAGCATTTTTTTGCCTAAAGCAAAGTCGCGTCAGACCAGAAAAAAGAAGTATAGGAAGCAGACGAAAGCCAGTAGCGTTGCCGATAACGTTGGGTAAATAATGTAAGAATCGCGTTTATCAGTACGCTGAAAGCAGAGAAAAGTGAGTAGTACATTGTAGAGTAGCAACAGAGTGCTGATGGCCGTGCCTCCGTTTAGAGTCAGGTTATACAGCTGACTGAGAAACAAAGAAAGCAACACGTAGTCGATGACAATCAGCCACATAAAGGCTTTTTGTAATCCATCTTTTTTTGCGTGTCGGACCGTATATTGAGGCATGTGCTTTTACGTTTGAGTTAACAGGCGCTGCAAGAGCGCCTGAGAGAGTTAAAGTTGCTGAAGCTTTGGCTTCGAAGGAGCTTGAGTATCTGAAAAGTTAATCACTTCTTGGCGAATAACCGGCTGATTAAATTCCGCCTTCTGTTTGGCTTTTTGCAGTTCGCTGTCAGCATTATTACCAAAGAAGGTTTCCAATACCTTGGCGGCTGGCGTGGTGAGGATAAACAGCTCAATGCGTCGATTCTCACTCGATTCTGGTTCATCACCATTGAGTAAGGCGCGATCTGACATCCCTGTGACTTGCAATACTCGTTCGTCGGGCATCCCACCAGCGACCAGAGTGTGTCTAGCGGCATTCGCACGTGACGCGGACAGCTCCCAGTTAGAGCGACGCTCAACATGCCCTTTAAAGCGAGTAGAGTCAGTATGACCGCTGATGATCAGTGGGTTCTCGACACGTTTAAATACAGGCGCTAATGCAAGAAGCAAATCTTCGAAGAATGGCGTCAATTCAGAGCCACCACGACCAAACATGTGCTGTTTGTAGTCGTCTTGGAGAACAATACGTAGACCTTGTGGTGTTACAGTGACATTAACATTCCCCTGAGCGCTGATTTGTCGAACCGCTTCCTTAATGACTTTCGCCAGTGCAGCCAGACGTTCCTGTGTGTCGAATGTTCCGGGAATCAGAGAGTCTGTTTCCGGACCTTCACCATCGCCCTGAAAGAATGAACTGACAATGTGGGTTGAATCATGTCGGCTCGGTACGGAAGAATCGGCGGCCAAATCAATAGGAGAGATACTTTGCGAGGTATCAAACGGATTACCGTAACTCTTATCAAACACGCTCGCACTCTGAAGGTGAGCGACAATCGCCTTACGTTCTTCTTTGTCAACAACTTGCATCACCCATAAGACCAGAAACAGTGCCATTAAGGCGATCATGAAATCAGCGAAAGCGACCTTCCAGGCGCCTCCGTGAAATTCATCGTCATCGACAGTTTTTGTTCGTTTGAATACCACCTGTTCTTGTCTTTGCATTACCCCTCCTGCTCAGCGAGCCACTTCTCCATCTGATTGAATGTCGGTTTAATGTCTAACTGGATGTGTTTACGGCCAGCATCGATGGCAAGTAAGGTTGGCTTCTTCGCCACATAAGCCACAAGTGTTGCTCTGACGCACTCGAATGCGGTCATGTTGCGCTTCACGCGCTGTGCCATGGCATTGCTAAGTGGATCAAGACAGCAGTAACAACCGAAGATACCAACGAATGTTCCAACCAGAGCCGCAGCGACGTGGTAACCCACAAGAGCGATTGAGCCGTCAATAGCCTGCATCGTAATGATGATGCCGCCAACCGCCGCCAAGATACCAAAGCCCGGCAGTGCTTCAGCCGTTCTCTGCATTGAGCGAGAAGGGAGTAGCATTTCTGTTTGAATGGCTTCGATTTCCTGTTCCAGTAAACCTTCTAATTCGTGAGGCGACATTTGACCCATGGCCATTAAACGCAAGTTGTCAGTAATAAATGAAATCAGGCGGTAATCTGAACCAACTTTCGGGTAGGCGAGAAAGATCGAGCTCTGATCTGGAGCCTCGATATGAGAATCGAGAAACTTAAAGCCTCTGCTGCGCGCTGTTTCAAGCAAGTTGTTAAGCAGAGCCATCAGCTCCATGTAGTATTCATATTCTTCGCGTGGTGCAGAGATGGTGGCACGAACTTGCTGACGCATCTCTTTCAGGACTTGTGGCGGGTTACCTATGATCAGAGAGCCAGCAGCGGCGCCAATGATGATCAGAAATTCAGCTGGTTGCCAGATAGCGCCAAGCTTACCGCCCGCCCACATATATCCGCCAAAGACACACAGTAAGACGGTGATGGCTCCAAAAAACTTTTGCATTTGTGACTCCTAGGAGGATAAGTAGTGGTTGAGTTGTTTGAGTGCTTGTTTGTGTAGCTGACAAATCCTCGGAGGCGTCAGATCAAGCACTAAAGCGATTTCGTGAAGGTTGAGTTCGTGTTGATAAAACAGCGTCAGCAGCAGTTGATCTCTTTTGGGCAGTTTATTCAGAGCAAATTCAAGACTGCGACGAGTTTGCTCATGGGACATTCCGTCATAAACAGCGTCAGATTGTGCTTCGATACCGTTTTCAATCAATTGATCCAGGCTTTGCATTTCCCCAGCGAGGGCCGCGTTTTGGCGAGTCAGATAATCTTGTTCGTCTGTTCCCAATGCTTTGATGATTTCGGCATCGGTCGGTTGCCGGCCAAGAGAGCGCATCAGATCACGAGTGACATCATTGAGCTCATGAGCTTGTTGACGCGTTTTTCGTGATCGCCAGTCAAGCCGGCGCAACTCATCCAGTATTGAGCCACGGATCCGACAGACCGCGAAGGCAGGGAAGTTGGGGTCCTCAACGTTTCCGTATCGACGGCCCGCTTCCAGTAAACCAATAAGGCCAATTTGCTGCATGTCTTCGATGCTGCAATGCGGTGTAGCATGGGCTCTGAGTTGATTGACGATACGGTTGACCAGCACTTGGTGCTGTTTGAGCAACTTGTTCTCGTCAATAGGAATGGAAGGTGAACTGATTTCACCTTCGACGCCGTATTCTTCCTGAAAGTTCATATCCAACATGGGCCGTGCTCCTTATTGCACGACGTATTTCGTCAGCAAGACGTCATCGATATCGCGAAGAATGTCGGTTTTCTCAAAGGCTAGCAGCACCGTTTGTTTGACCTGATTCTGGAGCAGGTTAACTGCGCCGTCCTGATGCAGATCTTCGTAGGTTTTGTCGCTGAAAAGCTTCAGTAGTGAATTGCGCACAATTGGCATGTAGTCATCAATATTTTGAATGCGTTCTGGGCGGCGAGTTTCAATCGCGACTTCCAGCATGACGAAGTGGGTCTGGCGCTTTCCTTTAACGCTGAGGACAATTTTGTCCAGTGAGTGGAAGCTAGGCGTCTGAGCTGGGTTGCGTTCTTCGGTAAGGAAGGCAAGGGGAGAATCTGCGAAAAATGATTCTGAATTGTTACTATTCCCCGATTGCTTTAAGAACCAAATTCCACCAACTACGGTTGCGGCTGAAACCAGGGCACTGGTGAGGATCATCGCTGAAAATACCGCGATCATTTGTTTTTTTGTCATAACCCTATTCCTAATTATGCGTGTGTGCTGAGCCAATGCTCTGATGGATCATTGGGATTGTCTGCATTGGCAAACTCGCGACTATCGAAAATGTGTGTTTGTTGTTCACCTTGATGAGGTGACTGGTCGCGTTCACTTTCTCCTGAGCCTACGTTGACGTCGACATGGACAAAGTTCTGGTCTTGCAACTCAGCTCGCAGCCGGTCAGAAACCTGAAGTAAGGCCTCGCGGGTTGCTGCCGCATTAGCGTTGATTTGCACATTGAGGCGGTCGCCATCAACGCGTACCAGCAAGTCCAGCTTTCCAAGCTCTGGCGGATCTAGACGGATCTTGGCTTCTTGCATGCTTTGTTGTGCTTGAAGTGAGACTCTGTCATGCAATACCTGCATCATTTGTTCGCCCCACTTAGCCGCACTGGTATCAACTTTTACCGCTGCCCACTCTGCTGTTTGTACAGACGTTGCTATAGGTTGCTGGTGAGAGGTTTGAGACTGTGGCTGTGCTTGTGTTGAGGCCAAGGTTTGCAGAACATTCTGAACTGATGGGCTCTGGCTTACAGGCGTGTCGATACTCAAAGGCCCGCTTGTCTGCTTCACCAGTTGATGGTTTATACTCTGCGGTGTCATTCTGTCTGACGAATTTGTGCCCACTGAGCCTGTCATAGCATCGAACGTTTGAGCACCGCTTGCTACTCGCTTTTGTTTCAGCTGTAGCAAAGCTAAAGCGTCCGAGGTTGCGGAGTGTTCTTTAAGTAGGTGAGGGCTTTCTATCAGTAGCGTAGTCGTATGATCTGAGCTATTTTCCTGCCCTAGCATTTCCTCGCTATCATCCGTGAAGGTCACGACAGTTTGTTCAGCATTTGGCTGACTGCCAGTAAGCGTCGATGCTGGTTGCCCCATGAGAGTAAAGCCAGTGTTTTGTTCGGCAGTCTGACCGAATCCACGGGCTTTTTGGATCGTACCGTCAGCGGACAGCTGCTCTGGTCTTTGGCTTGTCATGGTGTGCATTGAAGGTGTGTTCATTGCTAGTACTCCATGGTCATCGCAAGCTGGTAAGCTTTTGCACGTTCATGCTGAGCGTCGACAACATTAATCTCTGCTTCCAGTTCGTTAATGGCCTTATCCAGTGCGTCAAAAGCTTGTTTGTGTACAGCTTTCACTTCGGTAATGACAGGCGCGAGTCTAGGATCTTTGAGGTAGGGCTGATGGCTTTCCAGCAACTCTCTCAATTGAAGGTCGTAGCGTTTTAAACCTTGCCAGTCCTGGGTTTTTGTCGCGATATGAATCAGTTTCGCGAGATGACGAAATCGTTCAGGGGACACTTTATGCTTGCTGACCAAAACTCATCCACCCCTCACGTATATTGTTCATGACATGTTCCACACTGGTGAGTTTGTCCAGGTTGTTTTGTACGCTTGCCTGATAAAGCTCAACCTGACAAAAGTCGTATAGCTGGTGGAGGTTCTCAGCGATTTCGCCGCCATTCTCTGCATCAAGTGCGCTATCTAGGCCAACCAAAATATTCATGCACTTATTGATGCCAGCCCCTTTTTCTGCAAGGCGACCTGAGGCCATGTGGCCTCGAACTCGTTCAATTTCGTTGAGTAGTCCGTCTATTAACATCACTACCAATTGATGTGGGTTCGCCGAGGCAGCCTGGGCATCAAGATCGACTTGCTGATAAGAGTTGTAGCCTGAGTCCATTAACATAAAAACGTCTCCTGGTGCCCATTAACCAAACATCGACATGGTTTGGTTCATTTGGCGCATAATGGTGTTCATTTGGGTAAATTGTTTGAGGTAGCGGTCGTAAGCCATATCGTATTTACGGTCCAGTACGACCTGTTTGTCGTTGATGCGATCAATGTTCTGCTTTAGTGCGTCCTTGCGAGATTTAAACAGACCGGAAGAGAACTGCAGGTAAGGCTCGATGATGGTGTCGATGCTATCTAGCAGGTTGCCGTCACCGTTGAACATTGCTTCAAGGCCTGTACTGTTATCGATTTGAGCCTGCTCGAACTTTTCTGAATCGAGCTTCATTTTTCCGTCACGATCGATCTCAATACCGACCTGACTCAGGCGAAGGCCACCGAAATCTCCACGCACAACAGACTTCACCTGGCTTTCAATCGCTCGTAGGGTTGGGTCACTGGCTAGAACAGCCCGAGTGTTGTTTTCCGTGTCTACTTTGGTGTATTCGTCAACGGTCGACATCAACGTGTTATAAGCGTCGATAAATTTGTTGACCTGCTCTTTAGTGGCGTCATTGTCACCACCGACGCTGAGGGTTAACGGCGATTCGCCGGTTTCTTGGGCTTTGCTGACAGTGATGTCGAGGCCATCAATAGCATCACTAAACGTATTGCTGCTGCCTTCGAGTTTAAGGCCTGAGTCTTTCGCCCCTAGCCAAATGATTGCGTCTTTTGCTTCGCTGATTTGATTTAGGTTGGTGAAGGCATCTTCAAACCAACTCTGTCCAGTCCCTGTCGCCGAGACTTCAATCTTGTTTGCTACCCCAGTTTCTTCACTGGAGAGCATGAAGTGGGTTTTGCCACCCGAGCGAACCAAGGTGGCGTTTACGCCCGGATTATCGGGGTCATTGTTGATGGCTGAAGTTAAGTCAGCCATGGTTGCCTTACCATCTCCGTCATTGTCCAGAGTGGAGAGATCCAGCGTCATTGTCTCGCCGTTGATTTTAAACTCGAGCGTACCAGTCAGAGGCACTTCCGTTGTAGACTCCAGATCGGCAGGCATGCCCGTTGATACCTGGTGCGTTGTCGCGACTTGTTCAACAAAAATCTGATAACTGCCCTTGAGCGCTTTGGAGTCAGCACTGGCAGTGAAGAAACCCTCACTCGACACGGTTGCGCTATTTTTGATGATTCCTGATGTGCTGTTGTTCATCTCATTCACAGCAGTCCGGAATTCACGCAATGCCGATTCAACTTTGCCAAGTGCATCCAGTTGAGACTGATACTGGGAGGCTTGAGTGGTGTAGCGTTGTTTGAACGACTGGACATCAAAGGTTGCCAGTTGCTGTGCCATCGTTGCTGGATCGATCGAACTCATCAGAGTACTCCCTTGTCTTTTGTGTATGACCGTTGTGGTTCATACCACCATCATCTTTCTGATTTAATTAGAGAAATAGCAAGATGAATGCCATGCAGTTAGCTTTTAAATATCAATGACTTATGCATTCATTCTTGGTTTTGCGGAAGTACGACTTCCCATTGCTGAGTTCCGCTGCTTCCTTGAATGAAACTCAGCTTTGCTCAATGTTTTAAGGCGACCAAATGGCAGGGTTTGTTAAATGAAAAAGGTTTTGACTAGGAGTCTTAAAACAAAAAAAGCCTCCGCAAGGGAGGCTAAAATCACTGGAGTAAATAAATAGAAGAGTGTCTCTTGCCAATTAGCGAAGTAGAGACATTGCCATGCTAGGCATTTGGTTCGTTTGAGCAAGTACCGTTGTACCGGCTTGCATTAGCATTTGGTTCTTCGTCATGTTTGAAGATTCCACAGCGAAGTCTGCGTCTGTGATACGACCTTTCGCAGCAGCCGTGTTTTCAGATACGTTTGCTAGGTTATTGATGGTGTGGTCTAGGCGGTTGATATTAGCACCTAGTGATGAACGCACTTTGTTGATAGTGTCAAACAGACCATCAACAGTGCCGATTGCTGTTGTTGAGTTAGCAAGGTCTGTGATGTCGCCAATAGAGGCAGCATCGAATTTAATGTTACCTAAATCAGTTGAGATGTCTAATTGTAAAATTTCTGTTGCTGACGTACCGATTTGGAATTGAACTGCAGCACCTAGTTTACCACCTGATAGAAGCTTTTGGCCTGCGCCGTATGAAGTCTCAGTCAAGATACGTTCTGCTTCTTTACCTAGCTCCGCATATTCTGCGTTTAGTGCTGTTCGCTCTGAAGCTCCATTCGTGTCGTTCGCAGATTGTGTAGCAAGATCTTTCATGCGGTAAGCAATGTTAGTCAGCTCCTCTAGTGCGCCGTCTGCCGTTTGCAGCATTGAGATTGCGTCTTGAGAGTTACGCATTGCAACAGACATACCACGAGTTTGTGCTTCAAGTTTGTTTGCGATAGAAAGACCTGCTGCATCATCCGCTGCAGAATTGATACGCATACCAGTACTTAGGCGCTCCATAGCGGTAGAGAGTAGATCGTTTGTGCTGCTTAGTGTGTTCTGTGTAACTAGTGATGCGTAGTTAGTGTGCATTGATAAAGCCATTATGGTCTCCTTCGTTTTTCACAATACTCAGATTTTGGCTTCAGGATTTCCCTGGTCACTAACAGGAGGCGGACGATAAATATCGAAGATTAATTAAAAAGTTTAAATTACTGGAATATTTAGAGAATTGGCGCTGATTTAGTGAGGTTGATTCCACTAATTGGTGCTGTTAGCGCCAATTAGTGGATTAACTAGGCTTCGTATTCGTTGGTAAACGTCTTAAAAGAGAGTGAGGTTGGGATATCACTGAAGTAACCAAAATAGTAACTAGCGCCAAGTAATTTGTATTGGTTCAGCTCTTTTTGGCTGGCAACCCGACTGGCGACCCACTTTAGTTTATGCTTTTTCAGAAAACGAACGATGGGCAAAAAGGCCATTCGGTCCTCTTTATCTTCCAGTGACACCGAGAGTTTCAGCATTGCAGGCTCATAGCAAGCCAACTGCTCAAGTAAAGGGCAGGGTGGAGCAACTTCAAACCACAGCGCATAAGCATATTCTCCGACAAGCTCGATCAGGTTTTCTACCGATGAGGCAAACCCTAATGAATGGCTAAGTTGCAGTGAAGGAATAACATGCGCGAACGCTTTCTTATGGCAGAGAATAACTTGCTGCAAAAAATGTTCACCCTGCGGCCAGACAAGAGCCTCGACCTGAAGGGGGACGACGACGTTGCTGATTAAGTCCGGATGAAATGTATCTAGTTGAAAGCGGGTCTGGCGCAGCGCTAGGTACAGGCTGAACAAATCTAGGCAGTATTTGACCTTTTGAGACAGGTCGAATTGATACACACTTTGTTCTCCGTCACCGCCAAACCTGAGTGTCAGGTGCTGAAATTCGACTTCGCCTGAGTCGGCAGAGCGGATAGCCTGACACGCATGCCGGATGTCGTTGTGGACCAATGCTTCATGGATAATTTGATCATCTTCGGTCTTAAGGTGCTCTTCCATGAGCTTGGCGATGTATCTGTACATCGCCTGATGTGAGTTGAGGTTAGCCAAGGTTTCCTACCACGTTGATTTGTTTTGTTTCTGGTATTTCGTTGTATGACAATACCGCCAATCCTTGAGAAAACGTGCGAGCATAGCGGGCAATCAGCGGTCTAAGCTGCGGCATAACCAGGAGTATTGGTGCCAGCCCTTGCTGTTTTAGCTGCTGTTTAATCAAAGGTAAATTTTGTTGAAACTGAGCCAGAATGTTAGGTTCCACAGGGAAACTGTCGAGGTTCACACTGCCACTTGCTTGTGCCTGCTGAAGAGATGTCATCAGCATTTGTTCCAGTTCATCGGAGAGTGCATACACCTTCAGTTCCACTTTCTGACCTGCGATCAAGTTGACCAGAGTACGGCGCAATGCGCATCGCACATCAGCCGCCAGAAGTATCGGGTCTTTGGTGTTTTCAGACGATTCAAGCATGGTGTTCGAGATAGTACGAATATCTTGCAAAGGCACCTGATCAAGCAAAAGTTGACGATACACCTTCAGCTGCTGTGCTGGATTGAGTGCTGCGCCAAGAGCTTCTGCCAGCTTCGGCGCTTGCTGGGTCAGCCTCTGCATCATGGCATCAACATCATCGTGATTAAACAGCTCTGAAAGGTGGGTTTTGATCACTTTACTGATATGGGTTGCGATGACAGTCGCATCATCTACCACCTGATAACCCATATTGAGCGCTTTGGCTTTATCTGTGTGCTCAATCCAAACTGCAGGCAACTGATAGGCTGGGTCGCTGCCAAGAATGCCATCGACTTCGCCATACGTCTCGCCAACCGCAATCGCCATCAAACGCTCTGGCTCGATAAAGCCTTGCTCTATCGTTTCTCCATTGAGTGAAATGGTGTATTGGTTGGGTTTTAGGCTCAGGTTGTCACGAATACGCACTTCCGGTAGCAAGAAGCCGACTTGCTCAGACAGGTTACGTCTTACACCGCGAATCCGTTGGGTGAGTGGCGCGCCTTGTTCTTTGTTGACCAGATGAACCAGTCGGTAACCGAGTGCTAAAGACAGTGTGTGTACATGTGGAATGTCTTCCCAGCTTAGCGGAGTTTCTTCCTGTTGCATGGCCTGAGTGAGTACTTCGACGTCTTCAATCTGAGCATCATGAACGGGGCTTTTGTGTTGACGCCAGGCTGCAAATCCAAGCACAGCGGAAAAAGTAAAGAAGGCGAGGTGAGGCATGCCAGGTACCATGCCGATGATTAACATCACTGCTGATACGGTAAACAGAGTAGTCGGTGAAGCCAATAACTGCTTTTGCATGGTTTCTGACATATCGTTGTCGCTGTCGTTGATGCGAGTAACGATAATGGCTGCTGCGGTTGCTAAAAGCAGTGACGGTATTTGGGCTACTAAGCCGTCACCAATAGTCAGTAGCGCATAGGTTTTAAACGCCTCGGAGGCAGCAAGTCCGTGTTCAAATACACCGATGCTGATACCACCTGTGATGTTAATGAACAGGATAAGCAATCCGGCGATAGCATCACCTCTAACAAACTTTGACGCACCATCCATAGAACCGTGGAAATCAGCTTCATTTGCCACTTCACGTCTGCGCTGACGGGCAGCTTCCTGATCGATCAAACCCGCATTGAGATCCGCATCGATTGCCATTTGCTTGCCAGGTAAAGCGTCAAGCGTAAAACGTGCTGATACTTCTGAAATACGTTCACCACCTTTGGTGATCACCACGAAGTTGATGATCATCAATATGACGAAAATCACCATACCGACTACATAGTTGCCGCCGATCACCACTTCACCAAAGGCCTGAATGACTTTACCTGCGGCATCACCACCATTGTGACCTTCGAGCAGGACGACTCGAGTTGAGGCGACGTTGAGCGTCAGTCGTAATAGTGTTGCCACCAACAAAATGGTTGGGAAAATGGAAAAGTCGAGTGGGCGTTTAGCCGTTGTACTGACCAACAGCACCAAAATGGCGAGCACGATATTAAAAGTGAACAAGGCATCCAATAGCAATGGCGGCAGTGGCAAGATGACCATAGCCAGCACCATTAGTAAGACCAGCGGAATACCGACAAAGCCTTTTGTGGAATGTTGTATCTGTTTTAACCGATTGAGCATAGGTTGGTGTCCTTGGGTAAATACGGATGATCAGTGTTGCAAATGCTTTGGAATGGCGAAGTGAGGTAAAGGCATTGGCTTTTCACCATTTCCGGTACGGAATGCTTTAAGTTGCATGACATACGTCAGAATATGCGCCACCGCGATATAGAGCTGGCTTGGAACGGCCTGTTCAATCGCAGTGGTGTAGTAAATGGAACGGGTAAGCGGTGGCGAGTTGATGATTTCAACCTGATTTTCACGAGCGATACGTTGAATATGCATCGCTGTTTCGTCCACGCCTTTGGCAACCACAAATGGGGCGTCTGATAACGCAGGGTCATACTTCATTGCCACGGCGTAGTGGGTTGGGTTGGTGATGACCACATCCGCTGTCGGTACCATCTTATCGATTTTACGCCGAGCAAATTGTTGTTGAATCTGGCGAATACGCTGCTTGACCTCAGGGCGTCCTTCGTTATTTTTGT
The DNA here is from genome assembly GCF_000740665.1 of Vibrio sp. B183. Lineage (NCBI taxonomy): Bacteria > Pseudomonadati > Pseudomonadota > Gammaproteobacteria > Vibrionales > Vibrionaceae > Vibrio > Vibrio sp. B183. The sequence goes on along the minus strand of NZ_JPQB01000002.1, from coordinate 345,402 downwards.
ATTCTTCTTTAAGCTCCTGCTTGGTCATTTTGAGCTCTTTCATGTGCTCCCAGCGTTGATAGGGGATGTCAATAACGCCGAATAGTAGTAAGGCAAACCCCATCATTAACAGGCCATCGAATAGAATTTGCATGACGTTAACCACACCTTGCTCCAGCGAAAGTCGCTGCATGCCCAATAAAGGTTGTAGGTGGTTATCGAGATAAGCGTAGAGCACTCCAAAAATGACCAGTACTTTGAGGGTCGATTTCAGCAGTTCAACCAGTGAACGCGTTGAAAACATCCGTTTTATTCCGCTGAGAGGGTTAAGTTTACTCAGCTTTGGAAAAGCGTTCGCTAAACGGAACATCCATCCACCCAGCACCATAGTACTAGCAAGCGTAACGGCAATAATCACGACAAACATTGGCAAAAGCAGCGTAATGATCATGCCGAGGCTGTGGCCGAGCTGCTCGACCATTTGCTTAGGATTCGCTAAATCCTGTTTAGTCAGTGCCATGTTAAAGCGAAAGATACCCGCAATGCTTTCCCAAATTACTGGAAGCTGACTATAGAAATACACGGCAACAGCGAGAAAAATAGCGGCAGTCGTGAACTCTTTCGCTCTGGGAATCTGACCTTCCTGACGCGCTTTCTTGATTTTCTGCGGGGAGGCTTTTTCGGTTTTGTCCTGAGAGGATTGTTCGCTCATCCGCCCCCCGCCATGAATTGATTCAGAAAACGTAGGGTGTCGTTGACCAGCACAGTATATCGGCTCGGCACACCAGACACAGAAATGAGCACGCTGAATAGCCCTAGTAGCATGGTCATTGGAAAGCCTAATGCATAGACATTCAGTGACGGTGCTGCTCGGTTCATCACACCAAAGCTGATGTTTGCTAACAACATGGAGACAATGGCTGGAAGGGCGAGTGCCAGTGCAGATGCAAACATCCAACTAAACAAATTAACGATGCCTTGCAGAGAGGCTGAAGTCAGACCGGAACCGACTGGCCAGACAACAAAACTCTGGATAAGGACATCGAGTACCACTAAATGACCTTCGAGGGATAAAAACAGTAAGGTGCAGAAAATCAGAAAGATACGCCCAAGAATTGCCACGGACATACCGTTTACAGGGTCGTTCATCATCGCCATGCCTAAGCCCATCTGCATTGAGACTATCTGGCCCAGCGTCGTAAAAATGGTAAACAGCATGTGCAAAATCAGGCCAAAGAATAGCCCCCAAATGGCTTGTTCGAAGGCGAGAAACAGCGAAGTCATCGAGAAAAACTCGACCGCTGGCATTGGCGGCATCAAAGGAGCAGAGATCATCACAATCGAGAGCGCCAGTAAGCTACGTACCCAGACGGGTATCAATGAGTCGCCAAAGAAAGGCATGGAGATAAATACCGCGCCTATACGGAAGAAAGGCCACCATAGCTGACCAAGGAGGCGAGAGATTTCTGCGAAAGTGACCTCCATCAGCCAATCATTCCTGGAATATTGTGGAACAGGTAGTCGAACAGCTCCATGATTTTACGTAGCATCCAGTGCCCAGCAAAAATTACCATGAGTAACGTGACCAGAAGCCTTGGTAGAAAGCTCAGTGTTTGCTCATTGATTTGCGTGGCAGCCTGAAAAATCGCAATGCCAAGGCCGACAATCAGACCGGGCACAACCAGTACAGCGACCATGGTGATAATCAGCCATACTGCATTGGAAAACAGGGTGACGGTCATTTCTGGTGTCATGTGAACTCCTGCTACCCAAAACTGGCGGATAATGTGCCGACTGTCATGGCCCAGCCATCGACCAGAACAAACACCACCAGCTTGAATGGAAGTGAGATGATCAGCGGCGATAGCATCATCATGCCCATTGCCATGAGGACACTGGCGACGACAAGGTCAATGATTAGAAACGGAATAAACAGCATGAAGCCAATTTGAAAAGCGGTTTTGAGCTCACTGATGACAAAAGCGGGCAGTACCACGGCAAATGAGATGTCCTCCAGCGCGGTATCGAGTGGCTCATTAGCAATGCGCAGCATTTGTTCCAGAGATGTCTGCTGAGTTTGTGCCAACATGAAATTGCGTACGGGCTTTTCTGCAGCGGAAAACGCCTGCATTAAAGTAATTTCACCATTGTCGTATGGCTGGAAAGCATTCTGGTAAATGTCTGTCCAGACAGGGCGCATGATCAGTAGCGACAGCGCGAGTGCAATACCGACTAACACTCGGTTAGGTGGGCTTTGTTGGAGCCCTAACGCCTGACGCAGGATCGCGAGAACCACAATAATGCGGGTAAAGCTGGTGGCCATCAGAATAAATGCAGGAAGAAAACTCAGGGCTGTCATCAATAACAGAATCTGCAGTTTTACACTGTATTCTTGTTGGGTTGCTCCGTCACTGACAGACAAAATGGTTAAGCCTGACTCATTCGCAACAGAAGGGAAAGCGAAGAGCAGGCTAACCAAACCGATTAGGATCCCCCATCCCTGAAAGGAAGGTGACTTAGTCATGTTTCGGTGGACCTTTACTGAACCGCAGAAGTTAGAGCTGAATCGACGATATCAATCAGTCTCAGACCATATTTTTCGTTCACGACAACCACTTCCGCATGGCCCATCAGAGAGCCGTTGACTTTAACGTCCAGAGGTTCGCCATTGAGTTTGTCGAGTTCTATGACACTGCCTTCTCCAGCTTTCATCAGATCACCCAAGGCGATATCTTTACTGGCAACTTCCAAAGTTACAGTAACAGGAATATTCTTGAAAAAGCTCAGATCACGTTCAGGAGTTGGTACTGCAGCATCGAGAATGTCGGTGTGTGTATCTTCTAATTGAAAGTCATCAAAGTTCAGTTCTTCACCATTAAATGCGGTGGTCTCTGTTGTCTCGCTCATTAAAAAGATTCCTTATCTTGATTAAGAATTAAAACTAGCTGCCCATCATTCTCCGCGACTCGACCAGAAAAAAGATGTTCTTGGCCAATACTGACGGGAGCTGAAGACAATAATTCGATGGGTAATACGTCGTTAGGCTGCAGTGAAATCAATTCACTGAGCGGCATGGTTTTTTTACTAAGTAAGACATTGAGCTTGACGGGAGTCGAAGCAAGAGATTGACAGAAAGGTTCGTACATCGACTCTTTGGGTTGCAGGTCCAGCTGTTCTGTCAATGTGGCAACAAGCAGTTCATCTAGCTTAACGTGAATGGTGCCTTGGTGGTCGTTGAGGTTGACGTCAATGGTGGCGTAAAGACCAGTTCCCTGTGCTGGCTCGAATTCGCAGTCAGACCACATTTCCTCTGGAGCCAGCCAGTTGATGATCAGCCGTCCGATTTTTTCCTGAAGCCGCAAGTCACTATTGTTAAGTGAAGTATGGCTTCTTTCCATTTTAGCGTCGTAAAAGCTGTCAGCTAATTTAATTAGTGTTTGGCTATCGGTATGGATAAATACTCGCCCGCCGCCATCATGTCGGAAAGTACTGATAAAAGATTTATCCATTTCACTTGATGTAAAAGTATGCAGTGAAACTAGATTTATATTGGCTTCTGCATGATGAGTTTTTAACCAGTTTTGCAGCTCATACGTTAGGCCATTACACGAGGTAGATATTAAATCATCCAATTTATCTCGAATAACGTGAATAGGTTTCCCTAACGATTCTATGCTTAGAGGCTGATAATCTGGAATAGATATCTTGCTGCTACTTTCCATTTATATTTTACCGTGTCTTGACAAAGCGATTTTTAAATTTTCTAACTCAATTGGCGCAAGTCTACATAGAATTTTTTGTTCTAAATAACCCCGATTTATAAAATTTGTGACTTTACTCCATATGTTGATTTTAAGTCGTTATATATATCTTCTCATCAAAAATAAAACAGGTTAGTTTGCGATACATACAAATGATGAATGACGATTTTTTGTCGTTATCAGTCTCTTGTTCTGTTTTATCTTTATGGTTTTAAATGATTTTTATTGATTTGTTACATGTTAATTACATCCCGATGATGTCATGAACTAACGGTCAATATATAAACAAGTTCCAATTTCTCGAAATTCCAAGAGATAAATTATTTAATTCGAATGGATGATTCTTCTGTTTATTTAATGGCACTCATATAACATCATGAACACGAAAGCTCCGAAAATATATTTATTAGCTTTACTCTTTCATTGTTCTTCTTCTCTCGCTGACACTGAGGTTGAAGTTCCTATGGATGAAGTAAATTGGCTTTATAAAGGAAGTAGCTTAGCGTGTAATTTGAAGTATGAAGATTCTTCCTATGGGAAGTTTTATTTCCGCTCTGAAGAAGTCAGTAAAATATATTTCCACTCTCAAGTGGAAAAAAACAATAAAAATTGGAACAGCGCTAAGTTATATAGCTCTCCAGCACCATGGAGTGCGGTAAATGAACTCAGGCTCATAAGTCAGAATACCGCTATTAATAATCAGCGTTCTACGTTTCAGCATAATATTGATGACTTATTGAACAATATTGAATCAGGACATTGGATAAAGTTTGCTTTTAGCGGAAGGGACGCTTCCGATAGCATGACTTATATTCTGCCGACGATTCGCATTCAGAAAGCATTAGCCCAATTTCGTCGTTGCCAATCATCTTTACCGGGCATGTCCTATGCTCAAGCCCGAAACCTCACTCTCTCATTTGACCTAGGCCAACGTCACTTAACCGCCCAACAAAAGAATACTCTGGGTGCGCTTTACACTTATCTGCGCGCCGACAAAAACATCAGCAAAGTTTTGATCGATGGCTACACCGACAACGTCGGTTCCAACGTCGCTAACCTAACCATCTCTAAGCAACGAGCAGATTTGGTTGCGAAAGCACTTAAAAAATCTGGCGTAGAGGCCGCAAGAATAGAAGTACGGTCTCATGGTTCTCGATACCCCATCGCTAGTAATTCAACACCAGAAGGGCAGGCTAAGAACCGCCGCGTGACTTTAAGGCTGGTGCGCAATGATGAAGCAGTAGTACCAAAACAAAATATAAAAATGAACGATAGGGAAAAGGCTTAAAGATGGCAGAGACAAATATCTTGTTAGTTGAGCCAAAGGATGAATTTGCTCAGCCAGTCATTAGAGTGTTAGAGGATTCGGGTTACCGTGTGACTCATTTTCGGACTGGGCGAAGTGCACTGCTTGAGGGCGCTGCGCCGATTACTTTGGTGAGTTCAAATTTGCCTGACATGTGCGTCAGAGAGTTCGTCAGTTGTCACCAAAAGACATCAAGCAATGGCGTTGCTATTGCAATCGTTGAACAAGAGCAGGGAATCTTAGCCGCTGAAACAATGAAAGCTGGTGCGACGGATTACCTGCTTCGTCCTTTTGAAAACAGCCAATTAGTAAACCTACTGCGTCGTGTTGAGGTGATTGGCAAACCAATGGCAAACATTGTTGCCGAATCATGGCGGAGCAAACAGGTACTTCAGCTAGCTCACCGTGCAGCTTGCACGAATGCCAGTGTTTTGGTTACCGGAGAATCTGGAACCGGTAAAGAAGTGCTGGCGCGTTATGTCCACGAGCATTCTCCACGATCAAGTGGCCCTTTTATCGCAGTAAACTGTGCCGCCATCCCCGAATCTATGCTTGAAGCGGTCTTGTTTGGCCATGTGAAAGGTGCTTTCACTGGTGCCACTCACTCGCAAAGCGGTAAGTTTGAAGAAGCGAACAACGGAACGATACTGCTGGATGAAATTGGTGAGATGTCGCCAGCGGTTCAGGCCAAACTATTGCGCGTACTTCAGGAGCGTGAAGTTGAGCGAGTGGGTAGTCATAAGCCGATTCAGCTTGATATTCGGGTCATTGCCGCCACGAATAAAGATCTGCGCGAAGAAGTGAAAAATGGCACGTTCCGTGAGGATCTTTATTATCGATTGGATGTTTTACCCTTGCATTGGCCTCCACTGCGAGAGCGCAGCGAAGACATCCTGCCGATCAGTCAGTTCTTCATTAACAAATATCAAGATGGCAGTCAGTGTCACCTATCTCAAGATGCCATGATGGCGCTCAGTCAGTATCACTGGCCCGGAAACATTCGAGAGCTGGAAAACGTTATCCAACGAGCATTAGTCATGCGACACGGTGACTACATTACTGCGCATGATCTGATGTTACCAGTTGAGTTAATCAGCCCTGTCCAGACATCGACGCCTTCTCAGATCATGGGGCATGTCGAGGCTAAGAAACAAGCTGAGTACCAGTATATTCTCGAACAACTTCGCCAGTATGGCGGCAATCGCACCAAGACAGCAAACGCACTTGGCGTCACTACGCGCGCTTTGCGCTACAAATTAGCGGCAATGCGCGAACAAGGTATTGATCTACAGTCGGCCCTAGGCTCGGCTGCTTAAGGAGGATAAGTTATGGCAAGTCAACCAATAAACAGTGCGATGACCGCAGAACAGCTAATGCTATCCAAGATGGATGCAATGCGCGCTCAGATTCAACCGGAGTTCGTGGTTTCTGCTAATCCACTTGATGTGCAGCAGGTGAATCAGCCTCTCTCATTTTCCACAGCGATGACCAATGTGCTTGATACGGTCAATCAGCATCAATCGGCTGCCAGCCAAAAAATGACCGCGGTAGAAACGGGTCAGAGCGATGATTTAGTCGGAGCAATGATTGCTAGCCAGAAAGCCAGCCTGTCATTCAACGCTTTGATGCAGGTACGCAACAAGGTCGTGACCTCGTTTGAAGATATTATGAAGATGCCGGTGTAACCCATGTCAGACTTAACTACCCAAGTTGCAGGTGGCGGGACATTTAGCGCTGCCAGCACACAAACTTCCTCCTCGCGAGGAATGGAAGACTTCACTCATAAATTGAAGCAGCTGTGGTCAAACAGCCAGAGAAATCTGGTTCTGTCTGCTGTTTTGGCCGCGATTGTGGCTGCAATCATTGTGGTGGCTCTTTGGAGCTCAACACAGAGCTACCGACCACTTTACAGTCAGCAAGAAAGATTTGATACCGGTGAAATCGTCTCTGTCCTTGAATCTGAAGGCATAAATTACCGACTTCAAGAGCAAAATGGTCAAGTACTAGTACCAGAAGGTGAAGTCGCCAGAATTCGCATGTTGCTGGCAGCAAAGGGAGTGAAAGCCAAACTGCCAACAGGTTTAGATTCACTCAAAGAAGACAGTTCTCTTGGAACCAGTCAGTTCATGGAAACCGCACGCTATCGTCATGGTTTGGAAGGTGAACTGATACGTACCATTATCTCTCTCAATGCGGTTTCTAATGCCCGAGTTCATCTAGCCATACCGCGTCAAACACTGTTTGTTCGACAAAACAGCGAAGCGCCTTCAGCATCGGTCATGCTTGAACTCAAACCTGGTGAAGATCTGAAACCGGAACAGGTCGAAGCGATTATTAATCTGATTGTCGGCAGCGTGACTGGGATGAAGCCAGAACAGGTGTCGGTGATTGATCAATATGGCCGTTTACTCAGTGCTGATGTTGCCTCAGCGGAAGCGGGTAAGGTCAATGCCAAGTATCTTGAATATCAGAAGAACGTTGAGAAACAAATTATTCAGCGCGCTTCCGACATGCTGACACCGATTGTCGGACCGAGTAACTTCCGAGTACAGGTGGCGGCGGATCTGGATTTTAGTCAGGTGGAAGAAACTCAGGAAATTCTTGATAACACGCCAATTGTTCGTAATGAGCACACCATCTCCAACAACTCAATTGATCAGATTGCGTTGGGCGTTCCGGGAACCTTGAGCAATCAGCCTCCAGTAACTGGTGAAGTGCCAACACAGGATAGTCAGAACACCAATGCTCGCTCAGAAGTAAACCGTCAGTACGCTGTGGGAAGCAGTGTACGCCGCACACACTATCAACAGGGCCAGATCGAAAAGCTCAGTGTTTCTGTCTTGCTCAATGAGGCCGCGGCGCCAAATGGTACAGCTTGGACTGCGGACGAAAAAGCTCAGATTTCTACTATGGTCACTGACGCTGTGGGTATTGCTGCTGACCGTGGTGACAGCCTGAGTTTGATGAGTTTTAGCTTTACACCGCTAGCGATTGAGGCGCCACCGACCATTCCTTGGTGGCAGGATCCAACGATTCAGCAGCCGATGCGTTACGTGATAGGAGGCATGCTGGGTATGGCGATGATTTTCTTCGTGCTGCGCCCACTTATCATGCATCTGACGGGGGCCGATATGCGCTCTCAAGAATTGGAGTTCGCTGAACCTCAGGAAGAGCCTATTTTCGACAATCTGCAAACGCGTGAAGAACGTGAACGTGAAGAGGCACTGAACCGCAAGTTATCTGAAAAAGGCATTGCCGCTTCCTCTGGTCTGGATGTGGGGAATGACATGTTACCGCCAGCCGGATCGCCATTGGAGATTCAGTTGAAACACTTGCAGTTAATTGCTAACGAAGAACCTGAACGAGTCGCCGAAGTACTAAAACAATGGGTAAATGTGAATGAACACAGCAGAGTCAAAGCAGAAAGCAACGCTTAGTCACGTAGAGCAAACCGCTCTGGTTCTTCTCGGCATGGGTGAAGACGCCGCTGCCAAAGTGCTGCGTAACTTCACTCGAGATGAAACCCAGCGTGTGACAAAAGCCATGGCGAAATTGAGTGGGATAAAAAGTGATAGTGCCAACGGCGTTATCCAGCACTTCTTTGAAGACTTTCGTCAACACAGTGGCATCCGTGGGGCGTCAAAAGAGTATCTGTCGAACACACTGCGTAAAGCGCTGGGTAATGACTTAGCCAAAGGGCTTCTCAACAACCTATACGGTGATGAGATTCGGAATAATATGCAGCGCTTACAGTGGGTGGAAGCTGAGGTTTTAGCTCGATTCATATCTAATGAGCACCCGCAGATGCAGGCGATTTTTCTAGCCTACCTGCCACCGGAAAGCTCATCAACAGTGCTCAAGCATTTACCTGAAGACTACCATGATGAACTCCTGTATCGGATTGCTCAGCTTCAGGATATTGACCATCAGGTTGTGAGCGATCTGAATGACCTGATTGAACGCTGTATTGAACAAGTCTCGGTCAGTCAGAGTGCTCCGCTCTCTGGAGTTAAACAAGTGGCGGACATCATTAACCGTTTTGAAGGTGACCGTGGTTCACTGATGGAAATGCTCAAGTTGCACGATGAAGAAGTGGTGAGTGAAATTGAGCAAAACATGTTCGACTTCATGGTGCTAGGTCGACAGAGAGAAGAAGCGATGGATCGCTTGGTTCAGCAAGTTCCACTCGAACTTTGGGGTGTGGCTCTGAAAGGTGCAGAGATTCTTCTTCAGCAAACCATTAAGAGTGCAATGCCACAGCGCATGGTCAAAGCTCTGGAAGACGACATGGAAATTCGCGGTGCGGTACCACTAAGTCGAGTGGAGCGAGCCAGACAAGAAATCATGCAGATCGTACGTGAGCTGGATGAGGCGGGTGAAATCGAACTCGTGCTTTATGACGAACCTACAGTGGAGTAAAGCATGTCACTAGTGAAATCCAATTTACTGCAAGTTCCAGCATCAGGTTATCGCATTCATCGCTTTCCACCACTGGCGCAGCCAATGGCAAGCGACGATGAATTTGCCATCGATGATTCCTGGCAGGAATCCCAGATAGACCTGCAACAAAAGCTTGATGAAGGGTTCCAGATAGGTCTCGAACAGGGACATGAAGAAGGCCTTCGCCAAGGGTTGAGCCAGGGGAAACAGCAAGGCTTACTGGAAGGCCAGAAAGAAGGTTTCCAGAAAGGCTTCGTATCGGGTGAACAGTCCGGTAAGCAGACATTTCTTGAAGCGACTAAGCCAGTAAATGAGCTTTATCAAACCTTGTCACGTTGGCAGTCTGAGCGTGAGCAACAGCAGCGACACATTATTTGCGAACTAGTACAAAAGGTCGCACAACAGGTGATTCGAGCAGAGCTGACTTTGATGCCACAACAAATCCTAGCGCTCGTTGATGAAACACTCGAAGCGATGCCCGGAAAAACAGAGAAGGTGACCGTTCACCTTAACCCTCAGGATCTTGACCGCATCACTCAAATCAATGCGGAATTGCCGAAAGAGTGGAAGCTGGTCGCCAATCCAGAACTGCCGACTGGCGGGTGTCATTTGGTGACCGATGATGCTGAGGCGGACGCCAGCTGTGACTCGCGCTTGCAAGCTTGCATGGACAACGTCAAAGAGCACTTGCTCGAAGAAGTGACACCGGTGGTTGAAGCTGACAATGAGTAATACGCTCGCATTTGATCTTCTGTCTGAACGAACCAGTGAAGCCATTGCTTCGCTGGATTCCATTCCCGTGGCTAGGGTCACGGGGCGACTGGTAAAAGTCACAGGACTGATGCTGCAAGCGGTAGGGTGTCGCTTTAAGCTTGAACAACGCTGCCTAGTTGAGACAGCGGAAGGTGACATGATTGAAGCGCAGGTTGTTGGCTTTGATCATACCATCGCTTATCTGATGCCAATTCGTCGTCTTGGCGGATTATTTGCGGGAGCGAAAGTGATTCCACTGGATGGAGACAGCACAGTTCAGCTCAGCGAAAACTGGATGGGACGCGTGGTGAATGGGCTAGGTGAAGCCCTTGATGATGGACCTGTCTTGCAAGGAGGTGATCGCGTTTCACTTGAGCCTAAACCAATCAACCCTCTAAAGCGTAGACCCGTTGATTCACCGCTCAATGTTGGGGTACGAGCGATCAATGGCCTGCTTACGGTAGGTAAAGGTCAGCGTATTGGGTTAATGGCGGGCAGTGGCGTAGGGAAAAGTGTTTTGATGGGAATGATTACCCAAAACACGGAAGCGGATGTCATTGTAGTAGGCCTGATTGGTGAACGTGGTCGTGAAGTCCGTGAATTCATTGAGTCTAACTTGACTCCTGAAGCGCGTGACAAAGCGATTATCATTGCTGCGCCAGCAGACGAATCGCCGCTGATGCGTCTTAGAGCCATGTTGTTATGCCATCGAGTTGCAGAGTATTTTCGCGATAAGGGTAAAGATGTCTTGCTAATGGTGGACTCTCTGACTCGTTATGCGATGGCGCAGCGAGAAATTGCCCTCTCTCTGGGTGAACCACCCGCCACCCGAGGCTATCCACCATCGGTATTTAATGCCTTGCCGCAGTTACTTGAACGTGCCGGAAACAGTGAAAATCCCAATGGTAGTCTGACTGCCATCTATACCATTCTTGCCGCAGGTGATGATCAGCAAGATCCAGTGGTTGATTCTGCGCGTGCCATTCTTGATGGTCATGTCGTTTTATCTCGCAAACTGGCAGAACAAGGACATTATCCGGCGATTGACGTTAATGCTTCGGTGAGCCGCTGTATGACAGCTTGTTCACAGCCTGCCCACCTGACCTTGGCCAATGAGTTTCGCAAGACTTATTCGAATTACCTTCAAGTTAAAGACCTACTGCCACTGGGAGGTTACCAACCGGGGCAAGATCCAGAACTGGATCGCTCGGTGGCTTTGTATCCACAGCTGACGGCATACCTTCAGCAAGCGGCAGACTGCTCGGTGGATTTTCCTCAAAGCCTGACCGAACTGGCGCAGCTCTTTCAATAAAACTAGGAATTAACGTATGGAAGCGAAATTGCGTGCTGTGGAGAAGTTTCAGAAAATTCAGCAAAAGCATCGAGATAGAATGTCAGTGCAGCTGGAATCGCTTCGTCAACAGCACACAGTAGCTCAGCAGCGTTTGCAACAACTGATGGAACTGAAGCGCCAAGCGCAACCACGATCGAGTCATGTTATGGCTTTACATCGAGAGGCATTACTCAATCGTAGCCGTGTGGATCAGATGCTTCATAAGCTGATTCTCCATCAGGAACATGAGCAGGAGGTGATGCAAGCGCAATGCACATCGTTGCAAAAACAGCTTGAAAATAAGCACCTCAGAGTCAAAGGTCTGGAAAATACTCTCGAACGTTGGAAGGAAGAGCACAATTCTGACATTCGACACAAGGAAGAGCTCGCGTTAGAAGAGATTATCAATAGCCGATTCGCGCAAAAAGCTCAATAATTCGTCACCCGCAAGGCTTTGCGTCACCTTAAACTGCATCAAGCCTGATTTACCTAAGGAGGAGAGAAAGGTTGGTATGCTTAAGTTAAGAGATGCAAACGTCCTTATCATCAAAGAATTTCCGAACAAAAACATTAGCATATCTAGTCTTATGCTCTCTTTGGGAATCAAGCAACATAAGATTATTCATCTGAATTCTCCACATGAAGCGCTTAATCGGACGTTCCATGGCCGTTTTGATATTCTGATTTGTGATCAGAGCTTTCGCAAAAATACAGTTAAGTCACAGGATCTGATTCTTGAGTTGAGAAAGTCGAAGACTATAGATGAGCGCTCGACAATCATTATGGATTGCTCGGATAGCAGTATCCGTGACAGCTCTTATTACTTTGGTGATGTCCACCTCAAGCCGGAAGATAATCAGCGGGATATCAGTGTTCTTATCCGCAAGGTGTTTGAGAAGAAGAATAAGGTTTGGCCTCTGCTTCAGCGCAACGATATTGAGTGTGCTGACGAGATGGAAAAACGCTATCAATTCTTTGAGCAGCACTACTTTGAATATCAATATGATTTCAAACTCAATCGTGCCCACCACCACTTGGTAAAACGTGAGCTTAAACAAGCCACGGAGTTATATGGTGCTTTGATAAAAGAGGCGGGTAAGCGAGATTATTCTCTAGAGATCAGCCTGTTTCTCAATGCACTGGTATTAAATGCCCAGTCAGACGACGCGCTGGAGCTTTACAACAAGTTCAATTCTGCCAAGTTTCAGCTCGGTCAGCCATTTGACGAGATAGGGACGTTGCTGATGCTGCAAAATGGCAGCATACAGGATGCTTATCGCCTGTTGACTCGTTCGGGCTCACGTTGGGGGCTTAGTTTGGCTCATCAGACATCGCTGGCTTTGATGAGCATTGCAGCCAGTCGATATGATGATGCTCTGGTTCACTTCTCCTCTGGTCTTAACACCGCCAAACTGATCAATCGAGACGTTGCCCAGCACACCCTGAATTATCTGTTCGCATTGCTAATGCTTTGGATGCGAAGTGAAGAGGGGAGTGGCTTGTATGAGAAGAAATTTGATCAGGTTGTTAAAGAAATGTCTCGTCACAAGCTCACGGAAAGTGAGAGTCAGCATCTGGCATTAATTCAGCTTCATGCTGAATTCCTCACGGGGGCACGACAAAGTGCGGAGTCTGTGCTGGATAGCTTTACCCGTAAGCTCGACAAAGTGAGCTGTGTGGCGAAAATCCATGCGCTATTTCTTTCTACGGGTTTGTCTAACAAGGACAACCTTACCCTCATTTTTGACAACCTTCTTCATCACGACAGTGTGTTTATGTTTGAACCACTTCCTCCTGTCTGTGCTGCGTTGGTTAAGCGCGTTGATTTTAAGCAGTTTGCCAGTGACATGAAGCGTTTTAATCGCGAGAAAGTTGCTGAGTAGTTGTGACTCTGTTTTCAGGACCAAAATAGCCTAAGCGACCTGTTTTGAACCGCAATTAAATCCAATTTTTATCTCTGGGATAAGGTTTCCGAATTGGAAACCTGACTCTTCTCGCGTCATTTTGCCCTGATAGAATTCCTCTCACTTTAATGATTGTAAGAGTGTGTCATTGAGAAAGTATGGAATCTAATCACTTAACCGTTATGGTCACTGGCATTGAGGGAACGCGCTTTTTTAATCTATCGTTCCGGGCTATTGCAGGGATTAAGTACTCGCTGTTATTTATTGCTGTGGTGTTCTTTACCCTGCTTGGACTTTTGTCGATTCTAGCGGGCGATGCCTCTGATTCCGAACGGGAAAAAAGTGAACTGTTGAGCAAAGCCTATTCTCTCGAAAAAGAGTTAATACGCTCACACGAATTTCAGAGTGACTTAGAAAGCCACCTGACGAGAAAGAAGCAAGATCTCGCTTACGTGACGGACAAACTGCGTGATATTGAGTCTGCGCTGGAGCTTTCCAACGAGTCCTTAGACTTAAGAGATAGAGTTGATAGCGCGGCGCTCAGTACTGCGGTTCGTCATCAGATGATGCAACTGATACCCAATGGACGGCCAGTTAAAGCAGGTTATCTTTCTTCCCATTACGGTCGCAGGGTGCACCCAGTCACTAAAATGAAAGCCATGCATCATGGTATTGACTACGCCGTTAATGCTGGAACTCCAATTTACGCTCCGGCTGATGGCATTATTGAAGTGGCGAGAAAAAGTAATAAAGGCTCAGGCAATTTCTTAAAACTGGCGCACTCATTCGGTTTTACTTCTTCTTACTCTCACCTGAGTGTATTCAAGGTGAAGCGTGGAGATTACGTTAAGAAAGGTGATTTGATTGGTCTGTCGGGTAACTCTGGGTTATCGACTGGGTATCACCTGCATTATGAGGTTCGTTTGGTGGGGCGCTCTCTGGATCCATTGCCTTTTACCAAATGGGAAATGAATAACTTTGACTCGATTTTCGAATCGAATAAGGACGTAAAATGGGATTACTTGGTAAACAGAATCGAGAATCAAATAGCCACTGCTCTCAAACTGTCATCGCGGAAGGAGGCTATATTGAAGGACAACTCAAGCTTACTTGTAACATCCAGATAGATGGTCAAATAAAGGGCAGCATTGAAACCGATCGTAGTGTCACCATTAGTGCGACTGGATCTGTTGACGGTTCGATTCGTGCTGAACGCCTGATTATCAATGGCCGCTTCCTTGGCAAGGTTTACACCAAAAGCTTAGAGATTCTTGAACACGGCTACCTTGAGGGGGAAGTGTCTGCTACAGAATTTACCATTCAGAAAGGCGGCGTCTTTCTAGGCAACTCAAAGAATGTCTCCACAGAGGAAGTAGTTAATCTAGACGCTGCGAAAAAGACATCTAAGCCAAAGGCAAAAACAGAACAAGGTAAAGTCGAGCAGTGCGCTTAACGAGCATAACAGATTCGCGCGCCAATGATATCTCCCGATGGATCGGGAGATATTTGGACAGTTTATTTGGGCTGAATTTAAAAGTGATATTGGATATTCGTTATCAAGAAAACTTCGTCACCTAGTTTTGATGTTGTTTTAGTGTTCCCTTCTTCATTAGTTAGTTCTGTAGTGTGGTACAGGTAACTGACTTCTGCACCAACACTCCATTGCTCAAATTGGTAGTTTAGTCCTGTTTGTGCTCCCAGCACTACTCCATCCAGTTCGTCTGTATCGTAGCTCGCATTGAACATTTCGTAGCCCAGTTTGCCACCTAAGGTCCAGGAAAGTTTCTCCGTGATTGGCACAAGGTAGTCGTACCTTGTATAGAGTGTGCCGACTTCAAGGTCGCTATCTGAGTTGTTTTCTTCACTCGTACCACGATAGTCATAACCTAGACTTAGTTGGTGAGCATTATTGAAGATAACACCACCACGCAAACCAAACACCGCGGAGGATGACATATCTTGGTCTTGATTGACGCCATTGGTTTCCACTTCGATTTTACCGCTAATGCGGGCACCTGCATCAAGGCCAATGAAATAATCATATTTCTCTGAAGCATTGGCAGTGAATGCTGTTGTCGCCATCAAGACACCGAAAGTAACCAGTTTTAAGGATTTGTTTTGCATAGTGTGTTTCCTACATTTAACGCTAGCGATTGGCTAACTCTTTTGTTGTTTTCGCTTTCACATCACGATGAAAGTGGCGGTTAAGGTAGAGATACAAACGACAAAAGCGAAAGGAAATGCACGGAATAGTACGGAATAAAGCTAAATTGTTTTTTATTTATAATTGTTGATGAATTACCTAATTACGTATCCCGTTGTTTATTGGGCTTTTAAACGGTAAGAGAGTGCAAAAATGAAGGGAGCGGTTTGAGCGAGCTATGTGATTACCTTGCGTTTAAGATTTGAGGCTAGGTATGCAGGAAAGGCCTAGTAAATCAAAGGAGAGGAAGCACCGCTGTATAGAGTTTAAGGGCTGCTGAAACGAAAAAAGACGTCCGAAGACGTCTTTTTTCTTGAATTTGGCTCCCCCTGCGAGGGCCTAACCCAAACAGATAGATACTATGTCCTGCTTGGCCTAAGCGTGTATTAGTTACGCTTAGGTTTGAGACAAATGTACCTATCTGTGTACCTAAAGTCAATTGCTGTAATTATAAGCACCGTTTGGTATTACTTTTCATGGAATCTGTTTTTGTATGCATCTTTGAGTATCTTATTCAAAGTCCGATTTATTTTCGACTTTGTATCACCACCAGCAAGATCAACTAGCATCTCCCATTGTTTGTCATTTAATTCCAATGAGTAATCTTTGCTATCTCTTTTATCTGCTGAAAACTTATCTTTTAAAAGCTTTACACTATGGTCAAAATTACTTGTTGTCACAGACAGTAAATCTAGAGTTGATACAATACACTTTTTCTGAATGGCGGTATCTTGTGAAGGAAGAAATAGCCGAGAGATTGTGTATTGTGCTTCTAATCGATTGTAGGTCAGATTGATTAGGTTTTTATTGTTTGTCCTTAACATTTCCCAAGTTAGTAATGGTACCTTGGTATTGGCTTCAATGCATAAGTTTCTAATCGTATATAGAAGGTTTTGTGCTGTCGCTAGACTTATTTGATTTGTGAAACAGTTTAAATGCAGATGATTAATTACCATTATTGCACTATTTCCTTCAGAAGTCGGGCACAAGTTACATATCGAGTCTAGTGCTTCTAGAGTACTATCTAAAGGCTTGCTTTCGAGTCGTTCCAGAAAACTTTTTTCCTTATCCTGTTTGTCTTTTTGTAAAATTTCATTGACCTTTTTGTTAAAGGAGCTCTCATTAAAACTCGACTTGCTTAGCGGAATAAGTTCTGATTCTGAATAAGGATAATGAGATTCGGGTACTTCATGACTATGGGGACGACCATATTTATTTCTCAATCTTTTAAGAACTTCCTCTTCAGCCTCTCTTTTTCTTTTCTGCGCTCTCTTTTGGCTGTCTTTATCGTTTAGCTGTGGCCAAAACCATCTCTCCATACTTTGGCTTTCGTTATGATGCTGGGTTAAATTGATTCTTGAGATGCGCATTATCTTGAGCATAGAAATCAAAAAGTACACCTCCCTATCACTTTGTAACCAGTCGGTATGTTCTTGAGTTATTAAGTAAATTTTGTCTGTTTCAATTAACTCATCTAGCAAATCATTCAGATCGTCCTCTTCATACCTTGGTAATTCACCTGATTCTAACTGATCTACATGGCAGCCAATTCGGAGCGCAACTAACTCGATAAAGTTATGTGTAACTCTTTTACATCGTAAAGAGAGATGTTTCGAAAGTCGTTGTTTACCTTGTCATCGTCCAAATGTGAAAGGTATAGGACATAAAAGCGAAGGTGTTCTTCGGATGATTTTATGAATCTTTTAAATCGTCTGTTTGGCATAATTATGCTCATATTAGCTTGGTGGTTATTAACTGGTTTTTTGGAGGGTTTTAGGTGGGTTTTTTCTTGTTTATCACCATTTATAACGCAAGAATTTGCAAGAAAAAATCTTGCAGATATAGAATTTTATACAAGGTGTCAAATTTATTTTGATTAATGGTTTCTGATTTTTATAAATGAGAATATCACGTTTTTTTAAGATTAGAATCATAAATACATGAACGGAAATGTGCTGATTTATGCTTGGGTGGTGAGGCTGTAAAAATTAACGGTGCTTGCCTTTGATGTGAACGAAATAACCATAGGATTCACATCATGCAACTTATCAGACGTAAAGAGCTCTCGGAGCTGACAGGTATCAGCCGAGCTCATTTATACTTATTGATTGGGGAAGGGAAGTTCCCAAGGCAAGTTCACATCGGTAAACGTGCTTCAGCATGGATAGTGGAAGAAGTACAAGCCTGGGTCGATGGTGTTTGGCATGAGGGTATGACAACGTCACCGAATCTCGAAAATTCAATGAAGTTGGTCGACCGGAAAACGTTGCTGAACATGATTGGCTTTAACAAAGATACCTTGTATCGAATGATAAAAGCTGGAGATTTTCCTCCGTGTGTCTCGAAAGACATTCCTCGATGGAAGTACAACGACATTGTTACTTGGGTCGCGAAGAAAATTACTATCCGCGATGCAAACTGCTTCTAAACACAACGGTATCCTCCCTTCTTTTTTCTCTCATTCCTTGTCCTTTAATTTGATAGTAAGGCAAATTTTCTTTTTGCCACGTGAGGCTAAATGTTCCTGAAATTTTGCGCAATTGTTAATGGTGATTCAATTTTGGTGTGTCGGGAAAGGGCTAAATGTTAACGGAATTAAGTGTCGTTGATGTCTGTCTGGTTAGTATTAATTATTACAGTCATACCTACCTTTACCGATATACTCATTACCCTCTACTGAGTCACCACTAGTGACTCACAGTACACAATTAAAAATAACGACACAGACCTATCTATGAACCTAAACACAGGAGTAGATAGAAATGAATGTACGTTCTAGAAAAAACAAAAACCTCAGACTGACCACCAAGCCAACCTTTCTCGGTAGACCTATCCAGACCGAGCACGGTCCACTCTACATCGACTACTTAGAAAAAATGTACGATACGGTTGATCTTGCATTAGATGACTACCCTCGGTTAATGGCTGTTCGTGTGGATTTGAGGTTTCCCAAGCTAAGGAAAAACGAAAAGAGCGGTAATGTCATGACTGACTTTCTACGCTCATTACAGTCACAGATTGATCACTCAGGCAAACGAAAGAAAAGGGAAGGGAGCGTTAGAGTGCATCCCTGCAAGGTTAGGATTGCTTGGGTAAGAGAGCGTTCTAGCTCGATAAACGACCACTACCACCTAGTACTCATGTTCAACAAAGATAGATTTAACTGGTTAGGGAAAACTCAAACACAACAGGAGAACTTAGGCTCTTTTATCGTAGAGGCATGGGCTAGAGTGGTTGGTGTCGACTATGAAGAAGCCAATGGGTTGGTTCATTTTTCAAAGAGAAGGAATAGCGACAGCGTGGTCATCCACCGCTTGAATAGTAACTCAGAAGAGTTTGATGATGCGTTTGATGAGTTCTTTAAGCACATTAGCTATCTAGCGAAAGAGCGCACGAAGCATTTTGGTAGCGGTAGACGCAATTTCGGCCATAGTCACAAGTAGCTTAAAAATTACGGCAGTCACAATTCCTGTGGGATTAACAACAAACCACAGGAACTCATCATGCCAAATCAGCTTAACGCTACTCACAATCGTTTAATCACCTCACTATTACTCAAGACAGAACGTTTAATGGAAAACCACTCTACTACCACAAGAATGGTCTTATCCTTGAGCATCTCGAGGAAATCGACCGAGTGCTGACTGAAGCGCTCGGCCAATATCCTAAACTTTGTGTCGCTCATTTTAATGTACGTCTACCGAGTGATTTCGATGGAGACCATTCTGAGGTATTCAGTCGTTTCTTTCGTGCCTTGGAGTTGGAAATCAATGAGTTGTGTCTAATGAAGTACAGGCGTAGGCCTCACCAATATCACCAAACGGTCATTCGCCATGTTTGGGTCAAAGCCGATGAGTCCACCAGCCTGTACCACCTTGTCTTGTTCTTTGATAAGCGGCTTTATCTTTGTTTAGTCAAAAGTGGAGACGGGAGGAGTCGCTACTTGTCCAGAGTCAGAAAAGCGTGGGATAAAGCTGTTGAAGCAGACCACGGTAGAAGATGCTTAGGGCTGACGTATTCCGCTACTGATGACATGTATGAACTTCTAAAAGGGGATGAAGCGTTTCCATTACAGTTAAGTGAACTCTTCTATCGGATAAGTCATCTCGCGAAGTCAGTCAATAACTGTAATTTCGGTTATAGTCCACACGAGCCTTTAAAAAATACAGCATGAGCAATTTCTATGTCATTTGCCCTCTCAGAGGAATTACTCATGTCTAACAATACTTACCTTCCCAACATTACCCATTCGAAAACGTTCAACGACTACCCCGTATTTTTCAGTGATAAGGGGTTATACGAATCGGGCTTAACCACCATGACGGAAGTCTTTGAACAAGCAATGGAGGAGTTTGACGCGGCTTTGGCAAGGCGTTTGGATTTGTTTCTACCAGAAGACCATCAAGATACAGACTTTAGTATCCTCAACGATTACTTTAATCTGCTTAAAGAAAAGCTTGAGACGGGTTCTCTGTTTTGTGTATGGCGTAAGCGGGAAGACAAGATGCCATCTCATAACTATCGAGTGATGCTGTTTACTGACTATAGCCAGCACTTTGGTCCCGCTATTTGTTGGGACAAGCGCAATGAACTGGTTGAGCATCTTAAAGGGGCTTGGCAAGAAGCGATAGAAAAGCACTACAGCGGCGAAGCTCGTTCATTGGTGTTTTTCAATGACCGAGGCAATTATGGGGTGGGGACGCGCTGTCGTAGCAAAGACAAGGACATCAAGCATTGTGTCTTTCACCGTATGAGCAGTCTTGCTGAAGCATGGAAAGAAAAGCGTTACTTCTTTGGCTCTAGCTTAGAGTAAAGCAACTACATTTTTTTACAGTGGCGGCTTATCCCATGGGTATATACAACACAGGAGCATTTGTAAAGGTTGCCTGAACGGTTCTAAAGAGATTTTTGTAGGTACGCTTGCTGATCAGGCTTCAGGTTTTTCGCTTGCTATTAGTTGATAAATCTCTGGCTTGCACTTAAGTAGCTCAACATCTTTTTCAACGCCCATACGTCTCAGATAGTAGTGCACTAAGGGCTTTCTAGTCATAACGTCCTTGATTTGACATGTCATAGTCTACCGCTGCTACGCGTTTTTTAAGCTATCTTCCCGTAAGCTCACCGCCGTTTACGTGGAATACTAATGAAGGTTAAAGTAGATTCACCTGCATTGTGGAACTTCCCTTGAATTATCCATCCCTTTCTGTAAGTTTTATTTAAGTCTCGTTGTAAGGATATAGAAAAATCACCTGATTTAATATCAATGCAATTCACCTGAGCACATTCGAAGCCAAAAAAGGATCCAACGCTAGGGTACAAAGCTTTATACAGGCTTTCCTTTGCCGAAAAAATTATAGTGAGACCTTGATTGAACTCGAGGCTACTTTCATTGATAAGTTGGCTCTCTTGAAAGTTGATGATAGTTGAAGCCACTTCTTTTGCGATGTCGGGCTCGATCCAATTTTCTGAGTCGACACCGATGATTTGATGATGTTTAGCCAGTGTGGCAACGGCTATTGCGTGTTTGTTGGTGTGAGTAATAGAGCCAATAACACCCGTTGGCCACAATGGGGTTTGGTCTTTGTTTCTCAGTATTGGGTGATGTTGTTTGGTTAAATTCAATACGGCTTGCTGAGCGGCCAGTCTTCCCGCTAAGTATTCCGAGCAGCGCTTTTCAACGGCACCAGTCAGATCGGATGGGAAGTCTATCGCATGTTGTTGAAAGAGTTCCTTTTTGTAATTTGATTGACAATAAGAGACTTGGCTCCATGTTGTTAGGTTTAGCGTAATTGGACATTCGCTGCTTATTGTTTGTATAAAGCTCTCGTCTCTCATGAAATACATCCCATTATGGTTTTATTGTCGGTATTTTTCGGCTGCTACGGTGCGTGAGCTGATGTTTTCTAAATGCTTAAAGCGAATAATGAAGAATAAACTGATCACTAGAAAGACACTGCAAAAGAGTAGGGACGCTTTGTTCATTACCATGACACCTCCTAGCAGGCTTGCAATAAACCAGGTTAAGGAATAAGTTTGCCCCGCTAATGAAATAAGCTTACCTTGCTCAGACTTTGGTGAGTGTTGCGATAAGGTGGCGGTGTAGATATTGATACTTAGATTTAAAAGTAGGTAGATAAAAAACGAGCCAGCGAACAACAGCACAATATTGTCATTGAGCATGACTCGAGAGACCTCTAGCAAGACAAAGACCACTGCTCCAAACAGCGAAATGCCAACGAGAATCCCTTGTGGGCTCGATTTGTCTTGAAGTCGCTTCTGTATCAAAACTGTATTCAATAATATCGCACAGCCCATAATAACGTAAAAGAAACTGATCTGGTGAGTCGTGAAGTGGTGCACTTTCGCCAGATAAAGGCTTATAGATTGAACATATAAACCGATGGCAAGCTGCAAGAAAAAATAACTGCTTAGTAATAATGTTACTCTCGGGTTGTGCCGAATGTTCAATAGATAGTGGTATGACTCACTAATAAAATTAACCAAACTAATATTGCTATTCGGGTTTGTTTTTAGCGTCTCGATTAAGGAAGATTTGGCCTTGAGTATGTTCAGCAAAGTCAGTATGAAACCAACACCAAATGGAATAATGAGAGAAAGCGGCCCCTCAGCAATACTAGACGTGCCTCCAAGAATTGGTCCAACAATAAACCCTAACACCGTAGCTAATGCGGGCCACTTGAAATTGGTCATCTTGCTATCCAGCGTTTTGCTTACGTCGGAAATCATGGCGTAGACTGCGGTGTAAGTTCCCGCACCAAAACCGGTGATGAAGCGAGCCAGAATAAAGAGAGGCACGCTATCAATCACGATGGCAACGATGCTCAGTAAGTAAGACAACAAGATAATACTTAGTCCAGCGAGAATGGTTTTCTTTCTGCCAAAGTGATCCGATAGGGCACCCAGTAAATATTTTCCAAACAAACTCGCCAATGGGAAAACGGCAAGCGTTATCCCATATATAAGGCTGGTATGATGGAACCCATAGCCCAACAGCAAGCCATAGTCTTGGTTGAGGAATAGCTCAGGAAGAATGGGGAGAATTAATCCTGAGCCAATGGCGTCAATAAACAACACCATACATAGGGAAAAGAGTTTTACCTTATCACTCATCGCTATGTTGATCCGTTAACTGAGATGTCATCGCTATCTTACTGACGATCTGCTGTATGACTTGGTGATTATTGACCCAGTTGTTGTGAGAAGCTTCCATAGGGACAATATGTAGGTTCGCTTGGCTCACATATTGATTAATATGGTTGTCTTCCACTTGATTTACATAGTATGCATGAATGCTTTTGTACTTTTGTGCATACTCTGGATCAAAGCTGTTATCTCCTAATCCGTCGGCTATCGGCTGCTCATCAACTTGCTTAGCTTTAAACAAGGTGATGTCTAGCGGGTAAGGCGCGTTAAATCGCTCTGGTTGATACTGGTAGTTGACGTTGTTTTCAAACTTAGAAACGTCGGTGAATAATGAATGATTCCATGCTTCTTGATAATTGAAATAAGAATCAAGCAAGATCAAATGGTTCACTTTATCGCCTAAGTCTGAAAGCTGTTTGGTGATTTCAAACGCTAATAACCCACCAAAACTCCAACCCACTAGGGTATATGGCCCGTCAGCTTGTAGCTGCTTGATGTAGTCGATATAGAATTTAGCCAGTCTTTCAAATGTCAGCGGATCTGCTGAACTGTCACCCTGTTTGGCTTTGAGGAAGTCATAATAGTTATTAAATAACACTAACTTTTTCTCAGCCAAATCAGGCACTAAGTTGTTGTAGAAAGACTCGGCACCGCCACCACCTGGAGGAAGAATGAAAATAGGGCTTTGGGCGATATCTTCATTGACCACCTCAAACGGAACAAAATCGTTGAAGCTTTCTGGATGAGCGATGTACCCAAGTCGTTTGTCTTCCTCACAGCAGTGGTAAACAATGTTCTCAAGCTCGGTCTTTAATGACTCAGAGAACGCCTTAGCTTGGACATCTGACATTTTAGAATGGATGCCAAAGCGCAACTGCCCATCACTTATCATCCCGTTGATATTGATGATATTTAGTATTTGGTTGTTCGCGGTGCTGTGGCCACTATCTTCGTTCACCACCTGCCAATTTCCTTCACTTGAGTCAAATCGGCCTAAATAGTTAAAGCTGACCTCAGGTAAATCGTTAAAGCTGTAGCTGCCCGTTGATGGATCGCAGGCAAAAGCTCCGAACCCGACGCCTTTATTAGGAATACTTCTCAGCTGGTGTTTGACGGTCGTAATCGTCTTTCCTATTTCGCTATTCGTTGCTAGTTTTACCGGGAATTTGCTGGTAAACCATCCAAGAGTGTGGCTATGGTCGATCGCCTCACTGATATTTTCTCGTCCATGTCCCTCCAAAGTAATGCCATGTTGGGTGACGCCCGTGACATGTTGCAGTGTAAAGGCGAGCGCTGCAAGCAAAAGATCGTTGATTTCAGTGTGATACGGTCTGTTGGCTATCTGTACCAGTGTCGACGTTAACTCTGCCGATATGGATATCTCATGATATTGTGCGGGTTGATCGTCGGCAACGTCGAGCAGCATTCGATAATTCGGAAGATCAGTAACCTGCTTTTTCCAGAAACGATCTTCTGTCGGGCGCTGTCTTGGGTAGTCGCGTATCTCGTTCACCCATTGTCGGTAGCTGGTTCCCTTTTTCTCAAGTGAGCCTCCTGAATATAGGGTTTTGATATGATCTATTACGATGCGCCAGCTGACCGAATCAACAATCAAATGATGAAGCGCAAAGAAAAGCCTTGCGCTTGAGTCTGGGTACCCGTGAAGGTAAGCGACTTGGAAAAGCGGACCGTGGGTTAAATTAAAGTGACTTTGCCACTCTGTAAGAAGCGCATTGAGTTCACTTTCTGTGTAGTGGTTTACATCGACGACTTTTAACTCAGGTTGCACGATTGAGTCATGGTAATGTTGTCGCCAGACTGAGTCTTCCAAGGTGTATCTCACCCGTAACATATCGTGATACTCGATAAGTTCACCAATGATACTAGCGACTTTTTTGACATCAAGTTTTGGAACTTTGACCATAAAGCTCTGATTCCAATGCTCTTTGTTCTTAATGTTCCCAGAGCGAACTTGAGCCACAAACCACTCTTGGATAGGAAGTAAGCCGACTTCGCCAGCTAGCGTACCTTGTTCAGTGAGTACTTCGATTTGCGCTTGAGTACTGCCTAGATGCTCACAGAGTCGTCGTATGGTTCTATACTCGAAGATGCTTTTCACTTGGCAATTGAAACCAATTTTGCGAATCCGACTAGCAACTTGTATTGAGCTGATAGAATCGCCTCCTATTTTGAAGAAGTCATCGGTGACACCTACTAGCTCTACTCCTAATGTTTCTTTCCAAATAGCACAGATTTCAGTCTCTATGTCGCTGGTTGGGGCCTCATAAGTTTCCTGTGGGGCGGACGTTGGAATAGGCAATGCTTTCTTATCGAGTTTTCCGTTTGGAGTAAGCGGGAAAGACTCGAGTTGTACCATATGGGTAGGGAGCATGTATTCCGGAAGTCTTTGCGATAATTGTTCAGAAATCATGGTTTCAGTTAGCTGAGCATGGTCTTCAAGTCGATAATAACCAATCAAGTATTGGCGCTGCTGAGAGCCGGTTTGTTGTTTTTGCAGCAATACGCACGCCTCTTCAACACCATCGATATCGACAATGGCATGTTCAATCTCCCCAAGCTCAATTCGGTAACCGCGTAGCTTAACTTGATCGTCATTGCGGCCAAAATACTCGATATCACCGTTTGGTTGCCAGCGTGCAAGGTCGCCTGTTTTGTACAGTCGAGTAAAACCATGCTGTTTGTCCCCATCAGAGCTGAATGGGTTGTCAATAAAGCGCTGTTGATTCAGCTCTGAGCGATTTAAATAGCCTTCAGCGAGTCCTTCTCCTCCAATATACAGTTCACCAACTTGGCCAATAGGACAAAGCTGTTGAGATTGGTCAAGAATGTAAACGCGTTTCCCTGGATAGGGCTGACCAATATTTTGTATAGCAATGGCAGTGCTAATGGGCTTCACGGTGCTTCCGACGGTACATTCAGTCGGACCATATTGGTTGAACAGTTTTACGTTGTCGTTAGCGAGCATTTGATTCACCACATCGCAGTGAATAGGCTCTCCACCTAACACCAAACTCAGTGGTTGATCATAAGTGACGAGCTCATCTTTACAGGACATCAACATGGATGGAGTGAGTCGTAACGTATTGATGTTTTGTGATTTTAGGTAAGCGACAAAATCCTGTGAAGTAAACTCATTGAGGTTATCGAGTATGGTTGTTCTTCCTGAAGTCAGCAAACCAGAGAAGATAGTCGGTAAGGATGCATCAAAACAGTAGTTCAATAGAAATGCTGAGTTGATGGTATCGACCTCGACGGTCTTGATGAAAACATGCGTGTAATAGGCGAGTGAACGATGGCTAACCATCACGCCTTTTGGATTGCCTGTGGTTCCCGACGTGTAAATGACATAAGCAAGATCATTGGCTGCCGAGAAGGGAGGTGGATTCGACAAGATTGGGTCTTGGTAGCAAGGCTCATCGAGATCCGCCGCTATGGCAAAATCGTCAAAAAACAGAGGTGCATCTACACCGGATTTCTGCGGTAAGTCCGGTGAGGGATGACTTTGATTACTTTGTACAAAGCGGCGATTAGCAACAATCAATTTGGCACTAATATCGTTGAGTATGTAATCGATGCGCTCTTTCGGGTAGTGAGGGTCAATAGGTACATAAGCCCCGCCAGATTTAAAGACCGCAAGTATGGCAATGACCATTTCTAAACCGCGCTCAAAGCATAAGGGGATGAGCGTTCCTGGTTGGATGTCGGTCCCTGTACGTTGTTTGTAACTCTGACGCAAAACATTGGCTAAGGCATTGGCTCTGCTGTTGAGCTCACGATACGTCAGTTGTGACTCACGATACACCAGTGCGACTTCATTAGGGTTGAGTTCAACTTGACGTTGGAACAATTCAGCAATCGTAGACTGGCTAGGGTAGCTGAACTTGGAACGATTCCAATCTAGTAAAATAGTGTCACGTTGAGCATGACTCAGTAGTGACAATGACTGTACTTCTCGCCCAGGAGAATGAATAAGGTTTGTTAATAGCTCGACAAAATACTCGATGTAGCTTGAGATAGTGGTTGCGCTGAATAGGCTGGTTTTATACGACACATGCCCTTGAATCTCATCGCCACCATCGTTGATAAATAACGCTAAATCGAAGCGAGCGATTTCCTCACTATGGTCTTGATCTTGATAAGGTAATAACGGGGAATTGGCGTCATCTTTGTTTTCGTCGCCGAGCCCGAAATTTTGAACCCCGAACATGACCTGAAAGATAGGATGTCGACTTAGGTCTCGCTCAATATTTAGTTCTTCGACCAGTTTTTCAAACGGAACATCTTGATATTGCTGGCCATCGATTTGATCTTGATGAACATGTTCAATGAGTTGGTCAAACGTCTGATGTGGTTCGATGGTGACTCGGTTTACTTGGGTGTTGATGAACAACCCAATCAGATCTTTTGTTTGCGAATAATGCCTATTGGCAATCGGCGATCCTGTTATGACGTCGTTCTGATTCGCAAGTTTGCTGAGCAATACTGAGCAGGCCGTAAGCAATACGGTGTGTACCGTCGTCTGTTTTTCATTCGCTAATCTTCTGATAGCTTGACTCATTTCTTGATTCAGCGTGAATTTTTGGTGATCTCCTTTGTAGTCCACTTGAATCGGTCTTTGATAGTCAGTCGGCAATTCTAGTGTTGAGAAGCCAGTGAGCTTTGTCTTCCAATATTCAAGTTGCTGCGCTAAAACATCACCTTGCACATAGCGGCGTTGCCACTGGGCAAAGTCTTTATATTGAATTGGCAATAAGGCCAGATCGGCTGGACGCTCCGTGCTGTAGGCTTGATAAAGTTCTGAAAGCTCGCGATGGAAAATATCCATACTCCAACCATCGGTTGCAATATGATGCATGTTGATAAGTAGAACGCGCAGCTGGGCTTGCTCAGGCTGACAGTGTTGTTCTTTAGATGGATTGAGCACGTAAAGCTTCACTCTTATCGGATAGTCATGAGTGAGGTCAAAAGGTCGTGCTTTGTCTTGTGAAATCATTGAGTGCAAACTGGCGATGTCAGGCACGATGACTTCATCGATAGTCAGTGCTTTATCACGCACCACTTGTGTGGCTAACTCGGCGTTATCATCTTGCTCAATCACACTTCTTAAGATCTCATGTCTTGCGACTATCTCAGATAGCGCCGCTTTTAACACTTGGCTATCGACCTCTGGTTTGAGCTGATAGAGAGTAGGTATATGGTACGCGTTGGTTCCTTGTTCATACTGTTCAATGAACCATAAGCGTTGCTGCGCAAAGGATAAAGTCGCACGATTGCCTTCAACAATAGGAATGTCTATGGTCTGCTCTGTGGGGAGCGAACTTAGGATATTTTTGACCGTTCTATGTTTGAAAACATCAGCAACTTTGATATTTCTTTCTAGAGTTCGACTTAGTTTGTGTGAGAGTTGAATCGCGAGAATCGAGTTACCTCCGATTCTAAAAAAGTCATCCTCTAACGAAAGTTGTTCAACACCTAAAATGTCCGCGAAGAGTTGGGCGACCTCTGCCTCTTGTTGTGAGTAGGATTCTTCCACAATCTCCACACCGTCGCACGAGTCTGCCTCTTGTGCAGACAAAGGTGGGAATAGTTTCTCTTCAAGACGGTTCACGTCGAGTTTAGAGACGATAATCTGTGCGTAGGGCTGTTGAAGTAGGTCGTAGAATATGGACGCACCTTCTTGCTGTTTGACCGAGTTCAGTGACATCAACGCGTCAAGAGCACTTTCATTTTTTAGTGCGGTATTCGTGGAATGAGAGATGTCATCATCATGATTTCTGACGATGCCAATGTCAGACCATCCAGGCCAGTTTATGGCAATAACCGATGTATCGCTGAATCGATTTGTATCTGCGGCAAGGTAATCAAGGTAGCTGTTGGCTGCGCAGTATTCAATTCGATTGACGTCGCCCATGATACTGGCGAGCGATGAGGTCGACGCGAGATACCTTAGCTTCGTGAGATCGACACTGCGTAGTATGTTGTCAAGCCCGTACACTTTCCCCGCGAAGGCGGATTTCACTTTTTTGATGTCATACTCTGTTGCCGCCAGCGGCGAGACGCCTGCGGTATGGATGATGCCATCAATATGAGTCGCAATGAGGTGCTCAAGTGAGTTGCTATTGAGTTGGTTAGGATCAGCAATGTCTAATGCATGCATAGAGACACTTGAGCCATTCGCTTTAATCTGTTCTATCATGGACAGCTTTTGTTGAATGTAGCGTGAAGGTGCTGTTTCATTGCCAATGTCATTTCGACTGATTAACACGAAGTTGACTCGATGTTTTTCAGAGATAGCCAGAGCGATACTCAGCGCTACGCCGCCCATGCCTCCCGTCACTAAGATGGTGTCATTGTCAGCAATAATCGATTCTTCAATGGGATCCATAGCATCGACAAGATGGTAGCTTTGTTGCCAAAGTTTTCCGTACTTAACTGCAAACAAATGGCTTGAATGATAGTGCGCACCATTGGCAAATACTTGACTAATGTACTGCGCACTTCGTTGTCCGATAGTATCGATATCAATGAGCCCGACATTGACGTGAGCGTATTCGTGTTTGATATTTCGAACCGCCCCTACGAGGGTTGTATTGCTTGAGTTAATCGTCTCGGTATTGCTAATTTGAGCGAGCTGGTTTGTCACAACCAGTAGCGATTTTAGCTGTGGATTATTGAGCAAATACATTCTAGTCAAGAAAAGCGAATAGAAACTATAGCTCAGTCCGGGTTCAAGTTGCTCGTGGTTATCAACGGACGCGGCATGAATAATCGCATCATATTGGCCATGGTTTAGGTGTTTTTGTAACTGTACAAAATGGTCTTCATTTTCAGGGTTGATAAATATTTGGTTGTCATAAACCGAGTATTCGGATTGTTGAATATCCAGATTTACAACAGTGCTAGACGTTGCAAGTGATGAATAGATATTACTGTGTTCCTGGTGATTTCTTATTATTATCAACGCATTATGGTAAAGGGGCTCGCAGCTTCCGTGGCGTAAAGGTTTGCAGGTCGCCCATTGTGGTGTGCTATACCAGTGGCTTTTGTCTAATAACTCCAATTTGTTTTGAGACGCTACGTTGAGACTTTTTTCCATCCAGCATCTGTAGTGATCAAATTGATATGTCGGACAATCTGCGAGGTTTGTCGCGCTAGAGTGATGCAGACACGTATTTAGGTCTGCGGCTGAATATTGATTGTTTTTCCATAGAATGGCCGCTAAGTCCAGTTTGCATTTGATATCCAGCATGGCGCTGCCTTTGCGTGAAGGCAAAGTATTAAACGCATGAATAGACTTGCGATCGGTTGACGTCATGTACTTATTGACAAAAGAGGTGAGTCCTTTGCCTGTGCCGACTTCGATGAACGTGACTTTGTCATCAAAATATTGACTGATGGTTTCAATACACTCTGAAAAACGAACGGCATTTCTCAATTGGTCACACCAATATTGAGCTGACTGTACATTGGAGGTAGCCATTGCACCGGTCAGATTGGTGACGAAAGGCTTACATGGCTCATCAATAGCGATGGTTGAGAGGACTTGTTTGAACTTGTCCGCCGCCTCATCCATCATTCGAGAATGATAGGCGTGTGAAGTCGGTAAGAATATTGACGCAATCTCCGCTTTATCGAAGTGAGATTGCAGTGCCAGAATGTCAGATTCCAGGCCAGAGACAACGATATCTTGTTGAGAATTGATCACCGCAATTTCACAGTGATGGCTCTCAACCGCAGACTCGATTTGGCTGAGCTTCGCTTGTACCGCAAGCATTTTCCCTGGTTGCATAGATTGCATCAATTGCCCGCGTGCAATCACCACTTTAATGGCATCCTCTAGGGTAAAAATACCGGATAGCGTTGCAGCAACATATTCGCCGATACTGTGTCCCATGTAGGCGTCGGCTTCAATGTTCATTTGTTGTAGAAGCTTGGCGAGTGAGTATTCGATGACGAATAAGCAGATTTGTGTCCACTCGGTATCGTTGATGTTGTGGGGTGGCTGCTCATCTTGGCTAAACAGCACATGGTGTAGATTGTCTGCCAAATATGGATTGGCTAACGCAATGCAATGGTCAACAGTGCGGGCAAACTCTGGCTCGCTGTCGTAAAGTTTTCTCCCCATATCAAGGTATTGCGTACCTTGTCCCGGGAACATAAAAATAACATGGTTGTCGAGATCCAAATTAACTTCACTGTATGATTGGTCCGCTTTTATTGCTTGAACCAGCTCATGACAAGAGTTTGCTACGTATGCGTTTCGATATTGATACGGCTCGCGATTATTAATGAGCGTGAAGGACAAATCATCAAGCAATCCCGGCTTATCTATGTTGTTTTCGACATAGTTCAATAATGAGGCTCGATAGCTTTCTAACGAAGAGCGAGACTTCGCAGAGATAGGAATTATCTTCGGAGCGGTTTGCTCTGCTAGCGATTCATCGCTTTTCTCTGTCTTTGTTTTGGGTTGTGCTGCAAAATCCTCGATGACAACGTGGGCGTTGGTTCCTCCAATACCAAAGGAACTCACACCTGCGACTCGGTGCTTAGCTTTTGTTGGTTCCCACGGAGTGTTTTGTGGGCTAATTTCAAAGCAGGTATCGGGTAAGTTGAGTTCGCTGTTGGCTTTTGAGTAGTTAGTTTGCCCTGGCATCACTTGATGCTGCAGCATTTGGACGATCTTAATCACTCCCACAGTGCCTGATGCCGCATCCGTATGACCAATATTTGCTTTAATGGCTCCTAAACGCGTTGTGCTGAGCACGTCACTATCAGAACGCTGATGATCAAATGCTTCTTTAAGCGCTTGTACTTCAATGGGATCGCCAAGGCGTGTCGCCGTGCCATGACATTCGATGTAGTCGATGTCTTTAGGGCTTATGTTCGCCATCCTATGAGCGTTGACCACGCACTCACTTTGACCAATTAACGAGGGCGCGGTATATCCGGTTTTTCTATCGCCATCATTATTCGTCGCGTAGCCACTGATAACACCAAGAATATTATCTTGGTCTTTGATTGCCGAGGTTAAGGGTTTGAGCAACACAACAGCCACACCAGAGCCGGGAATCGTTCCTGAAGCATCGTGGTCGAAAGGTCGACAGTGACCATCACGGGCCATGATCATCCCTTCGCTGTAGGTGTAACCAACTTCTTCCGGCATGACCAGTGAAACACCGCCAGCGAGCGCCATATCACAAGTGCCTAGCTGGAGATTACGGCACGCTTCCACAATGGAAACCAGCCCAGTTGAACACGCGGTGTTGATCGAATTAGCGGGGCCAGTTAAACCAAGGAAGTAAGCGGTTTTGGTGGCGAGTGCGTCTTTTCGGTTTGCCACCGAGGCTTCCCACATGTCAACTTCGCCGGCATGGGCTTTTTGTATCACGTTATTTTGGAAGTAATGATCGGTCCCACTGCCGGCAAAAACACCAATCAGCTGAGATTTACGCTGAGTGATGTACCCCGATGACTCTAATGTCGCCCAGCTGTGCTCCATAAATTTTCGTATTTGCGGGTCGAGGAGTTTGGCTTCATTGGGGGACATGCCCCAAAACAGCGGATCGAACTGTTCGGTGTTTTGGATATGAGTCGAGATGGGCACGTAGTTGTCGTCCGCGAGAGTGGCTTCACTGACACCAAGCTCTTGGCACTCTTCTTGACTGAGAAAAGTCATGCCTTCTTGTTGAGTCTCGATTAACTGCCACAAATCATCGATATTTTCAGCGCCAGTAAAGCTTCCAGATAGGCCAATGATCGCTATTTTATGATCGGTGTTATGGTGTGTTTTCTGTAATTTGTAGCTATTTTCGTTGGCATGACCAAGGCTCTTAATGAGCTTATTAATGGTGTTGTACTTGAATATGTCGGCAATAGAAAGCGTACGAAACTCTTCAAGTTTATTAAGCTGGTGTTTTAACTGAATGCTAAGAATCGAATTTCCACCAATAGCAAAAAAGTTGGCGTTAACACTGATTTGTTCAGTGGTCAGCCCCAAAACCTGCGCGTATATTTGGCAGACCTCTTTTTCCAAATCACTATTGGGTGCAATGTAGTTTTCTTCGGAGACAATGCTAATGTCACCTAGCGCACGAGTATTCAACTTACCATTGATGGTGAGAGGGAGCTCATCAAGTTCAAGTAAGGCGCTTGGAATCATATACTCCGGCAAGTGTGCTTGTAGGTGAGCGGTAATGGTATCGGTGGTAATGGATTGCTGTTTATTGGTCGTGTAGTAGGCCACGAGCACTTTATTGTCGCCACTGCCAATTTGGTTAGTCGTCACCAATGCTGCTACTTGATTAATACCAGATAAAGTTTTGAGCTGATTTTCTATCTCACTGAGTTCAATTCGGTAACCTCTAAGTTTTACCTGACCATCACGCCGACCGATGTACTCAATGCAACCATCAGGTAACCAGCGAGCAAGATCCCCTGTCTTATAGAGTTTTTGCTGTGCATGTGCTCGATTGTGAAAAGGAGACGCGATGAATTTTTCTTGGGTCAGTTCAGGATTATTGAGGTAACCGTCAGCAAGTCCCAAACCACCAATATAAAGCTCGCCAACGATACCAACGGGCACAGGTGCTCGATCCTTGTCTAGGATGTAGCAGCTTCTGCCTTGTATGGGGCGACCAATGGAGACATTCGCTGTGGTAATCGGCTCTTCTATCGAGAGAACGCAAGTAAAGGTTGTACTTTCGGTAGGTCCGTAACCGTTAAGTATATGCGTCGGTTTGTAAGGTGATTGCAGAAGATCATTAATGACGTCTTTGTTCAGCGCCTCGCCACCGATAATCAGACAATCAAGTTGGGCGAATAAGTCAGGTTTGATGGAGTATAAGTTTTCAAACAGTGTTTTGGTGAGCCAAAGTTTGGAGACTTTATGGGTATCCAACATGCGACGAAACTCGTCAGGGCAAGCCAGTATCGATTTAGCGTCACTTGGCACCACTAATTGACTGCCATGTAATAGCGGGGTCCAAATCTCAAAGGTCGCAGCATCAAATACTGGCGACGAGAGAAAAGCAAAGATATCACTACTATCGATGCTGATGAAGTCGTTAAATACTAAACTGGCAATGTTACGGTGGCTAATTAACACACCTTTTGGATTGCCTGTGGTTCCTGAGGTGTATATGACGTAGGCGACGTCATCGGGCCCAGCCGTAGGCTCTATGTTATCGACTTCAGTTTGATAAAAGGGTTCACTGAGATCGATAACCAGTAATTTATCGGCAAAAGACTGATAACTGGACTTAAGCGTCGCTTGGCTACTGTCGGTTTGCTGATGACTGTTGGTATAGGCGGTACGATTGAGCGTTAAGATGAGAGCGGCATTGGTATCTGTCGCTATATGTTCTAATCGCTGTTTTGGCAGCTCTGGGTCCATCGGGACATACGCCGAGCCACATTTTAGTATCGCGAGCATGGCGATGATCATCTCGGGACTTCTGTCGAGCAATAAGCCGATGTTCAACCGATCTGGACTTGTCGTGCTTTGTGGAAGGTCAAGGCTATTGCGTAGATGTGCCGCAAGCTGATTTGCTTTGGTATTAAGCTCTTGGTAAGTGAAAGACACCTCATCGTAGCTAATGGCAATCTGATTCGGTGACTGCTCCACTCGCTCTAGGAAATATTGACCAAGACTCTTGAAGTGGCATTCGGTCTGCGCATTCAACTCTCCTATTTCGATGAGAGATTGACGCTCTTGCTGAGTGAGTAAGGAGACTTCGGTGATGGACTGCTCAGGTGCCGTCACAATTTGCTCTAACACATGACAATAGTGTTGGATAAATTGTTCGATGGTCTCTGGCGTAAACAGACTGGTTTTATAGGAAATCATGCCTTGAAAACACGCTTCACTGCAATCAATGAAGAGTGATAAATCAAATGCAGCAATTTCGTTTTCTTGGTTGATATCATCGCGAGGGATAAGGGGACTTTGTTTTTCGTCTTCTGCGACTTTTCCGAAGCTCTGCACACCAAACATGGTTTGGAAAATAGGGTGACGACTTGGGTCTCGCTCTATTTGAAGCAGTTCTACCAGTTTTTCAAAAGGTAAATCCTGATGCTGTTGCGCCTGAGCAAGTTCACAGTGAACCTGAGCAAATAGTTCATTGCAGCTGTTCTTAGGATCCACTTGAATACGATTGACCTGAGTATTAACAAAGTAGCCAATACTGTCCTTAAGTTGGGAAAAATGTCGATTGGCAATAGGGCTACCAGTGACAATGTCGGTTTGTCCGCTGTACTTGCTTAATACGATAGAAAACACGCTGAGCAAAATGACATGTAAGGTCGTGCCTTGCTGTTGGCTCAGAGCCTGCAGCTTTGAGCTGACGTCGTCGTTGATCGGGAAGTAACAACGTTTTCCTTCGTATTGCAGATAGTTAGGGCGAGAGTAATCGCTTTGTAGGTTGAGAGTCTCAAACCCCTGAAGTTTATCTACCCAAAAGTCCACTTGGGTCTTTAATACGTCATCTTGAAAGTACTCTCTTTGCCACAGAGCGTAATCTCTATATTGCACAGAGAGCTCTGGCAGGTCGATGGTACTTGGGTGGTGATTAACATATGCGGAATAACACAACTGAAACTCACGCATAAAGCAATCCATACTCCAGCCATCAGTGGCGATATGATGCATGTTGATCAGTAGTAGTGTTTGCGCCTCGTCGGTTTGGTCTGCGTCGGATCCATCACTCGCACAACCATCGTGCTCTACACGATACAAGGTTGCTCGGATTGGGTACTCTGAGGATAAATCAAAGGGGCGATTAATATTCTGTCTCATCGCCTCTCGTCTCTCATGCTCCGATGCGGCCACATGTCGACTGACGTTAAAATCGTCTTGATGAACACATTGTGTTACGCCAGTATCTTGATCATTGATAGTCGTGCGTAACACCTCATGTCTAGAGACGATCGTTTGAAGTGCGAATTCAATGCCTTTGATATTAGCGTCAGGGCGTAATTGATACACTCTAGGCACATGATAGGCGTTAGTCCCTCCTTCATACTGCTCGATAAACCAAAGTCGCTCTTGGGCAAAAGAAAGCACTGCTGGAGACCCTTGTTCACGATAGATAAAAGGCTGAGAATGGTTCTCACTATGGAGATGATTCAGCTTCAACAAATCAATGATTTCAGGTTTGAGCGCCACTATGTCTTTCAGCGTGTTTGCCGTTTCAGGGTGATTGGTTGCCTTATATTTGAGTTTGTCGCCTTCCTCCAACCACAGTGAGATACCAATTTTGTTTGCATAAACGAGAACTTGATAAGCTGTCTGCATCATAATTCACCATAAGTTGTTGATTGTTTATGAAAAGGAACGTTTTCGAGAAGAGACGAAATTGTTCGGTAGCTGAAGATGTTTGCCACGCTTACTTGATAGCTCAGTTCAGCCGTGATGCGGTTGGATAATCGTATGGCAGAGATGGATTCACCACCTGCTTTGAAAAAATCATCGTTTATGCCAACTTTGTTGAGTTCGAGCACTTGTTGCCATATGACACACAGGTGTTTCTCAATATTGCTGGTGGGTGGAGTATATGAGTGACTTATGATCGAGTTAGGTTCAGGTAGAGCATTTTTATTGATCTTACCGTTGACCGTTAGTGGAAAAGTGTCCAAAGGTATTAATATGCTTGGGAGCATATATTCAGGAAGTCGATCTCGAAGAATAGAGAGTATCTCTTCACTATCGAGCTGTGAGTTCTGGTGTGAAGTATAATATCCAACCAGATAATTCCCCTCGTCTTTGTTCATTCTACTTTTTGCCAGGACGCAGGCTTGCTTGATGCCTTGAATGGCATGTAGCTGAGTTTCTATTTCTCCGGTTTCAATGCGATAACCTCTTATTTTTACTTGGTTATCATAGCGACCAACAAATTGTAAATCGCCGTTTGGTAGCCACTTAACGGTGTCACCCGTTTTATACATGCGAGAGTATCCCAACGCGGGATCTGAGGCTGTGGTAAATGGGTTGCTAACAAACTTCTCGTTAGTGACATCCGGTAGATTCAAATAGCCATTAGCCAGGCTGCAACCACTCAAGTAAAGCTCACCTTTCACACCTAATGGGACTGGATTTTGATAGGCATCCAACACGTAGACTTTCATGTTGTTGATAGGCTTACCAATGTTGGTGTTGCTGTCGGCTTGTTGATAGTGATGCATGGTGGCATAAACGGTACTTTCTGTTGGCCCGTATGCATTAATAAGTCTTCGCCCTTGTCCCCAAAAATTCATGTGTTTGGGGAGACAAATATCACCACCAACCAGCAGGGTTTGCAGATGCGGTAACTCGATGTGGTCTATCACATTGACTAACGCTGGTGGCAGCAGTGCAATATTAACTTGATGTTGTTCTAGGTAGTGGGTAATGAGTTTACTGTCTTTACGCACAGCATCGGACACTAGGAATAATTGTGCGCCGTAACAAAGTGCACTAAATGTAGACCACACAGAGGCGTCAAAAACAATTGAAGCGTATTGTAAAACGCGGCTGTCGGCGTGAATCCCAATAGTCTGACTTTGGTTGTTAATAAAATTAATCAATGCTCGATGACTTAATAGCGCGCCTTTCGGCTGCCCCGAAGTTCCCGAGGTATAGATGACGTAAGCAATATCATCTGAGGTTGTGCTGGTTGGGAGGTTGGCTGTGTCCTCTTGGTTGTAAAATGGCGACGTCAAATCCACGAAAATCGCTTTATCACTGAGATAGCTGTGAGTTGCTGTGGTCATTGTGCTTTCATCGCTACAATCATGAACAAGATGCTCCAACGTCAGAACCAATTGAGCTTGAGTATCGTCAAGAATGTAGTTTATGCGTGCTTCTGGGTAGCTTGGATCGATTGGCACATAGGCGCCTCCGGCCTTAAGAACGGCTAGGATCCCGACGATCATCTCCAAACTTCTATCCATACAAATTGCAATCAAGCTTCCCGATGAAAGAGGAGACTGAGTTTTGTTGAAATATTGTTTTTGGATCACTCTCGCTAATTGATTAGCTTTGCTGTTAAGTTCCTGATAGGTCAGCGTTTTGCCATCGTAATATAAGGCGATATTATTGGGGTTTATTCGACATTGCTGTTCAAACAAATGGCAAATACTTGCGGTGTCAGGATACGTTTTGTCCGTGTTATTCCAAATCGATGTAATGCGCTCATATTCGTTCGGCATCAGATTGGTAATCGGAGCCTCTTTGATGATGGTCTCCAAGTAGAATAAGTAGTACTGAGTCAGATATTGCTGGTAGTAGGCATCCACACTGTCTTGCTGAAAGTTCAGCTGTAAGTAGAACTTCCCTTTAATGTCGCGAATTTCGACATAAGCAGGAACGTCTTCTAATCCGGTGTTCATATATTGATCAATATCTGTCCCTGCAAACTCATCAATCCCTTTAAAGCTAATGTAGTTAAACGCCATATTATAAATGGTGTCACTGGACTCTAATTCCCTCTGAATTAAAGGGTAGGGATAGAGTTTGTGTTCGAGAAGTTGCGAACGGACATGATTGATGGTGTTCAATAACTGAACAGGATCGTTGCTGGTGTCATTGATTCGCATTGGTATTGGGTTCAAGAAATAACCAAAGGTGCTTTCCGAACCGAGTTTCTCTGGGCGGTTGTTTTGTACGTAGCCTAAAGCAATGTCACTGTTGGCCTTAAATTTCGACATCAGGACATAGGTTGCCGCTATGAAAACAATATCGATATTAATATTGAGCCTATCGCAAAGCGTATTGGCCTTGTCGATCCATGTCGATTCGATGGGAATCAATGGTGCTTGATAATTTGGATTGTTGCACTGTGCTGGGTTATGCAATTCCAAATTCGATTTTAACTCGTAGCCGTTAAGGTGATGTTGCCAGAAAGCTCTACTATCGCTTTGAGTGACACATCGTTGTTCATTCGCAATAAACTCTGCATATTTCATACGGTCTGTTTGTGCAGGTTGGTTATCGTAAACGTACATGTCCATTAGCTGGCTAGAAAATAGATTCAAACTCCATCCATCGGCAATAACATGGTTAAACAATCCAACCACAGTAAAGCTTGAGTTATCGTTCTCATTCACAACGATGTGCAATTGGAAAAGAGTTTGCGCCATATTATTGATTGCCGGATCGGTTGCGAACCAATGGTGACCGAATGACTCTCCATCAAAGGCGTTATAGTCGTCGTCCATGAGCGTATGGATGACTAGGTATTCTTCTGCGCTATATTGTTTTTTCTCGCAGATCAGATAGTTGTACTCAGGGTGAGCGCAAATGACGGAGCGCAATAACTCATGTCGCTGTAAAAGAGTGTTGAGGCATGACACGAGGGTCGAGTGTGAATACGGATGTAAGACCTTGAAGTGAAAGTTGTCGGTATGGACAAGGCGTTCACGTTTGAGGTTTTCAGAAATGATGCCAAGTTGTGTATAACTGACCGGATACATATCCTCATAGGTATCTAAGTCTCGATCACTGAGTTGTGAGCGCTCAACCAGTGAGAAGGGTTGGTAATCTTGCAGTTCAACAACAGGTTGATTACCTTGGTTTTCACGAACAAAGTTCGCGAGTTGTCCGATTGTTGGATAGAGGAAAATATTGGCAACGCTGATCTGGTATCCAGCTTGATTACTCAAATATACCGCTCTGATGGCTAAGATCGAATCACCGCCAATTCTAAAGAAATTGTCACCAGTCCCCACTTGTTTAAGACCAATGACATCTTGCCAAATTTGACACAGACACGCTTCGACTTTATCCGATGGCGCTTGATAGCTACGACTCACGTTAAATGTCGGCTCAGGTAGTGAACGGCGGTCAAGTTTACCATTGATGGTCAACGGGAACGCATCCATCGCAACAAAGACACTTGGTAGCATATAGTCAGGCAGGTCATTGGCAAGGGAGGTGAGCAACAGCTCATCACTGATGGCGCTATCGTCAGCTTTGGTGTAATACGCTGCTAAGTACTGCGTCGAGCCTGCTGTGGTCTCTTTTTTCTTGACGACAACACAGGCCTGCTTGATACCGTCAACGGCTCGGAGTTTGTTGGTGATCTCCTCCAATTCAACACGATGCCCTCTTATTTTGATTTGATCGTCGTTTCGGCCAATGTAATCAATATTTCCATCGGGCAGCCAACGTACTAAATCGCCGGTCTTATAAAGGGTGGAGTACCCTTGTTGTAGATCGCTTTCGGTCGCAAAGAGGTTTTCGACAAACTTTTGCGAGGTAAGCTCTGGTCGATTAAGGTAGCCATAGGCCAGTCCCGCACCACCAAGATACAACTCGCCAACGGCACCGATAGGGACGGGCTGTTTGTCTTCATCGAGGATGTAGACTCGCGTATTATCAATGGGTTTTCCTATCGAGACCGGGTTACCTGCTTTGGTCTCAAAATAAGTAACATCGATAGAGGCTTCTGTTGGTCCGTAGAGGTTATGCAACTTGAAATCTGAGCGTTGCGCTAACTCATAAGTTTGCTCAACCGTGGCGCTATTTAGCGCTTCACCACTACAAAACATTTGTTTGATACAGCTAGGGAGAGCTTTCTCACTAGAGAGTAAGAATCCGTTATAGGCTTCAAGCATACTCGGCACAAAGTGCAATGTTGTCACCTGCTGCTCTAAAATCAGCCTATTTAAATAATCACTGTCTTTGTGACCATCTGGTCTAGCGATGACTTGGGTAGCCCCATACCAATGTGCCCAGAACAGTTCCCAGACGGAAACATCAAACACATACGGGGTTTTTTGCAACACAACGTCCGATTCGCACAAAGGATATTGGTTTTGCATCCATGAAATTCGGTTGACGATACCACGATGCGATAACATAGCGCCCTTAGGCTGACCTGTCGTACCTGAAGTGTACAGAACATAGGCAAGGTCTTCGCTTAGGGAGTAAGGTTCTAGATTACTGCTATCGTTCTGCTGATAAATTGGCTCACTAAGATCGACTGTTAACCATTTGCTACCCGTTTGCTCAGCCAGGTCTTTATTCATGGTGCTGTTAAGTGCAAGCACTAGTTTTGCTTGGGTATCCTCGAGCATAAATCGAGTTCGGTCAATCGGGTAGGACGGGTCAATGGGTACATAGGCGGCTCCCGCTTTTAGTACGGCTAAGACCGAGACCATCATCTCGACCCCTCTTTCTAAATGAAGAGCGATCAATGTATTGGCACTAAGCGGATGACCAGTTCGATGTTGAAATTGCGCTCTAATGTACCTTGCTAATTGGTTTGCTTTGTCATTTAGCTCACGGTAGGTGAGTCGAGTTCCCTCAAAGACAATGGCAGTAGAGTCCGGCGTTTTCGCCACTTGAGCTTCAAATAGTTGATGAATCGTTTTGTTGCGAGGAAAATCTTTGTCGGTATTGTTCCAGTCAATGGTGAGCTGCTTAAACTCTGGCTGCTGAACAATACTCAAGGCTTTGATGCAAGTGTCAGGAGATTGAACGATTTGCTCAACTAGATATTTGAAGCGAGATATCAAGCTAATGATGCTACTGGACTTAAACAATTGTGAAGCGTATCGGATGATACCTTGCAGTGCATCGGCTCGATCGTCGATGAAAAACTCCATATCAAAGCGCGCATATTCATAGATGTCGTTCAAGTCAGCAAATGGCAGCAACAGACTGTCCGCTTCTTGTTTACTCTGAGTTTCTACCTGTCCAAAGCCCTGAACACCGAACATCACCTGGAATATCGGGTGTCGAGAAAGCTCTCGCTCGACCTGTAACTCTTCCATCAAACGCTCGAATGGGATGTCTTGATGCTGCTGCGCATTAACCTGGTCGAGCTGTACTCGTTCAATAAGCTCTATAAAGGTCTCTTCGCCGTTAATCTGTAGTCGGTTGACTTGTGTATTGATGAATAGTCCGATCAGATCTTGGGTTTGTGCGAGATGTCGATTGGCAATAGGCGTGCCGGTAACAACATCGTTTTGGTTACAATATTTACTGAGTAAAATAGAAAATACGCTCAGTGTAATGGTATGCAAAGTGCAATTTGTCTGTTTTGCCAAGGCTCTGAGAGCATCGCTTGTTAGCGTATCAATTGAGAAGGTTTCGTGTTTTCCTTCGTAGCTCACTTTACTTGGTCTAGGGTAATCTGTTTGTAACTCTAACGTTGGGAGCCCAGCGAGTTTGTGTTTCCAATAGTCGATTTGATTTTGGTATGCGTCACCTTGTAAATACTCTCTTTGCCAGTGAGCGTAGTCCAGATATTGAATTGGCAGTTCCGGTAAACTGACCTCAGTCTCGGTGACGAAAGCATCATAATAAGACTGAAAATCTCGTTCAAAGATATCTACGCTCCACCCATCGGAGACAATATGGTGGAAGTTGACTAACAGCGAGTAAGTCGGTGTGATATCGCTTGTACGGTAAATAGTCACTTTAAGCGGATAGTGAGCAGTTAAGTCGAAGGGAGCATTAATGTCTGCGCGAAGCCTTTGTGTGAAATCCTCATCAGCCTTTAATTGCTTTTCTTCAATGAACATAGGTTTATTGCTTACTACTTGAACATCACGAGCACCGCTCTGTTTTATGGTGGTTCTTAAAGCTTCATGGCGCTTTACAACAGCTTGTATTGCCTGTTTGACCACATCAATATTGGCATCATCTTTGAGGTGATATAGGCATGGAATATGATAGGCCGAAGTGCCACTTTCATAGTTGTCAATAAACCAAAGTCTGTCTTGAGCGAAAGACAGGGGAGACGTGTGCTCCTCTTGTTTAGTGATCTCGATTTTTTGCCTAATCGGACAATCCGACAAGATTCCTTCAATGGTTTTGTAGTGGAAAATATCGGCAACTTTGATTTCACGGTTTAGAACACCGCTCATTCTGGTGGATAAGAGTGTTGCGAGAATCGAATCTCCTCCCAATGCAAAGAAATTCTCTCGAATACCTATTTTTTCAAGGCCAAGTATTTCTTGCCATAGGGAGCAGAGCTGGGCGTCGAGCTCGTTGCGCGGAGCAACGTAGTTCTCTTGGGAGCTAAAAGTGGGCTCTGGTAACGACTTTCTGTCTAACTTGCCATTGATTGTCACAGGAAATGTGGCTAGTTGGACGAACGCAGTTGGAACCATATAGTCAGGGAGCTGGTGGGATAGCGTGCTAATAATCTGAGCATCTGTGGTGTGATGGCCAGCTATGGAGGTGTAATAGCAAACCAGGTATTTACTCGCGCCTGCCTCGGTTTTTCTCGACTTAGCGAGAACACAAGCTTGGTCAATGGTGTCGATCTCGCGCAATTTGCATTCGATTTCCCCGAGTTCAATACGATAGCCTCTTATTTTTACTT
Source organism: Vibrio sp. B183 (assembly GCF_000740665.1). Classification (NCBI taxonomy): domain Bacteria; kingdom Pseudomonadati; phylum Pseudomonadota; class Gammaproteobacteria; order Vibrionales; family Vibrionaceae; genus Vibrio; species Vibrio sp. B183. The sequence goes on along the minus strand of NZ_JPQB01000002.1, from coordinate 302,229 downwards.
GGTCATCGTTACGCCCAAGGTATTGTATATTGCCATCAGCCGTCCATTGAGCTAAGTCACCGGTTCGATACAACTTTGTGTAGCCTTGGTTAATATCCTCGTCAGTGGCAAAAATATTTTCGACAAAACGCTCGTCACTAAGCTCTTTTCGATTGAGATAGCCAAGCGCCAAACCGGCTCCGCCGATATATAGCTCACCTGGAGTGCCGATTGGAACACAGCGTTTCTCGCTATCTAAGACAAATGCCATGGTATTGGCAATGGGTTTGCCAATATACACATCCTGATGTGGTAGGGCTTCATAATAAGTGACATCGATCGATGCTTCCGTTGGGCCATATAAATTGTGGAGTTTAAATTTAGCGTTGTCGGAAAGATTATAGGTTCGATTTACCGTCGCAGTATGTAATGCCTCTCCACTACAAAATAATTGGTTGATAGAGGGGTTTAATACTAAGTTATTTGCGAATAAATAACTGTTGTATGCATCCAACATACTTGGCACAAAATGCAAAGTAGTGACTCGCTCCTTGTCTATCAATTGATAAAGGTAACGACTGTCTTTGTGACCATCAGGCTCCGCCATAATCAACTTGGCACCATACCAATGTGCCCAAAATAATTCCCATACGGAAACATCAAATACATATGGCGTTTTTTGTAATACCACGTCTTGTTCAGATAACGGATATTGGTTTTGCATCCAAGTCAAACGGTTGACAATACCTCGGTGAGGAATCATGACCCCTTTAGGTTGCCCTGTAGTACCTGATGTATAGATAACATAAGCAAGATCTTGTGAAGATAGGGCGACGTTTAAATCGTCGGTATTTGCGGTGTTATAAAACTCGGCATTTAAGTCGGTAATAATTTGCTGAGTATGAATATCATCGGACACGCCAGTTGCAAGGTGACTTTGTGTCAAAAGAAACTTTGTGTCGGTATCTTTTAGGATAAAGGACAGACGGTCGGTGGGGTAGCTTGGATCAATCGGTACATAGGCCGCGCCCGCTTTTAAGACAGCCAGGATGGTAATGACCATCTCTAAGCTTCGGTCCAAGCGAAGGGCTATGAGTGTATTGGGCATTAAGGGAGTAGAAGTAAGCACTTGATATTCATGACGCAAGTGTCTGGCTAATTGGTTCGCTTTTTGGTTAAGCTCGGTATAGGTTAAGGTATTTGATGAGTGGACTAACGCAATGTTATTTGGTGTTTTTTTGCATTGCTCTTCGAACAACTGATGAATAGTTTTATCTGATGGGTACGATCTTTTTGTATCATTCCATTGGGAAATGATTGTTTCTAAACGAGATTTTTTCTGGCGGTAGTTATCATTCAGCAATTCCATAACGACTCCACATTCAACTTTAATATCCGAGAGTAATTTACGAAATCACCATATCATGTACTGTTATATTGGAATTATCATGAAGTGGTCAGATGTGTTCCGGTTAGGCTGGACACTTCATTAAGCGGCATTTTGCTTTTAACGTTAACTGGGCTGAAATCCCCAAGAACACTGGGCCTTCTCATCCGATTATCGTCAGCCACAATGTATTCGAGAATCGTTTGACGCACCTCTTCTCTTGTCACGATTGGCTCATATCGTATCGCTTCCACCTTAATGGCATGGAAGACGCCCTCTACACCAGTGTCCCAGCCGTTTCCTTTCCGACTCATGCTTTCAGCTCTCGATAGTCTTTAGAGCAGGACTGGCGACTATGCTCACTATGAACGATCACTTGCTCAGGGAAGCCCGGCGGAACAAAGCCATCGACAGTGCATCGCTGACCAGAATAGTTGTCATCCTCGTATCCTCGACCAGCTCACCATTTTCCGTGAGTAAAGGTCAATGATTACAGTCAAGTACAACCAGCCCTCGTTGGTCGCTAAACAGCCGATATCTCTCGTCCACTCCTTATTCGGACCTGCATCCGAACCGTTGCAGGTTACGAGCGAGACGCCGAAGTTTTAGATGAAGATGTCACGAACCTCAAAACCTGTAACGACAATGCTCAAGGCTTTATTCCCTTCAGCGCTGGAGAGCACCTCAAGAAAAAAACTGACATATAGTTAAGTTTGATTTTTGAGTTTAAATGATATTTACTGTTTATTTATTGGTCGCTATTTGTCCCGTTTTGTGTGGAGATTTTTTATGGGTTTATTCTCTCGATGGAGAAAGTCTTCAAGAAAAACTAATAATATTGTTGATGAATATGTCATTCGTGGTTTGATCGACAAGCATTGGTCGTGCCGTTCTTTTCAAAAAGGGGCTCTAAGAGGAACTGCTTTGTATCGAGGCATTGTTTACAGAGGCGACCCAGGATGGGCAAACAATGGTATGCAGTATTTCTTCGACAATGGATTCACCCAACAACATGAACAGAACGTTGATTGGGAGAAATTTTCAGGAAAATTTGCTGGAGGCCACACTGGAAAAGTGGGGATATCGACAACAACTGACTACGACTACGCTGCGGATTGGGCTCCGACCGATGTGTATGTGATCGACCTTAGCCGGCACCCTTTTGCTTATGATGTGAACAAGAGTGGTCTTGCCGCCCCTAACCCAGCAGACCGTTATCATGTTGAACCAGTTCAGTGTGAAATCAACGTTGCCAACTGGATAAATGCAGAAATGATATTCGGTCATTACAATAGAAATACTCGAGTGTTTACCAAGAACCCTAAGTATGAAGGTGCCTTGGTACTTTAACTTTTCCCTTGAACTGGCTGGAAGTAATCGTCTGGGACGCCTGAAGTAGTAAGACTTCCAGCCCCACAAACTCATTGGGCGAGATAATGCTCTCACGGCGAACGCTCATCAGCTCGATAGGAACGCAGTGGAGAGTGAGGACATCATTCATAGTTTGGTTCTTCACTTCCTCACAAGAACCCTTTGCTTCTACCATGGCCAATCGGTTTAAGGTCTAGCGCCTGAGTGTCTTTTCCTGAAGCTTTGACTTTCATTTCGTTCTCTTGCTTTTTAGTCATGCTGGGCTCATTCATATAAAGCAGGTAACCCATCGTTCTCCTGAGCAACGTTGTATTCCGTGAGGTGGAATAATTGCCGCTCTTTAAAGTCAACTCTGCCATCATCCTCGTAAGTTTTAGGTTTGTAAATACAACCCAAGCCCTCGCGGTGATGCATATACAATCGGGAATATGTTTCACCTGAACCACAGGGGCTTTGCCCGCGTGCGAACGAATAATCTGAAAATAGCCGTTGCCAAAAGAAAAGTGAGCTAGTCCTGGATAAATCGCTGAGGTCTCGACGAGATAAGAAACCCGTCAAAAACCGCCAACTGTGGCAACAGGTGGATGAGCTGAGTTCTAGAAAGTATGTAGAGGTCTTTAAGGTTAAAGCGCACTCTGGCATTGAAGGGAATGAGAGAGCAGACTTGTTAGCGGTTGAAGCCGCTACTGAATAGAAAGTTCTGGGTTAAAAAAGCGGAGTATTGTCATTATCATTCCGCGCACTCTTATTCTGTTTTTTATCGATAACATATAACTCAATATCGATGAATTGCGACGAAAGACCGGAGAAGAGAATGAGTACAGTTGGAACACTGCAAATTTAATGTGAGTCTTATCACGATAGAAACACGCCATCCAAGAGAGTTGGCTGACGAAAGCACAGGTGTTTAATGTGTAATCACTAAGGTTTTAGTAAATGGTCAAGCTTCTTGATGGGTCTTTATCGATGATTCCTCTGAGCTTCCTGCAATTCCATCAGTGGGGTGCATGCCAATGCGATGTTATATTTCCTCTCCAAATGTACTGGGAGCGCTCTATATTGAACACCTTGTCTAACTCTGCTGAACAGACTTCAAAAAAACACGCCCGTATCGGATGGGTAAAAGAAATCCACCCTGAAAGTCATCGTGTGAAAGTGGATTTTTATGGGAATGCCTACGGGCAAGCTGTCTGGGCGGCTTTAGGTAGAGGGTTCACTCGTTCAGAGATTCATTTGGCAATAGACAACCAGCTTGATTGCCGTATTGAGTTCGTCGGTGAGGATTTAGATGTGCCTATTCTCACGGATATTTACCTTTCGTTAGCGGAACAACAAGAGCTCGTCATTAAAGCCAAACGTGTGGTACTGGAAGGCAAAGAGGAAGTCACGATTGGAGCTGGCGAGGTCGCAACTAAGTTCAGTGGCAATGATGGCCGCATTACGACAAAGGCGACACACATCTCGAGTCGTGCTGAAAAAGTCCACAAAATCCAAGGTTCAAAAATTACACTGAACTGACCGAGCTTAATAAGGAGTAGATATGTCAGTCACCATCAATGCGAACGGGCTGAGCATCGTTCACAAAGGCTCTGGTGGAGAAGCGAATGCCACGTTACCTGATGTGTGTCTTACAACCGTCGGTAATGCCGTAGTTCCTATCCCTTATGGAAACAATGCCAAGTCAGCGGATTTAGTGGAAGGTACCACGACCGTCACTGCAGATGGTGGCAACAGTATTGCCTTAAAGGGCAGTAAGTTTGCCAAGAGTACAGGCGATGCAGGTGGGGACAAGAAAGGCGTGGCATCGGGCACGATTGAATCCGAGGCTGAATTCATATCCGCATCACCGAATGTCATCATCGAAGGGAAAGGTGTAGCAAGGCTGTCTAACCAAATGACGATGAACAAGGCCAACACCATGTGCCTCGGCGGGGTTCAAAACCCAGCCGTCACAGTCAATGAAGATGAAGAAGGAACTTACACCGTCTACGTTAAGGCCAGATACCCCGATGGCGTGCTTCTCATGAACGCCGACTTTGATATTACCGATGTCTCTGGTGGTGTTCTGTCTCCCGGTCATTTTGATGACTCTGGTAAAAGCAAAGTATCAGGCTTAAAGCCTGGTCAAATCAAAATTCAGGCTAAAGAAAGTACGGATGAGTTTGTTACGACGCCTGTTCGTATTACCAACCCGCACTACTTGCCGGATTACAATGACTATGATTTTTTTGATAGGTCTGCTCAGGGGCAGCAAACCTTCTGGCACCCGAACCGTATTGCCCCGCCGGTAGAAGGCTGGGGAACCATGGGGCCTAGCCTCACCGCTGACCGGTATTTTGCTGATATTGTGAAAGCCGAAACGAAAGCCCACTTCGAATTTAGACACCCTGATTTTCAGTTCAGCGTATTGGCAGAATCGCTGATTGCGGGGATTGAGAGTCTTTCTGATACCAGCTTTGATTGTGTACTAGCGAATGGCTTACCAATGGTGATGGAAGAAGGGGAAATACTCTCTGTCTTATTTCGTTTACCCAAACATGAAACCGCTGACCGTATGCTGGCTTACATGCGTGCTCGTGGTAAAGGCAATCCACAGGTTTTCAGCAATAACTACCCTTGGGATAAGGCTAAGAAAACACTCAACTCTGAACTTGAAGATCTACTTAGTAAGATAAAGGGGCGTGTTGAATCACTCAAATCCGAGGCCAGTCGGTTGAATTACGTTTACTTGTCTTCTGATATCTATGAAAAGCATGTTAGGACCATTGATACCTATGCTAAAAAGCTGTCCGATAACCTCGGCCAAGCTTTCAAGCGTATGGAGAAGAAAGCTAGCCAACTTATGAGTGATGTGTCGGCTGTCTCGGTCATTCAAGCGCCCGAACATGTTTATTCTGCCGAAGCAGGAACGATTGAGGTGGTGGTGAATGCGATACCGAAGATAGATTTAGAGGAGCAGAAATGGGTGAAGGTCCGTGCAATATACTCCGATCGATGGCAGACACCTATCTATGCTCAAAACCTCAAAATAACCGCTAACTCGGTGGTGCATGAAGAGAACGTATCACTCAATGCTCTACCCTTGAATAGCACGGAATCTGAAACTATAGATTTGGCTGTCGAAACAAATCAAGTTGAAGGTGGTGTAGCGGTATTTGACACATTAAAACCTAACACAGATATCGTGACTGCAGAGTTCGTTGGTGAGCCAGGTATTGAGGAGCAAATAGTTAATATCCAAGACAGCGTTGAGGCAACACTTGATGGTACATACAACGCACTTGTTGAGGACATGAAAGGGTTCCAACAACAATGGGATGAAGAGGGTTACTGGACTTTAGGCGATGGTGTGATTGATGGTGCACAAGCTTGGGGCGCTGATATTGTTGATATGTTGTCTCCTAGTTTTTGGGGAGACGCTGCGGACACTATTTCAGATTTATCTTCTTCTGCTGTCGATAAATTGGCGATTTATTCAGTCGATAAGTTCAATTCCATCACCAAGGCAATGCTTAACGAGAAGGGGCAACTGAAAAATCCGACTTGGGTATTGGAAACATTAGGAAGAGAGTTTGACTCATTCCAAGATAGTGTTTTTGAATCTGTCGATGAAGCGATTGAAGATGTGAGTAAGCTATACGCGGAAAGTCAAGATGTGGTACGAAAGCTAGAGTGTATTGCTAAGCATCGACAGACGATTCTAGAGCTGCCACAGAAAATCTCTAATGGTGATGTCGATGCGGTCGAAACCTTTGTTGATACGGTGTTGATGGAGCTTGACCCTGATTGGGCACAGGAAATAAAGGGCCACGAACAGTTCCCTAACGCAATGGCAATCATAGAAGACCACGATACGATTCTGACTTATGTGACTTATCTGTCTTTAATGCTTGAGGCTATTCCACCTAACTTCTATTTCTACTACGGCGGTAAAGCGGGTACATATTTGATCCTTGAGCTGATTCTCACCGTCGTGCTGGCTATTTGTACTTTGGGCACAGGAGCAGCGGCTCGCATTGCGGCACTGGTAGCACGCTTTGCGGGAGGTGCTAAGAAGGTCAAGGGAATAAGAAATGCGGCTAAAGCATTGGATTCATTCATTAAGGCTGTGGAAAGCTTGATTGATGTACTGTCTGATTATCAGGAGCTAGCTGAAAAACTGGTGAAACGCCCACTAGGGAAATTTAAAGGCAAGCCTGTTACAACCATGACTGCGAAAAAGAAAGCAGTGAAACGAGACGCAAGCTGTAGGCTTTGTCATTCCAACCAACATAAAACGCCTCGTTATAAACGGGGTGAGTTAGAGTATATATAGAGTTCACTATGGCAAAAGGATATAGAGAAGTTGTACTGGATCCGGCTAAAAAAGATCCTAATCACCCTATTAATCATGGGATAAAAATGCAAGTGCATCATTTGTTGTCGCAACAGGGCTTTATCAAATCAAAAAAAGACTAAGAGTTAATTAGTTATGGGTACGATATTAACGTTAAAGAGAATTTAGTAGCTCTGCCTAATGAAATGGATGCAGCCTGTTATTTAAGGGTTCAGGTTCATCGAGGTAATCATCCTGGTTTTGTAGACAATAATGATAGTGATGATGACCATCCTAAATCCTACCATAAGCACATTGCGAATATGTTGAGGAATGCAACTAAAAAGTTAGAAGATAATTGTGCTACTGGTAATGAGAGAACAGTTCGAAGGTATATTAGCCTGTATAGTCGTTCTGTGTTATCAAAAATTAGTGACTTTGAAATACCTTTAACAAAAGCTTACAAAGCATTTGAGAAAAATGAACCTGGCTGTGGTGGAGAAACCTCAGGTCCCGCTTTGTTTGCAAAATATAGTATAGGTGAATCAAGAGTTTGCAATCGAAATGTAGATCATGCAAAGTTTAGTAGTTTTAAACAAGTCCCATATAAGTTAGAAGTCGGTAGATAAAATGAAAGATTACAATGAAGATTACTATTTATTGTTTGCAAATCCAGACTATGAAGAATATGACATTGAACCTGATGACTCTTCAGCAAAGCGAAACTATGACTCAGAAGAGCTTGATTTTGGACAAAAACCTTTAATTTTTACAACCGAAACATCTGATTTGAGCTTTGCTAGTGGTGATTATGAGATATTTTTCCCAATAGGCAGTATTGTTGTTACCGACAAGTTAAAGGTTGAGTTGGAAGAAGGCTTATACGGTTCTAAATTTTATCCTGCCATTGTAAAAGGTGAAGATAAAGGAATCAGAGAGGATGTATGGGCGCTAAATGTCTTTAAACCTTTGGATTGTTGGGACCGAAATAAATCAATTGCCGTATACCCTGGAGGGGCCAAGTCCTTACAAGGAATAGATGTTCTGCCTTCTATTAAATCATTTCATCTTTCTCATGAAGTTTTAGATGAAATACCTGAGAATGACAGATTGATTTTTGTAATGGATAATACTGACGTTACAAATATATTTGTCCATAAACGAATTGTTGATATTTTCTCCAATAATAATATCAAAGGAGTAAACTTTTTCAAAGTTAGTCAATATCGTTTTGGAATGGAATTTGTTTAGAGTTTTACTCTAATCCTAAATAAGTTATTTATTATAGATTAAGAAAAGGTAATGCTTTGAATATTTATGATGAATCTTATTATATTGTATTCCCGGATTATGAATTTGAGGACTATGACAATGACCTCACACCAACCTCATATACGGCAAATACTCATTGGAAGTTTGAAAAGTTGAGTTTTGGTATAAAGCCACTCACTTTTGTCTCTGATAATGATAATTTGGATTATTTGCAGCAAGATTACACTATAGCATTTAGCGTACCGAACTTTGTGGTCACAAACAAACTTAAAGAGCTGCTTGAAGCAGGCCTTTACGGCAGTCAGTTTTTTCCTGCGATCATTCAAGATGAACAAAATAATGCTGTTGAAGGAGTTTGGGCACTGAATACTTTTGATGACTTAGATTGTATCGATCTAAAGAGAAGTCAATTCTATATGCCAAGTGATGGAAGTAAGGACATTGATGGGTTTTCTATTAAACCAGATATGGATAATTACCGACTTCGAGAAGATGTGCTGGATGCTATTCCAGAAAACGAACGTTTAATTTTTCAGCTCGGAAATACATCAAGAGGAAAAATCTTTTTTCATCAAAAAGTAGTCGATATTTTTAAGAAATACGATGTTAAAGGCATCAAATTCTTTAAAGTCAGTGAATTTGAATATGGGGACCAACATTAAAAATTCGTGACCCCAAAGACAACTAATATTATTGAGCTTGATATGAGATGCTTCAGAGTATTAGATACACGTCTCACCCAATGAGGAAGGGAGTTATCGCTCCCACCTTTTGTCGTTGATGGGTTCCATTGCAATATTATGAATATCGCGCTAAGACTATTCAGTATTGAATAGACATTTAACCATCTGACGTATGTTCGCTAGAAGTTGGAAAGTAAAATGAAATACGATCATGAATACTACATTATGAGTCCAGATTATGATGTTGAAGGATATTCAGTAATACCTTCTGATTCTACCGGACTTCGCAGGTTTCATTACCGTGAACTCATCTATGGAGAGCCAGCTTTAAGATTTAGCACCAAGAATAACCAAACGTTAGATGATGATGTTGAGATGTTATTCTGCACACCTAGCTTTATTATATCTGAAGATCTAAAAGAGGTTTTTGATGACGGCATTTATGGCGGGAAACTGTATCCGGCAATAATAAACAACACCAAAGATAATTACTTTTTAATTAATATATATGAATCTCTTGATTGTTGGGATAGAAATCGCTCAGTTTATGAGCATGATGATCCTGATGATGAACCACATGTCATAAAATACAGCCTTAATCATGTTATTCTCGATGAAATTCCGGAGTCAGATAGATTGGTTTTCAAGATAGGGGGAGATGACTTAGCTCCAATAGTTGTACATAAAACCATCAAGAGGAAGCTGGAGAGAGAAATTCCTTACCTCAAATTTTATTCCATTGAAAGTTATCAGCTTGGAGATGAATACTAAAGGGCATGGTATTTGTTTGATTTGTTTATTCGGGAATGCCAAAACGATCATGTACCAAGTCAGACTCTTAAGGTAGGAAAATGAGTCAATATAACGATCAATACTATATTGTTTTTAAAAGTTACGATGAAAACACTTTATACCTAACTACGCATGACCGTTCGGACCATCGTGATTATGAGTACACCAAGTTGACTGGTAGTGAACCAATGTTTTTTGTCAACGCCTATCGCGAAGAAGATTTGGCGAGAGGGCTATTTCGGCCAATTAAGCAAGCGCATATGAGCATCGCTTATCCAGTATTTTCTGATGAAATTAAACAATCCCTTGGCAATATAGACAATGCATGTTGTCAGGTTTACCCCGGTGTGATTGTAGATGATAACGGTAACAGTCATGACGACTACTGGGTGTTTAACGTATTTGAAAAAATGGATGTGTTGGATATGGATAGGTGTGCCATTAGGAAAAGAAACCCCAATAGAGAGGGGCAGAAAATTCAAAAATACTGTTTGAGTGATGAAAAGTTAGAAGAAGTGCCAGAAAAAGAGCGTTTGATCTTTATGCCTAAATTCAGTAGTTACCCTCATATCATGGTGCATGAGAAAGTGGTAAAAGCGTTTAAGAAACACAACGTGGATACGCTCAACTTTGTCAAAGTGTCTGATTGGGTTATGGGCCTTCAGTTTGTAGAGTCTTGATTATACAGTTGAGGGTGTTCCCTTGACTCTAAGTATCAAAAAAATAGTGGGGAGCGTAATTGCTCTGTCTCTTGATCACAAGTCTGGTTAATCAAGAGATTTAGCGAGTTCATACCCCTCAAGGATGGTTTGTAACCTAAACCATCCTTTCCATAATGCCTTTATCGATGCACGTCCCGTTCGCTTAGTGTTCTTCCAACCACCTAATTGGGCAATACCTCTGTAAGCCCATGATATATTAGGTGCTTCTTTCGGAAGCGCTTTACCTTTTAACACCTGTTCACAACTTCGATTGGATAACTCGTTCGATTCATTCATAAACCTCAACTGGAGCAAGCGAGTCGCGACAAAGGCCAGAATGACGCTAAGCCTCTCTAAGTTATCTTTACTTTGCATTCTCAGTTGCTCGACCTGAGTGCCTTCACTTTTCCAGACTTTATGAAAATCCTCTATTAGCCAGCGTAGCTCATAGTAACTGACGATTTTAAGTGCCACTTCCTTACTCGTTACTGGCTCTGAGGTGAGTAAGTACCATGCGAGCTTATCACTACCTCCATTTTTCTCGATACACCCAACATAGTAGAGGGGGATATTGTCGAACGCTTTCTTATTGGCCGGAGACTTCAGCGTGACACGAGCATATTTAATATCTAGGTGAGCAGTGCGAGCTTTTCGGCCGCCCTTTTGCGGTATCTTGAGCACTTTTTCTCCTGCTGAGAGGAGTGTGGAGGCATAGTCATAAAGGCGATTATCATGCTCTTCTATACATCGACTTTGCATAGAGCGAACGAGAAATCGCTGTTGTTGCTCTTGTTTGTAAGTGAGGTATTCAAATAGGTCGGCTTCTCTATCGCACACAGAAATAACGTCTGTGATTTTCTCACCAAGTCGTTCTGCAACATGACGGGAGGCTTGCTCCCACTTATAGCTTTCTTTTTCTTTGTAGGGTCGAGTGGCGTACTGATGTCCTTGCCCGCGCTTTTCAATATCTCGCGTCCAGCGTTGTTGTTCAATTAAGCCAACAACCGTTTTAGTGTCGGGAGCGAAGAGTAAAGTCGAGTGTACAAACACAGCGCGATGTCGGTCGCCTTGATTGGAGTGCCCGAGTTCATCTCGTATGCTGCGATGGGCGTAACTTAGAGAAGTCGTATCTTCTAATGCAAGAAGGGTTGGTTGCTTCAAAGCCTCTTGCGCTGTGACATAAAATCCCGCTTCTGCGATATCTTCTGCTTTGATTTTCTCATTACGGATAAAACGATAAGCGCCTTCCATATCAGCAGGTGAGATAATGAGTTTCGAGACGGGTACACCCGGCTGTTCAGCCAGTGAGGCTGCGAGCGCAACGAGTCTTTGAGTGCGTCTTGGGTCATTAAGGTGAGCTTGACCAAATTGCTTTTGTGCCCAAAGGGCTGGCTCTAAGTAGGTCATGATAATCATCCTTGTCATTGCTTAGATGATCAGATCATGGAACATGCAATTAGTTCAAAAAAAATCCCCAAGCTATGGCTTAGGGATTTGTGTATAAGAGACAGCGTAATTGCTCCCCATTGTCATTTTTAGCTTTGGCTGGTGGCACTACTGTTCTGTGATAGCTTCACAGCCCTTAGGGACTGTAATGGTCGATGCGTCCTTACCTGCCTCTTGTGCTGCTTTTACATCCATTTTGTATTGAGTGCACTTACCTACACTGATGTTGACGGCACCTGTTTCTACAGATGGGTTACCTCCTAATGCTCCCCCTCCCTGAGCGAAAACAAAAGGCGTAATTAGAGTTGCGAGTAGAACGAGAATATTCGTTGTAGTGTGACTCATGGTGTTTCCTTATTGGGTAAAGTTGGATTTGTCGAAAGTTAGAAGGTGTAGACAAAGGTGCCAGCACTGGAAGTGATTTCGATTTCTTTCACGCTGTCTACGGTGCAGTTGTTGCTGTATCCGGTGTAGGTTTCACCGAATTTCAATGAAACGTTTCTAGAGAGTTCAGAGGTTGTACCTGCGGGTAGGCGACAGTTGCCTCGATTGACAGTGACATTGCTTATTACTGTGCTGTCAGTGATAGCTTGAATATCAAAAGTCAGTGTTCCCCAATGTGGGTTGGTGGATATCGACACTTCTATATCGGCGGTGACGGTTTGTGCTTCTTCTTCGCTACAAGCGGTGACTCCGAAAATCAGCACGCTCATCATGATGGTTCGAATGGGGGTATTCATGGGTATCTCTCCGTAGTGGTGAGTTAAATTTGGGATGCACGGATTTCAGCATGTTCATGCATGAACTGCTCTAGATTGAAATCGGTGGGATAGGTAAAAGAAAACGTCGATACACTGGCCTCATCAATCAAAGGCAAGGCTAGGGTGCGTATCGTGGGTTGACTGGATAATCGAAAAAGCAGCAAGAGCGCGTCACATTGAACCGAGAGTCCCAGTGGTTCGATGAGCGCTTTCTCTTGCTGCAAAACTTGACTCGATATCTTAAGCATACGGCTGTTCAGTAATGCAGTGTGTACCGCATTCAATACTTGCCGATGCTCATTACTCCACTCACGAATAGTGGGCAGTGACACATGGACTTTGGCTAACCATGCTTGCTCTTTTGAATGCGCCGAACCCTTGTAGGGTAAGGGTTTGTCTCTCTCCGAGGAGCGACCTTGCCCGTAATTCAGTGCATCAGGAACAAGCGGCAGTAAGTACTTGTTAGTCAACTGCCAATAGAGCATCTCCTGCTTGTTGAGCTTCAGTAATTGTTCTGAAGTTTTCCGATAAACATGGGGCATGCTCATCGAATCACACTCCACGTTAAACACCTCCACAATGATGTCATCAAGGTAGCGTTTAATGCTGCGAGTGGTGCGGTGGATATCGAGTAGGGCTAACTGCTGCTGCAACTCCCTAACGGTAATCCAACGATGTTGAGGAATAAGCATCAGCGTGTGCAGCAAAGCGGATAACCCTTCAATGCTGGTTTTATTGCTCATGACTACACTCTCAATACATCAAAGCTCCAAGACCGGAGGTGGACATTTAATGTCGGGAGAGTAGAGGTGAGTCAGACACATAATGTCCAACGGTGAAAACAGCATCAATCGGACATACTGAAGCGTGAGCCGATTAACATTAACGAGGCTTATGCTTATCACTGAGCTCTGCAATTACTGCCAATAATCCAATCAGCAGCACCACCAGAAAACCTAACGTTGTCAGAGTTCCGATAGCGCCAAAGAAAGGTGAGAGGGTAAACAAAGTAATAAGAGCGGTGACAAGCTTAATGGTGTTTAGGAGAAGGGCAGTCATGAGCTATTGTGGGGTGACGGCTATCTCGTTGTAAGAGTCCATGTCGACATAAGCTAGAAAGTTACACTCCCACAATCGATAGAGCGCTTTAGCATCACGGCTACCTTGTATTGGCAGCCAGCCACGATAGGCCACAAAGAACTGTCCAACCCGAAAATCAAAATCTAAGTTGCGCTCTAGCTCCGGGTAATGGTTTCCCATATAGGCGAAGTCAGTGATGTACTCAATGCTCCATTCTCCTGTCGAGGTGTGGCAAATTGAAATCTCAACCGGATGGAAGCCCCCAGCATCCGCGCTGTAACTTTTATCGCGAAAGTTAAACACCAGATAACGGCTGGTGGCAAGAGTTTCATTGTTAAGTAAATGAGTGGTGAACAACGTACCAAGCAGTTTATGCAGTTTCGTTGACACAGGTAGTGATGATGCTGTGAAGTTTAATTTAGACATAGTGAGTCCTCCTTGTTTCAGGATTCAAATAAGAAATAACAGAGTGGAAGTTAGTGGAACGTTCCGACCATCTTCAGTTGCATGTCGTCAAAGACGTTTCTGGAAAGATGACGAGCAAAGGCTTTCATCCATACCGATAGCAGCTCTTGTACTTCAGGGTGGGATAAATCAGTGCTCCCCACATCGGGCTGATAGCACCATTGGTTTGCAAGGTGAAAGTACAACTCAGGCTCAACGGATGTGCTGTTGTCGTCGAGATATGAGAAGCTGGCAAAGAACACCACCAGCCAAGGGCTTGATACAGATTCTCGTTTTAGCTGCACTTCAATGGGGTGCAAGCCTTGTCGATGTCGGTAGTAACTCATTTGGCGGCAGTTCAATACGAGTCGTTCGGCGTTTTTTGGGATATTCCTTGAGAAGCCTCTTCGATGTAGTTGCTCCACCAACGCATCATCTCTCGACGCTGGTTCAGGTATAATGCTCGATTGTAGATGCCCCTAATTTGGTTTTTATCTACGTGAGCTAACGCTAACTCAATAACATCATTGTGAAAAAGCTTAGTTTCGTTCAATGTCGTGCTCGCTAAGGCGCGCAAGCCGTGGGAGACTAAACGACCTTTAAAGCCCATTCTTTTTAAAGCAATATTGGCAGTCTGGCTATTGCTCGGTCTCATTGGGTCTTTATAAGAAGCGAAGATGTACTCGCTTCCACCATTTATTTTTCTCATCTCATTCAATAAACTTAAGGTTTGTGGTGTCAGGGGAACTAAGTGGTCTTTTCGCTTTTTCATTCTTTCTGCGGGGATAACCCATAGATTTTCTTCCCAATCAATTTCACTCCAACGGGCTTCGGCTGTTTCAGCTGGTCGAGTCATCGTGTGAAGTTGCCATTCAATCATACAACGAGTGGTATACATGATGCTGGCTCTTGTCAGTGTCTTCATTAAATCAGGCAGTTCATCTGTATTAATCGACTTCATATTAGTCACTACAGGTTTCAGGAACGCGGAATGGATTTTTGTCAGTGAGTTGAACTCGATCAGTCCTTTATTTTGAGCAAAATTCATTATCTCATTTATGCGTTGGCAGGCTCTTCGCAATGTTTCTAGATGCCCTTTAATTTGAAGTGGTTGAAGTGCGTTGATTACTAATGGTGCTGTTAGTTCTGTAACGGGATATTTGCCAAGCTTTGAGAGCACGTGGCGTTCTAAAAGGCGTTTAAGGTTTGTAAGTGTTTTTTCACTGATGGTGACACTTTTTACTTCTAACCAGTTAGTTGTAACTTCAGCTAATGTAGACTCCAAACGTTGTTGCTCGACTATTTGTTGGTTCTTGAGTTTAACTTGAGGATCAATGCCTTGCTGGAGCGTCTCTATCGCTCCAAGAGCTCTCTTTCTTGCATTAGTAAGTGAAAGGCTAGGGTAGCTGCCAAAAGTCATGTTAGCGCGTTTACCGCTGTGTGGGCGTGTATAGTTAAAGAGCCAAGTTTTTGTGCCGTTTATTTTTACACGTAGACGAAGGCCGTTACTATCAAAGAGTGTGTACTCTTTATTCTGTGGTTTAGCGTTAGAGATTTGTTTATCTGTTAAAGATTTAGTTGTTCTTGCCATGATTGGTACACCGTAAATTGGAACATACGGACAATGTACCTATTTGTGTACCTAAACTTCTAAGCTAGTATCGGTCTGGATAAGACGTTAAGAGAATGCAATCCCTTGAAGTAGCTACGTTTAGATACAAAAAAAGACGTCCTAGGACGTCTTTCTTCTTGAATTTGGCTCCCCCTGCGGGACTCGAACCTGCGACATACGGATTAACAGTCCGCCGTTCTACCAACTGAACTAAGGGGGAATTGCGTTTAAGCGCAGCGAATATTATCGGCGAGACGAAACGCTGTCAACCTCAAAATCGCCTGAATGGTCTAAATTTTTTTGATAAAAAGTGCTTTACTTTTTTGTAGCCCTTGATTTGCCTAAGCTAGATTTACTTATCCACCAAAATTGTGGATAACTATGTTGATGAATCTTGAGCAATGAATAAACTGAGCAATAATAGGTGTTTAGCTCTAAAAATAATCATAAAAGATCATTAGCTAACTTGTTGTATATTAAAGCATCAGGTGAAGGTTAGATCTGTTCTTATGATTTTTAGGATTTTTTGATCAATGTGGACAAGTTGAGATTTTAACTAGAAATGTGAATAAGCTGTGTGAGAATTTTGGAAGATTATTAAGATGGTTCCCGAGTAGGGCGAGAGATAATAGCAGGATTGAATATTGGGATCTAGCGTTAACAGTGCAAAATTTCTAAAACAGAGGGTTATTTTTTCTCTAGCTATTGTTTCTGTATATTTATACAGTCAAAATAGACCGAATTTATTCTTCATGTGCGGGTGAGGTGCAAATGAGCAAAGTTTTTGATTTGGTTTCGGATTACCAACCGTCAGGTGACCAGCCAACAGCGATTAACCAGTTACTGGAGGGGTTGGATTCAGGTCTCGCTCATCAAACTTTACTGGGGGTTACTGGCTCAGGTAAAACTTTTACCCTTGCCAATGTGATAGCACAGGCTCAGCGCCCTGCGATTCTACTCGCACCGAATAAAACTTTGGCTGCACAGCTTTATGGTGAGATGAAATCATTTTTCCCTAATAACGCTGTCGAGTACTTCGTCTCTTACTACGACTATTACCAGCCTGAAGCCTACGTACCGACTACCGATACATTTATAGAGAAAGATGCCTCTGTAAACGCCCACATTGAACAAATGCGCCTGTCCGCGACCAAAGCCTTACTTGAACGCAAAGATGCCATTATTGTGGCTTCTGTTTCCGCAATTTACGGTTTGGGTGATCCTCAGTCTTATCTACAAATGATGTTGCACGTACGCCGCGGGGATGTAATGGATCAGCGAGATATTTTGCGCCGTCTGGCTGAATTGCAATACAGCCGCAACGATGTGGCATTTGAGCGAGGACAGTTCCGTGTTCGTGGTGAAGTGATCGATGTTTTCCCTGCGGAATCCGATCAAGATGCGGTACGTATTGAAATGTTTGATGATGAAATCGACTGTATCAGTATCTTCGATCCACTGACGGGTGTGGTCAAGCAGCGCGATTTGCCTCGTTTTACCATCTATCCGAAAACGCACTATGTTACGCCAAGAGATAAGATCTTGGATGCGATTGAAAATATTAAGGTTGAATTAGAAAGTCGCAAAAAGCATTTGTTGGACAACAACAAGCTACTTGAAGAGCAACGTATTTCTCAGCGGACTCAATTTGATATTGAAATGATGACAGAGCTTGGCTTCTGCTCTGGTATCGAAAACTATTCTCGCTACCTCAGTGGTCGCAGTGAGGGCGAGCCGCCACCGACCCTATTTGATTACTTGCCCCATGATGGTTTGTTAGTGATCGACGAATCTCACGTAACCGTGCCGCAAATTGGCGCCATGTTCAAAGGTGACCGTTCACGTAAAGAAACGCTGGTGGAATTTGGCTTCCGTTTGCCTTCTGCTTTGGATAACCGGCCGCTCAAATTCGAAGAGTTTGAATCTCTCGCACCACAAACCATTTTTGTATCCGCAACGCCAGGTAACTACGAGCTAGAGAAATCAGATGGCGAGGTGGCTGATCAAGTCGTTCGTCCAACAGGTCTGCTTGATCCTGAATTGGAAGTTCGTCCAGTGGCGACTCAGGTGGATGATCTGCTGTCCGAAATCCGTATTCGATCTGCTAAGGACGAACGTGTGTTGGTCACCACGCTAACAAAACGTATGGCAGAAGATTTAACAGAGTACCTGACGGAACATGACGTACGTGTTCGTTATCTCCACTCTGATATCGACACGGTTGAACGTGTGGAAATTATTCGAGACCTGAGACTGGGTGAATTTGACGTTTTGGTCGGGATCAACTTGCTGCGAGAAGGTTTGGATATGCCGGAAGTGTCGTTGGTCGCTATTCTGGACGCTGACAAAGAAGGTTTCCTACGTTCTGAGCGTTCGCTGATTCAGACTATTGGTCGTGCGGCACGTAATATTAGTGGTAAAGCTATTCTTTATGCCGATAGTGTAACGAAATCTATGCACAAGGCGATGGGAGAAACCAACCGTCGTAGAGAGAAACAACAAGCCTATAATGATAAGATGGGCATCGAGCCGCAGGCACTGAAACGTAATATTAAAGATATTATGGAACTTGGCGATATTGCTAAGAGCAAAAAACAACGAACTAATAAGCAGGTTCCGTTGTCCAAGGTCGCAGAGCCGTCCCAGTCTTACAATGTGATGACACCGCAACAGCTTGAAAAAGAGATTAGCAAGTTGGAAGCACAGATGTATCAGCATGCTCAGGATCTGGAATTTGAAGCGGCGGCTGAGAAACGAGATCAAATTGAAAAATTGCGTCAGCAGTTCATTGTGAATAGCTGATTTCGTGTTATGGCCTCCGACTGACAGATAAAAAAATAGCCAGTAGAAATAAATTCTATTGGCTGTAATTTGTGAATACTAAGTTCACTAACAACGTCAGTTGGCTAGGTGACCCATAAGGGTCAATGTTATAACAGCATTTAACGTGCCAATTTTTTTACGCCAATTTTAGGGCGTTTCTCGTTTTTTAAGCATTAAATTTGCAAAATGCAAAGCGCAATGCAATCATTTATACAAATTGCGAAGAAAAATTCGGCTAGGTTATGCAACATAATACGCAAACACAAAAGTCCAAATATCTTTTGATGGTTGAAGATACTGCGTCGGTCGCGGCGTTGTACCGTTCTTATCTCACCCCTCTGGGTATCGATATCAACATTGTTGGTACCGGGCGTGATGCCATTGAAAGCCTCAACTTTCGCACTCCTGATTTAATCCTATTGGACCTTCGTCTTCCCGACATGACAGGTATGGATGTTTTGCATGCAGTGAAACAGAAAATGCCTGATGTTCCAGTGATCTTCATGACGGCCCATGGCTCGATTGATACCGCTGTAGAAGCGATGCGCCATGGTGCTCAGGATTTCCTTATCAAACCGTGTGAAGCAGACCGACTCCGTGTCACGGTTAACAACGCTATTCGCAAAGCGACCAAGTTGAAAAATGAAGCTGATAATCCGGGTAACCAGAATTATCAAGGCTTTATCGGTAGTAGCCACACTATGCAGGCTGTGTATCGTACCATCGACTCCGCCGCATCCAGTAAAGCCAGTATTTTCATCACTGGTGAAAGTGGTACGGGTAAAGAGGTGTGTGCAGAGGCCATTCATGCGGCAAGTAAGCGTGGTGACAAGCCCTTCATCGCGATCAACTGTGCGGCTATTCCAAAAGATCTGATTGAAAGTGAATTGTTTGGTCATGTGAAAGGCGCGTTTACCGGCGCTGCCACTGATCGACAAGGCGCGGCTGAGTTGGCTGATGGAGGCACGCTGTTCCTTGACGAACTGTGTGAGATGGATCTGGATCTGCAAACTAAGCTACTACGCTTTATTCAGACGGGTACCTTCCAGAAAGTCGGTTCTTCGAAAATGAAAAGCGTCGACGTGCGTTTCGTCTGTGCAACCAACCGAGACCCTTGGAAAGAGGTGCAGGAAGGTCGCTTCCGTGAAGACTTATATTATCGTTTATACGTAATTCCTTTGCACCTACCTCCTTTGAGGGAGCGTGGCGATGATGTCATAGAAATTGCTTATTCTCTGCTAGGCTTTATGTCTAAAGAGGAAGGAAAAGACTTTGTCCGACTGGCACCAGAAGTCGTAAGCCGCTTCGCTCAATACGAGTGGCCGGGTAATGTCCGTCAATTGCAAAACGTACTGAGAAACGTCGTGGTTCTTAACAACGGTGAAAACATCTCCATGGATATGTTGCCGCCTCCATTGAATCAGCCGGTCGAAAATCAGATCAGGGTAGACTTGCAGGACAAAGACAGTTTTTCTGTGCATGACATTTTCCCTCTGTGGTTAACAGAGAAGAAAGCTATTGAGCAAGCGATTCAGGCCTGTGAAGGGAATATTCCTAAAGCCGCGGGCTATTTAGACGTCAGTCCATCAACGCTTTATCGCAAGCTGCAAAACTGGAACACGAAGGAAACACAGTAATCGATCATGGAAGTGTTAAATCAAACTAAAATAGACCGACTGGCAAGTGAAATTGGTGCTGACAATGTACCGATTTTGCTTGATATCTTTCTTGGGGAACTAGCGCAGTACATCGAAAAGCTCAGTACCGATGAAGGATTGGATAAAGATGCTTATCTCAAAGAAATTAGCCATGCCCTGAAAAGCAGTGCTGCAAGTTTCGGGGCTGAATCTCTATGTGCGTATGCGGTGGAAGTGGACGCGAAAGCTAAATCAGGTCAGACGCTCGATATCTCAGCGACACAGCAACAGATGGTTGCGCTGCTGAGTGAAACCCAACAGCGCTATAAAGCGTTACTCGCACAATAACGACTCAACGGCAGACTGCAATTTGCTTCTGTCGTGTCGCCAGTCTCGATTTGGTGAAGCGAGAGGTGTTGTTATGCAATTCCAATCGCTTAATTCAGGGTGAGGTTCTTCACCCAAAACCACATCAATTTTTCTACCGCGGCAGGCACGCTCGCACCATTCCAGTTTTTCTTTCAGAGTCATCTTACCCGCAGGACCGTATTCAGGAGAGAGGTTTTCAACGAAAACAAGCTGGGCCTTTTGGTTGTTTTCGATTGCGCGGCCAATTTCAGGTAACAGCAATGGTGGCATAATACTGGTTAGAAAACTGCCCGGACCAAGAATGATCGCATCCGCTTGTTCTATCGCAAGTACACCCTCACTGGTTGCGGGAACTTCAGGCTCCAAGTCGAGACGAACCAGTTTTTCAGGCATTTCATCGACACTGGTTTCTCCTGTTACCCACTGACCGTTAGGAGCAAGCGCTTTAAGGTCAGCAGGGTGTTCTGTCATTGGGATGATATTCACATCGACTTTAAGCATGTTACGGATAAGGTTGATGGCATCCAAAGGTCGAACTGACAGGTTATCGAGGCCAGTCAGCATTAAGTTACCTAAGTTGTGGCCATCCAATTCGCCAGACCCTTTGAAGCGATATTCAAACATCATCGAACTGATTGAGGGTTCGGTAATTAACTGGTTGATGCAGTTGCGGGTGTCACCCCAAGCGATGCCGCCCTGACAATTACGTATCCTACCAGTTGAGCCGCCATTATCTGTAGTGGCAACAATGCCTGTCGCATTCTCACCAAAGTCTTTCAAAGCCGCCAGCATGCGTCCAAGGCCGTGACCACCACCAACGGCGACTACTTTTTTCGTGCAGTACAGAGTCATTAATTTTGTTCTTATTTGATCATATTCATCTACAATCTAGAATAATCGAACCGTTCAAAGTACTCAATACGGGGTATTTTGGGCGTTGGGTGTGATTTTTTTATCTTGAGGGTAGAAACACGCACAATTATTAAGTATTTTATCGTCAGCTACTGTTGTTAAGCATTGGTCTTAATAGGCAGTTGCCATAACTCCGAGCTCATCAGGCTAAGTTCATAGTGAATAAGCGTGCTGAGCCAGTGACAAATTGTCACAAGGGCATAATTGGAAATGATTATCGCCTCCCGTGTTTGGAAAGGTGTTCCGTGGCGCAACAATTCGAAGATAGATTTCATCGCAAGTTTTATTACTTGCGTCTCTCTGTTACAGATGTCTGTAACTTTAAATGCACATATTGTCTGCCTGATGGTTATAAGCCTTCGGGAAAGAAAAACTCGTCTTTTTTAACGCTTCCTGAGATCAAACGTGTGGTTAGAGCGTTTGCTGACTGTGGTACGTCGAAAGTCCGTATTACTGGTGGTGAACCGAGCTTGCGTAAAGACTTCACTGATATCATTCATACTGTGGCCGAGACCAAAGGCATCGGTAAGGTGGCAACGACCACCAATGGCTACCGAATGGAGAAGCAGGTTGCTGACTGGAAGCAGGCTGGACTGACACATATTAACGTTAGCGTTGATAGCCTCGATCCTCGCATGTTTTATCAGATCACTGGTGAAAACAAATTTACCGAAGTGATGGCTGGTATCGACCGCGCCTTTGAAGTCGGCTATGAGCAGGTCAAGGTGAACGTGGTATTGATGAAAGACCTCAATTCTCATGAGTTGCCAGCGTTTCTAAACTGGATCAAAGACCGCCCAATTCAGCTGCGTTTTATTGAACTGATGCAAACTGGTGAGATGGATCAGCTCTTCCACAATCATCATGTTTCAGGTGTAGCGATTCGTAATCAGCTGATTGCCAATGGTTGGCTACTTAAAGCGCGTGCAAACAACGATGGGCCTGCTCAGGTGTTTATTCATCCTGACTATCAAGGCGAAATCGGTCTGATTATGCCTTATGAGAAAGACTTTTGT
Organism: Vibrio sp. B183; assembly: GCF_000740665.1. Classification (NCBI taxonomy): domain Bacteria; kingdom Pseudomonadati; phylum Pseudomonadota; class Gammaproteobacteria; order Vibrionales; family Vibrionaceae; genus Vibrio; species Vibrio sp. B183. The sequence goes on along the minus strand of NZ_JPQB01000002.1, from coordinate 279,629 downwards.
GAGAGCTGTAACCGCTTACGTGTATCGGCCAAAGGCAAATTGCACCTGTGTCTGTTTGGTGAACATGGTGTTGAGCTGCGTGATTTATTACAGCAAGACTCGCAAGAAAATGCGTTAATTCAGCGTATTCAGGAGCAGTTACAGACTAAATCAGTGAGCCACTTCCTCCACGATGGTAATGCGGGCATGACGCCGCATCTGGCGTCGATTGGCGGCTAAACGCTGATACTCAATTCTCAAATCATATTATGTTGGGCTAAGCCTCAGCTTGGCGCAATCTGAACAAATCGAAATAGGTAGGTGAACAAATGGGTCACGCAGAAAGTAAATTTCAACCAGCAAACATTGCCGTGTTAACCGTCTCTGACACACGTACAGAAGAAAATGATACTTCTGGCGCGTATCTGGTTGAGAACGCAAAAGAAGCGGGTCACAACGTTGTGGACAAGCAGATCGTGATTGACGATATGTACAAAATCCGTGCGATCGTTTCTCAGTGGATTGCGGATGAAAGCGTGCAAGCTGTGATGATTACCGGTGGTACGGGTTTTACCTCTCGCGATAGTACACCTGAAGCACTGAAACCTCTGTTTGACAAAGAAGTAGAAGGTTTTGGTGAGCTGTTCCGTCAGGTGTCGTACGAAGAAATCGGTACATCGACCATTCAATCACGCGCGATTGCGGGCTTTGCGAACCATACTGTCATCTTTGCAATGCCGGGTTCGACAGGTGCTTGTCGTACTGGCTGGACAAAAATCATTAAGCAGCAGTTGGATGCCAGCCATCGCCCTTGTAACTTCATGCCACACCTTTCTGTATAAGCAGGTAGCACTATGAGTCAGTTCACTCACATTAATGCCTCCGGTGAAGCCAATATGGTCGACGTATCGGCAAAAAATGACACTGTGCGTGAAGCGCGAGCTGAAGCTTTTGTTCATATGGCACCGGAAACCTTGCAGTTGATCGTTTCGGGTCAACATCATAAAGGGGACGTGTTTGCGACCGCTCGTATTGCAGGTATTCAGGCAGCGAAGAAAACTTGGGATCTGATCCCGCTTTGCCATCCGCTTCTTCTTTCAAAAGTTGAAGTTCAGTTGGAAGCGATTGAATCTGAAAACATGGTTCGTATTGAGTCTGTGTGCAAACTTGCAGGTAAGACCGGGGTTGAGATGGAAGCCCTAACTGCGGCGTCAGTGGCTGCGTTAACCATCTACGACATGTGTAAAGCGGTGCAGAAAGACATGGTGATTGGTCAGGTTCGTCTGCTGGAGAAAACCGGCGGCAAGTCAGGTCATTTTAAGGTGGATGCATGATTAAAGTACTGTTCTTTGCTCAGACCCGTGAATTGGTTGATACCGATGAACTTGAACTAGAAGCTCGTTTTGAGACCGTTGAAGCACTACGCGCAGACCTTGCTACCCGTGAAGGTAAATGGGACTTAGCGCTGGAGCCTGGTAAATTACTGGCAGCGGTTAACCAGTCCATTGTGCCTTTTGAGCATCCTTTGAACGATGGCGATGAAGTGGCTTTCTTCCCTCCTGTGACAGGAGGTTAATGATGGAACGTGTGTCTGTTCAGTTCGAAGATTTCTCTGTTGGCGCTGAGTACGCAGCTCTCGCACAGGGCACAGCCTCTGGCGCCGTCGTTACATTTGTTGGCAAAGTACGAGATATGAACCTTGGCGACAATGTTACAGGGCTCTCTCTGGAGCATTATCCGGGGATGACAGAAAAAGCACTTGGCGAGATTTGTCAGCAGGCTGAGCAGCGATGGCCTTTGCTTGATGTTCGTGTCATTCATCGTGTCGGTGATTTGGATATTGGCGATCAAATCGTATTTGTTGGTGTATCTAGTGCGCACCGCGGTGCGGCGTTTGAAGCTTGTGAATTCATCATGGATTATCTAAAGACCAAAGCACCATTCTGGAAAAAAGAACGCACTACGGAAGAGACTCGCTGGGTTGAATCCCGAGAGTCGGATGCGAAAGCTGCTGAACGTTGGAAATCATAAAGAAACAGGCCCTTCTTGATGACGGGCCTGTTTTGTATTTGATTTACATTTTGTGGATGGTGCCTCGTTGGTGTTTTTTGGCAAAGAACAAGGCTTTGTCTGCAATTCCCACAAACTTTTCTGCGGTCATATCTGCGGGGATTGGATCGCAATGACGAATCCCAACGGTAATTGTCAGGTATTGAGAAACGTGTGATGTCCTATGCTCTAGCGCGAGTTGCGCGATCGCATCAAGTAGGTCTTGTGCGTGCTGAATACACATATGTTCCGATATGCCGGGAACAAACACCAGAAACTCATCGCCGCCATAACGAAAGCAAAGATCGTTGTTGTGCGCCCACTGTTTGATTGCACTACCGACCGCTTTTAATGCTTCATCTCCTTTGATGTGCCCATAGTGATCATTGAACTCTTTAAAGCAATCGATATCGATCATAAACACGGCTGCTCCCATGCCCTTTAATCTTGCCAGATCAATAGAATCTGGTAATAAAGCATCCATGGCATAGCGGTTATAAACTTGGGTCAAGTGCTCCATTAAGGTCAGCCGCTCGAGCTCATTTTGCTGCTCTGCCAGTTTATTGAGAGCGCGTTGATATTCAGAGATGTTGCGTACGGTCCAAAGCACATACTCCGTATTGGGTAAAGGGATTACCAGAGCGCTAAAGTATTGGATCTCTGCTGGTCCCTGGATGCCTTCAAAGCAAGTGAGGTCTTTGGGATCAAGCGAGTAGCTGAGCTCAGCGGGTTTTTGATTATCGATGACATCAACAATCACTTGACTGAACCACACTGCTTTGTCTGCAGGTAGCACCTGATATTGATTGAGCCCGATTAGTGATGCTGGGTTGTGATGGCGTTTGGTGTCTGTGCCACCCCAAGCCTCAACATAGATACCGGATTTATTGATCAGAAAGGTCGGTTCAGGCAGTGATTCAAAAACAGCATGCATGAGGTCTGGGTTTCTGGCGACTGCCGCTGAAAATGTCGAATTCACGAGCCTCATCCTTAACTGCTTTCTATCTTCTAACTATAGTTTATTCAGAGAACACAGTACTTATACAAACATAAGGCTCAATAAGATGAATATGCAAATGGCGAAAAGAGCGCTGATCATTGCGGCGGTGGTGGGCACCTTACTCAATCTGATCAATCAGTATGATGCAATTCTGGGAGAAGGTTCTGTGAATTGGGCCAAAGCGTCTTTGACCTACTGCGTGCCATTTTGCGTCTCACTATTCAGTAGCTGGTTGGCGGCACGTGACGCTCAGGCTAACTGTCCCAGCGAGTAGTTTTGTGATAGGTAACGCCTATTGGAAAAATTGTTGTTTTCAATTTAGTAAAATCAAGAAATTAGACAACAATTACAATATGGCAAGCGTGACTTGCTCGTTAAGGAGACACAAATGGAATCATTGAAAGTAAGAGATTACATGACATTGCAAGCCGTGACGTTTAAACCTGAAATGTCACTAAGTGCTGCGCTGGAAAAAGTGATGAAGTCGAGTTATCTCGGTGGACCGGTTATTAACGAAAAAGAAGAAGTGATTGGTTTTCTTTCAGGACATGACTTGCTAGATAAACTGGTTAAGGTCAGTTACTACTGTCAGGATACTCACATTGTGTCGGACTGCATGCATCCTGATGTTATTTCGGTTGGTCCAGATACCTCGATTATTGAGCTGGCAGATATGATGCAAGTGGGTAAACCGAAAGTGTATCCGGTGATTGATAACGGCAAGCTCGTCGGCATTATTACGCGTCGAGATGTGCTCAGAGCGGTGGCGAAGAATCTGGACGATTGCTTTAAGCATCCGGTATAGTGAAGTGTTACAAACTGTAAAAGAGGCGCAAATATGCGCCTCTTGTTGTTATTGATACCTGCAAAGTCCGGGGAGAAGCATGCAGAATCAGAGCGCTAAATTTGTTGAAGGTTCAACCATGCGCCACATATTGGTGATGTCCGGCGCAGGTTCTGTTGGTTTAATGGCCCTGTTTGTTGTCGACTTACTGGATATGCTGTTTATCAGTATGTTAGGGCAAGTGGAGCTGGCGGCTGCGGTCGGCTTTGCTGGTACACTGGTGTTTTTCTCTACTTCAATTTCTATTGGTACATCCATCGCAATGGGGGCACTGGTCTCTAAGGCGATAGGGGCTAAGCAGCGCGATCATGCCAGACAACTGAGTAGCAGCATTATTGCCACCGCTTTTGTCATCAGCAGCGTAGTCAGTGTGGTCATGTTTTTCTATATTCCCGAATTGCTGCACGCGATAGGTGCTAAAGGGTACGTGGCAGAGCGCGCCGAAGCTTATTTGAGAATCCTTATTCCGAGTGGCCCTGTGATTGCCATTGCCATGTCTGCGGGCGCGGGCTTAAGAGCAGCTGGAGATGCGAAACGCTCAATGTGGGCGACACTGGCAGGTGGTATTGCTAACGCTATTCTCGATCCAATTTTCATCTTTGGTTTTGGATGGAATGTGGAAGGCGCTGCAATTGCCACCGTCTTTGCCCGATTTACCGTGCTGTTTTTCTCTATCTATCCTCTGATTCGTGTTCATAACTTGGTTGCGCGCTTGTCGCTGCCTGCGTGGAGTAACAATCTCAAAGCAATTCTGACTATTGCGATTCCAGCCATTATCACCAATATCGCGACCCCGATTGGCAACGCAATCGTAACAACGTCAATCGCACAATATGGCGAAGATTTTGTCGCAGGTTATGCGGTTATCGGACGTCTGATTCCAGTGTGTTTCGCGGTGATATTTGCTCTGTCAGGCGCGGTCGGGCCAATCATAGGCCAAAACTTCGGAGCAGAGCGATTTGATCGAGTGCGTGATACGTTAAACAATTCACTAATCGTGACCACCACCTACACGATTCTGGTTTGCTTCATTCTCTACTTCGCACAATCGTTGGTGATTTCTGGGTTCAGCTTGAAAGGTGATGCCGCCGTTATCGTCTCCGCCTTTTGTACCTATGTGGCCGTGAGCTTTATTTTCAATGGGGCGCAATTTGTCGCCAACACCTCTTTCAATAATCTTGGTAAACCGCTTTATTCGACAGCATTAAACTTAGGCAAAGCGACGTTAGGCACGTTGCCGTTTGTTTATTTAGGCTCGAGTTGGTTTGGGGCACTGGGCGTGCTGTATGGTCAAGCGCTTGGCTCGATTGTATTTGGCATCCTAGCGACCTTTGTTTTACGCATGCACTTGGCCGATTTAATGAAAGGTGAATCCACTGAGCTGGTGGAGGAAGATCCGTCGATTACCAGTATCAACTCTCAGCCGTTTTGTACTCATGATGCAGTCTTGATTGATGAAGTAGCCAGTCAGAAAGAAATTTTGCCTCAGGAAGCAAAAAATAGTTGACCTTGGAGTAGACTCCAAGGTTTATGATTAAGGTGTACATTCAATGGAGATAAGTTTATGTGCACCAAACATCAAGCATGTCGTTCAGACAAAGTGGCGGTTAATCCTTCAAATACAGGCTCTTGTGCCAGCCCAAAAATTTCAACTATTAAGATGGCAGGCGTAGAAACGGCGGATTCTGGTTGTTGCAGTTCAGACAGTTGTGGTAGTGGCACTGATCCAGCTGATGAGGAAAGTGACTCCGGTCTGTCACAAAACCCTCGAATGACGCAAAGCTGGAAAATCGGTGGTATGGACTGCCCATCCTGCGCGCGAAAAATTGAAACTGCCGTTAACAAAGTTGATGGTGTTGTTGAAGCAAAAGTTCTGTTTGCGACAGAAAAATTGGTTGTAAAAGTAGACCACTCTGGTGTGGCGCAACTGGTTGAACAAACTATTCTTGATACTGGCTTTAGCTTTGCCAGCCCCAATTCTTCTAATCAAAAAACGGCTTCTGGCTGGAAACATATCTTCAAGCAAAACGCCCAGATTATTGCCATTGCTTCGGCGATGGCGGTTGCAGCAGTGCTCAAACCGGCTCTTCCTCTAGTCAGCGAATGGATGTTTATCCTAACGTGTTTGGCTGGCCTGTATCCCATCGGTAAGAAAGCCATTGTATTAGCCAAATCAGGTACGCCCTTTGCTATTGAAACTCTGATGAGTGTGGCAGCACTTGGTGCTCTTTATCTGGGGGAAACCGTCGAAGCGGCTATGGTATTACTGCTGTTTTTGATTGGTGAGCAGTTAGAGGCCTTTGCGGCTTCTCGTGCCCGCAGCGGCGTGCAAGCCTTGATGGAATTGGTGCCGGAAACCGCGACCAAAATCATTGACGGTCAGCGCGTTGAAGTCTCAGCCAGTGAGTTACAACCTGGCGATATCATCGAGGTCTCGCCCGGAGCAAGATTGCCTGCAGATGGTAAATTGGTCGGTGAAGTAGCCAGTTTCGATGAAAGTGCACTCACCGGTGAATCCATTCCTGTCGAGCGTTACCAAAATGAATCTGTCATGGCTGGTGCCGTTGTGGTGGACAAAGTGGTGCGCTTCACGATTACCTCTAAACAAGGTGAGAACGCCATTGATCGTATTCTTCATCTGATTGAAGAAGCAGAATCACGTAAAGCACCTCTGGAACGTTTCTTAGATAAATTTAGCCGTTGGTACACGCCACTCATGATGCTGGTGTCGCTGTTTGTGATTATCGTACCGCCAATGTTCTTTGCTCAGCCTTGGGAAACTTGGGTATACCGCGGCCTAGCATTGCTGTTGATTGCGTGTCCTTGTGCTTTGGTGATCTCCACACCAGCAGCGATTACATCAGGGTTGGCGGCAGCAGCAAAACGTGGGGCTCTAATCAAAGGCGGAGCGGCGCTAGAACAGCTTGGAAAGATTGAAACCATCGCCTTCGACAAGACGGGTACTTTGACCAAAGGTAAACCGGAAGTAACGGACATCATTACTCTTGGTGATGTGAAAGAGTCGGAGTTGCTTGAGAACATTGCGGCTATCGAAGTCGGCTCAAGTCATCCGCTGGCTGTCTCGCTGGTTAACAAAGCCAAATCAGCAGGTATTCACTTACCAGAAGCTTTGGACAAACAGGCATTGATAGGTAGTGGTGTTCGCGGTGTGGTGAATGGGGTTGTGTATCAGGCAATTGCACCAAGTAAGCTTGGGTTTGAGATGAGCGGTGATATCGAATCTCGTATCCAGCAGATGGAAGAGCAGGGCAAAACGGTAGTAGTAGCCGTGCAGAACGAAAACACAGTAATGGGCCTGATTGCTTGGCAAGATACCTTGCGTGAAGACTCCGCGCAAGCAGTGAAAGCGTTGAGAGGCTTAGGCATCAATTCGATTATGTTAACGGGGGATAACCCGCGCAGTGCGCAAGCGATCAGCTCAATGATCGACATTGATTTCAAAGCCAGCCTGCTGCCTCAGGATAAAGTAACCTATGTTGAGGAGCTGTCCTCCAACGCGAATGTCGCTATGGTTGGTGACGGCATCAATGATGCTCCTGCGATGAAAGCATCAAGCATCGGTATTGCTATGGGTGGCGGTACGGACGTTGCTCTTGAAACCGCAGATGCTGCAATCACTCACAACCGTTTAGTGGAGCTGGCAGGTATGATTGAGCTGTCGCGTGCGACACTAAGCAATATTCGTCAGAATATCTTCTTAGCTCTGGGTCTGAAGGGCGTGTTCTTAGTCACTAGTTTATTGGGTATCACTGGTCTCTGGGTCGCAGTTTTAGCGGATAGTGGGGCAACAGCGATTGTGACATTGAATGCGCTTCGACTGTTGAAATTCAAATCTCAGCAGGATTAGTTCAAAAAGGACGTTTCTGATTAAACGCTCTGCCTCTGTATCCAAGGTACAGAGGCTGTTTTTTATGCAACACGAGAAGCCAATTTGTATAAAAGTGTGATGCCAACCGATTTTATGTGCAATGCTAATATTGTTTGCGCTCATCATTGTGAGTTTTATCACTCTTTGGTGGGCGTGAGTTAGATAAAGTATTCCTGTACCCGATGAAATTTATAGAACGAACAGGTTCGTGTGTTGAACCAAGTTTCGTCAAACTAAGGAGCCCCCTATGTCTCAAGCCGTATTTCACTTAGGCGTTACTGAAGCTGATCTTGTAGGTGCAACATTAGCGATTATTCCAGGTGACCCTGCGCGCGTTCAAAAGATCGCAGAAGAAATGGAGAATCCGGTATTTTTGGCAAGCCACCGCGAATACACGCTTTACCGTGCTGAGCTAGACGGTAAGCCGGTTGTTGTTTGTTCTACTGGTATCGGCGGCCCTTCTACTTCAATCGCTGTTGAAGAGTTAGCGCAGCTAGGTGTTCGTACTTTCCTACGCGTGGGTACAACGGGCGCAATTCAGCCACACGTTAATGTTGGTGACATGATCGTTTCAACAGGTTCTGTTCGTCTAGATGGTGCAAGTCTTCACTTTGCTCCAATGGAATTCCCAGCAGTTGCTGATTTTGAAGTAGCTACAGCAATGAAAGCTGCTGTTGAAGAGTCTGGTGCAGATGTCCACATGGGTGTAACTGCATCTAGTGACACGTTCTACCCAGGTCAGGAACGTTACGATACTTTCTCAGGCCGTGTAGTGAAGCGTTTCCAAGGCTCTATGAAAGAGTGGCAAGATATGGGTGTGCTGAACTTTGAAATGGAGTCTGCAACACTGCTAACCATGTGTGCGAGCTCAGGCTTGAAAGCTGGCTGTGTGGCGGGTGTTATCATCAACCGTACTCAGAAAGAGATCCCAGACCATTCAACGCTAAAAGAAACAGAAGCGCGTTCAATCAAAGTTGTGGTTGAAGCTGCACGTAAGATGCTTTAATCAAGCAAACTTTTCCCTTTCTAAAGCCCTGCTCATTGAGCGGGGCTTTTTATTTACTCTATACACATATGCTCTCAAAAAAGCTAAAAACACGGTTTTAGCTTTTTCAGAACCAGTAAGAAACCTTCCGTTCCTATCTCAGCCTAGCTTCTTTACCTTGTGCCAGCTTTGAACGACAGCCAGTCGTTAGGAATGACACAAGTTTTATGAGGGAAATCCGTGTCAAAAATATTCTTCGCTATCAGCACACTTATTCTAACCAGTCAGTGTTATGCCCTAGAAAACCCATTCGATCACGTTTCAGCTGGCCTGCACATTAGCAATGCGGGTGAGGGACTGTATGGAGACGAGGATGCAAGAGAAGGTTTAGGAGCCTATTTGGATGCTTCTTGGAACTTCTATGATCAGCTTTTTATTCAGGCTCGTTACGATGAGTCAAGTTTAGAGGGAGCTGAGCGTCAGACCAGCAACGCATCTTCGCAGTACTCTGGTAAAGAACATTTTGCGAGCGCGAATCAATACATTGGTCTGGGTTATTTCTTGTCGTTGGGTAGATTTAAACCATATGCCGCTGTTGGTTGGAGTGATTTTAAAACGAGCCGAAGGTATTTCACCAATGAAGAATACGATTCTATGAACCCACAAGACTATGTCGCTGTTACTGATGAGGTGAACCGGTTTGAAGGTGGAATGTCGCTGGAGTTAGGAAGCGTCGTTAGCTTAAGTGACAACGATAGACTGAACATTTTTTACAACATCAGTTATTTCGAAGAGGACGGCATGGACATCTATAAGCACGAAATCCACTTAAACAATGACTATTACTTTTCGAAGCACTGGGCGCTCAACACCAATTTTGTCTATCGAGAGCTAAAATTTGCAGATTTTGATTTGGAAAAAAAAGCGAACGACAACATTTTTCAGATAGGGGCGACGTACTCCTTCTAGACAGATTTAGCTGCCTCTTCGGTAAGAGGCAGCCTCTATTCTCTAGTGATCATTAGCGTTTTTAGTTCACCTTCTTTTGCTTCGACTATCAGCTTATCTTTGTCACGATAGATAACGTTGAATGAATCGACCAAGGTCAAGTCTTCAGAAAAGTACAGTTGTGTGTAGGGTTCCGAAATCAGCTCCGGTAGTGAAGTCTCTTGCATTGATTTAGTTTTAGAAACGATCTGATAGGCATATTCGGCATCTTTATTGAGTTGGCCAAATACAGAGAAGACTTCAGTTCGTGGCAGCTCATTCCCTTCTAGGATGAGTGTTGCATGAAAGCTACCATCTTCATTGATCAAAATATTGATATTCTCTTGCCACTTTTCTGCTTTGTATGGGTGAGTAATAATATTGCTGTTGAATACGCCACCTCTGAAATTAATATCACTTTCAAAAACAACAGAACCCCAAAGCGCTAAAGAACTAATGATAAGTAAAATATAATACCGCTTCATCATTCATTGCCCCATTTTTTATAAATACATCCCATTCTTCTTTATCAATAAAGTAATTGTTACTACTCTTATTTTTTTAACTAAATGTTGATAATTCATAAGTGTCTTTATTCTTATAATAAAAATAAGAACATTGGCAGGGCATTTCCTTTATTCTATCGATAAGCTCTTGAGGTAAAGGCTGATCCTTGCGTTTTAATACCGTCTTAGTTGATATTTTCATAATGTGGTATTGTTCATCAATAAAGGTTGTATTAAAAAAGTAATTGTTACTGACAGACCACAGCGCAGTGCTAAGCATTATCGCTGAAAGGGAGACAATACTTGCTTTGATGAATTTTTTGGGGGCTTTTTCAACTCGAGAGGCGGCCATATTCTCGCTTTCTCTTTCAACACGTTTTGCTTCAAAATAATTGCAAACCCACATATAGCCTTTATTGGGAATAGTTTTTATTTCGATGGTTTTGGAGTGTCGAGTTGCTGAGCGAAGATTAAAAATAGCTTTGTGTAACGAGGAGTCAGTAACAATACTGTCTGGCCAGCCTACTGAGATAAGGTGATTCTTTGATATGACCTGATTATTATTTTCCATAAAGTGGATAATAATCATTAGTTCATTATAGTTTAGTTTGTTTTCATGACTATCTATTTCTATAGACATTTCTTTTCTGTCTAAGATTAAGTCATCACAATAATAAACGATACTATCGTTTTTACTCATAGAAAAATAGAATTAAGATTTTAAGTCAATTCTATAATTTTAGACTAAGTTGTAAAGTTTGAATTAAGATATTTTATGTAATTTTTACATTATAAGAGCGCCACAAATCATGTGGCGCTACTACTCATTAGTTAAAAGCAACTTTAGGCAGGGGTAAATACAAACTTTCAGTGATGTTTGACAACATCTGGTCGTACACCTGAGAAATGATTAGGGAGATGTCTGTCGTCAATTGGTATAGCTCTTCTACGGAAAGCACCATGTCATCGGAAGCCCCGATTTCAGACAAAGTATGCATGGACTTTGAGCTTAGCGGTGAGGCAATCGACATTGGGCAAATCAGTGATAGCTGATTGAGCTTACGCCTAGATTTATCACAATAGTATTTCACACGCAGCATTCCTTCAGGGTAGTGAGCTTCCTGAATGGAAACACGCAGTTGAGTGAGCACTTCCATGCTGTCGAGGACTTGTTGCCAGTTAAGGTGATACTCATCACTCAATTCTCCTCGCCCAGATTCGATCAACCAAGCGATGGCGACTTCATCCATTAAGAACATACAGTGGCGAATGGCGTGTCCGTGAACGACTTGATTGCGAGCGATGGAACGATGAGACCACTCTTTATGTAATCCCTTGAGTTTCAATTGCAGAATTCGATACATAGGTTTGTTTTCAAACTGTGCAACTGCAATAAGCTCGCCCGATTTCTCCATCATTTGGTCATAAATTCGTTCTAACTCAGGAAAGCTCTGAGATTGATTTTGGTTGGATAGCGCTTGATGAGTGAGTGATCTGTGCTGTCGACCAAGCAGCAAAACTTGCCTAAGTAATACGAGAATATCGAATTTTCTCTGTAGTGTCGTTTGACGATGTTTTGAAAAGTGAAACAGCGTCAGCAAAATGCCTACGGATATAATGATAGAAATGAGTACAAACATGACTGACTCCTTGTTGCTTGATACCTCTTAATGGGTAGAGCAGCTTTGATGCCAGAACTTTATCTATTATATTTCAATAACTTAATTTTATTAGGTACTCTTCTGTGCTCTTAGAAGGTGCATGAACTCACCAAAAGTGTGAAATAGGGCACAAAAAAGCCCCGCTATAAAGCGGGGCTTGTGTAACTAAAAGTCAGTTGACTTACATGACACGCATGCCTGGCTGGGCACCTTCGTGCGGCTCTAGGATCCAAAGATCACTGCCACCTGGGCCTGCTGCCAGTACCATGCCTTCAGACATGCCAAACTTCATCTTACGTGGTTTAAGGTTTGCCACCATCACCGTGTGCTTACCGATCAGATCTTCAGGTTTGTAAGCGGACTTAATGCCTGCAAATACCTGGCGCACTTCACCACCGATATCCAGTTTCAATTTGAGAAGCTTGTTTGCTTTTGGTACTTCTTCACACTCAACGATTTTAGCAATACGAAGATCAACTTTCGCAAAGTCATCGAATTCGATTTCGTCCGCAATTGGCTCTTTATCAAGCTCAGTCTGGCTCGCTTGGTTCTTGGCTGCTTCTGCCGCTTCTTTTGCTGCAACTTCTGCTGCTGCATCTTCTTTTGAAGCTTCAACCATTGCTTCAACCTTCTTAGGATCGATGCGGTTGAACAGTGCTTTGAACTTAGTGATTTCGTGACCAGTCAGTGGTGCAGCGATACCTTCCCAAGTCAGTTCTTCGTTTAGGAAGCCTTCAGTTCGCGCAGCAAGCTCTGGCATGACTGGTTTTAGGTAAGTCATCAGAACGCGGAATAGGTTAATACCCACAGAACAGATGTCTTGCAGTTCTTGGTCTTTACCTTCTTCTTTCGCTACAACCCACGGTGCTTTTTCATCAACGTATTGGTTTGCTTTGTCTGCTAGCGCTGTGATTTCACGGATAGCACGGCCAAATTCACGAGTTTCAAAAAGCTCTGCGATACGATCAGCGGCTGCAACGAATTCGTTGTATAGCTCAGGCTCTGCGAACTCTGAAGATAGCTTGCCTTCAAAACGCTTAGTGATAAAGCCTGCGTTGCGAGAAGCTAGGTTAACGATCTTGTTGACCACGTCTGCGTTAACACGCTGAGTGAAATCTTCAAGGTTAAGGTCTAGGTCATCGATACGGCTGTTTAGCTTCGCTGCGTAGTAGTAACGTAGGCACTCTGGGTCAAGGTGATTCAAGTAAGTTGCTGCTTTGATGAATGTGCCTTTCGACTTAGACATCTTAGCGCCGTTTACGGTCACGTAGCCGTGGACGAATACGTTGTTTGGCTTACGGAAGCCAGAGCCTTCAAGCATTGCCGGCCAGAATAGAGAGTGGAAGTAAACGATGTCTTTACCGATGAAGTGGTAAAGCTCAGTTGTGCTGTCTTTCTTCCAGTACTCATCGAAATCTAGGTCATCGCGCTTGTCACATAGGTTTTTGAATGAACCCATGTAGCCGATAGGGGCATCTAGCCATACGTAGAAGAACTTGTCTTTCTCACCTGGGATTTCAAAGCCGAAATACGGTGCATCACGAGAGATGTCCCACTGTTGAAGACCAGACTCAAACCACTCTTGCATCTTGTTCGCTGTTTCAGCTTGAAGTGAGCCAGAGCGTGTCCACTCTTGCAGCATGCTTTCAAACTGAGGTAGATCGAAGAAGAAGTGCTCAGAGTCTTTCATTACTGGCGTCGCGCCAGATACTGCTGATTTCGGGTCAATCAGTTCAGTTGGGCTGTACGTCTCACCACAGTTGTCACAGTTGTCGCCGTATTGGTCTTCTGACTTACACTTAGGACATGTTCCTTTTACAAAACGGTCTGGTAGGAACATCTCTTTCTCAGGGTCAAATAGCTGAGAAATAGTACGGCTAGAAATAAAGCCGTTCTTTTTCAGCTCTAGGTAGATATGTGAAGCCAGCTCACGGTTCTCTTCTGAGTGTGTGCTGTGGTAGTTATCAAAGCTAATATCGAAGCCAGCGAAGTCTTTCTGGTGCTCTTCACTTACTGCAGCGATCATCTCTTCTGGCGTAATACCCATCTGTTGTGCTTTTAGCATGATTGGCGTGCCGTGAGCATCGTCAGCACAGATGAAGTTTACAGTGTTGCCACGTAGGCGTTGGTAGCGAACCCAGATGTCAGCTTGAATGTGCTCGAGCATGTGACCTAGGTGAATCGAACCGTTAGCGTACGGAAGGGCACAAGTGACCAGTAGTTTTCTTGGATCGTTTGCCATACTTAATAATCGCTTCTTAAGGTGTATAAAAATAGAGAGTAATACTACCTTATCCCACCAGTGACTCCAAGGAGTCATCAGCGTGATTACCTTAGTTTTTTCGGGGTTCAGTCCTGCGCTGCTCAGTGCTACGATTAGATGCATAAGGAGGACCTATGCGTCATTTCACTTCAAAGCAAGATTTTTGTACTTGGTTAAACCAATTTGAGCACCCGAGCTTAGCTCCTCAATGGGCATCTGTGGCCAATATTGTTACGGTCGGAGCAAATGCTATCCAAATCGCCATTCCATTTGCCGCGAAAGCGCTCGTTAGCGAATTGTCTGAATGGGTTCAGTCTCAGCAACAAGGTGGTGAGGTTGCTGCTTTTAAATGCGAGATTACCGTGGCACCTAAACCATTGGAAACTCATGTCGGCCATGAAGTTAAAGGGGTGAAAAATGTCATCGCAGTGACATCTGCGAAAGGCGGTGTCGGTAAATCCACAACTTCAGTCAACCTAGCGCTCGCCATGGCGCAATCTGGGGCAAAAGTCGGGTTACTTGATGCGGATATTTATGGGCCGTCCGTACCTATGATGCTTGGTCAGCAAAATGCGACACCGGTTGTTCGCGATGATAAGTGGATGCAGCCTATTGCTGCGCATGGCATTTACACACATTCGATTGGTTATCTGGTATCGAAGGATGAAGCAGCCATCTGGCGCGGGCCGATGGCGTCTAAAGCGCTGGCTCAATTGCTAAATGAGACAGAGTGGCCAGAGCTGGATTATCTGGTGATCGATATGCCACCGGGGACGGGAGACATCCAACTGACACTCGCGCAGCAAATTCCTGTGACCGGAGCTGTGATAGTGACCACACCACAAGATCTCGCATTAGCAGACGCGCGCAAAGGTGCGGCAATGTTTGAGAAGGTGCAAGTTCCAGTAGTGGGGTTAGTCGAGAACATGAGTTACCACATTTGTAGCCATTGTGGTGGTAAAGAACACATCTTTGGAGCGGGTGGCGCCGAGAAGATGTCGAGTGAGTATGGTCTAGACTTATTGGCTCAGATTCCTCTGCACATCTCTATGCGTGAAGACATTGATAACGGTTGTCCGACGGTAGCAGCGCGTCCAGCTTCTGAACATGCAGCTCAGTATATTCAACTGGCTGAATCCGTATGTGCCCGAATGTACTGGCATGGCAAAGAAAAGCCAGCATCCATCCAATTTACAATGGTCGAGTAACGATAAAATGAGTGCTTTTTAAGCACTCGTTTCTTCATCTTATAGCTTGTAATCGTTTGCGTTGCGCTTATTTATTCCATTTGTAGGTTTGGGCTAAATCCTCACTAGTAACTGCAAGCCGAACTCCCTATAATCAGGCGGTTTATCTATTACACACTAATACACAATGTGTGCTTTTATGCACAATGCTAGTATTAGAACATGACACCAATTCAATTCATCGGGTGCAAGAATAATGTCTGATAATAATCAATGCGTCATCGTCGGTATTGCTGGCGCGTCTGCTTCTGGAAAAAGTTTAATCGCTAGCACTATCTACAACGAGCTTCGTGAGAAAGTGGGCGATCATCAAATTGGTGTGATTACGGAAGATTGCTACTACAACGATCAGGGTCACCTGAGCATGGAAGAGCGTGTTAAGACCAACTACGACCACCCGAGCGCGCTGGATCATGACCTTCTGTGTGAGCATCTTGAAATGCTGACTCGTGGCGAAGCAGTCGAAGTACCAGAATACAGCTATACAGACCACACACGTACAGAAAATACCTCATCTATGACACCAAAGAAGGTGATCATTCTGGAAGGTATCCTTCTTCTGACTGATCCACGTTTGCGTGATTTGATGCACGCGACCGTCTTTATGGACACTCCTCTCGACATTTGTTTGCTGCGCCGTGTGAAGCGCGACGTGGAAGAGCGTGGCCGTACAATGGAATCAGTACTGAAGCAGTACCAAGAAACAGTGCGTCCTATGTTTATGCAATTTATCGAACCTTCAAAGCAATACGCGGACATCATCGTTCCTCGTGGCGGTAAAAACCGTATTGCTATCGATGTACTAAAAGCTCACATTGCAAAACTTTTGAAAGCTTAAGCCCTTATCTCATTCAGGCGCTTTATTTTTTATGTAAGAAGTGGCACTTTAAGTGCCACTTTCTTTTTATGTCTCATAAAAGTTTTCCGACAAGACTTATACTTGGGATATTTGTCCACTCACGTCTGGCAATACCCGAATAGCAAGGATAATGCTGATGAAGAAACTGTTCCTATTTATAGCGATTCCTCTAGTAATCATTATCGGTGCTCTATTGGCACTGGTACTTTTGGTTAACCCAAACCAATTTAAACCTCTTATTGTTGAGCAAGCGCAGAAACAAACTGGCCTTGAGCTAGTGATTGAAGGCGATATCAGCTGGCAATTCTTCCCATCTATCGGCTTTGAGCTAGGCAAAACGGAACTGCGTAACCCGCAGGGTTTTAGCCAGCCAAACATGTTCAAAGTTGAAACAGTGGGCGTTGATGTCTCCGTTATGCCTTTATTCAGTCAGCAGCTTGAAATTGGCAACATCACTCTTGATGGCGCAGAGTTTTACCTCGAAACGCTCAAAGATGGCCGTAAGAACATCGATGCTTTGACTCAGGCTCAAAATACGCAGACGGAAGCCGCGACAACGGATACACAAAACACAGAAGCGCCTGCGGATTCTGCTCCGACAGAGTCAAGCCCAAGCCCAGCTTCTGCTCCGACAGAGTCAAGCCCAAGCCCAGCTTCTGCTTGGACGATCAATCTTGCCGGAGTCACAGTATCTAATGCTGCGGTTGAAATTCAGGATAAGCAGGCTGGTTCCTACGCTAAGCTCTAC
Organism: Vibrio sp. B183; assembly: GCF_000740665.1. Lineage (NCBI taxonomy): Bacteria > Pseudomonadati > Pseudomonadota > Gammaproteobacteria > Vibrionales > Vibrionaceae > Vibrio > Vibrio sp. B183. The sequence goes on along the minus strand of NZ_JPQB01000002.1, from coordinate 262,612 downwards.
GATGTGTCGCTCAACTTGTCTGAATTTGCAGTAGATACTTGGACCAAGGCAGATTTTGCCGCCAAAGGCGAAAACAACCAGCAAAAGTTCACGGCGCAAGGCAGTGCTGAATTTAAGCTAGCAAAAGGCTTTGCTGAGTATGCGCTGCGTAACATTGATCTCAATGCGAGCTTTAGCGACCCGGCAACCAAGATGGATTCAATCAAGCTAGGATTGGAAACGTTTGAGTTTGATAAGGCAAATGCTTTGACTTACAGCGTTGCAGGTCAAGCTGCTGGCCTAGACATTAATATGAAAGGCGCAGGTGCACTGACGGTCGACAAAGCGATTTCTAAAGTGGTGATGAACAAACTGACTTTGGACGCAACATTCAAAGGCGACTCACTGCCTCAATCGCCAATGAAAGTGGATATGGCGTCTGATTTGACGTTTGATCTGACAAAAAGCCACTTGAGCTTTGTGTTAGAGAAATTAACCGCCAACGCACTTGCTTTTGATGGTAAGGCGGATGTGACGCTAGGTGATATTCCAAAAGTGCGTTTTGCTCTGCACAGTCCAAACATTGATTTGGATGAGTTTCTTGGTCTCAATAAGCCAGCAGAGAATACTTCAGCATCAGATACAGCAGGTACGCAAAATACAGGCTCGACAAGCTCTAGTAGCGCTTCTGCATCTGCAAGTAAGCCACAGGCCGAAGTAGAACCTGATTTGTCAGCGTTGAAGACGTTGGACGTCAAAGGTGACATTACCATTGATAAGTTCAAAGCCAGCAACGCCAGAATGCAGAACGTCAAAGCGAGCTTCTATGTCAATCGAGGTATTGCTGAGTTGACATCTTTCTCGTCAAACTTGTACCAAGGTTCAATTACTGCAACCGCTAAATTGGATGCACGTAAGAGCCCAGCTTCTTACACAGCGAAGAAGAAAATCAAAGGCGTTAAAGTTCAGCCGTTACTGAAAGACGTGGCAAACAATGAAATGCTGGAAGGGACGGGTAATATCGATGTTGACGTTAAAGGCAGCAGTCTGACCCCAACGGGTATTCAGAAAAACTTGGTCGGAACTATTGGTATCAACTTCACCGATGGTGCCGTTAACGGCATCAACGTTGCTCAGTTGATTCGTGAAAACTACGCCAAAATAAAAGGCCAGAAAGTTGAGTCTAGCAATGAGACGCAAAAGACAGACTTTAGTGCGATGAAGGCGACGCTGAAACTGAACAAGGGCAACGTGTCGACCAACGATTTAACAATGCAATCACCACTGCTGCGCATTCGTGGTAATGGTAGCGCCAATTACCTGAATCAAACCGTCGACTTCACGGTTAGTACTTCAATCGTTGGCTCGCTAGAAGGGCAGGGTGGTAAAGACATTGATGAGTTGCGTGATGTAACGATTCCAATCAACATCTCTGGCTCTTGGCAGCAGCCTAAATTCAAGCTTGTTTTCGATGATGTTCTGAAGCAAAAAGCGCAGAAAGAAATTGATCGCGGCCTGAAGAAGCTTGATGAGAAACTGGGTGACAAGATCAAAGATGAAAAGACCAAAGAAGCAGTGAATAGCTTACTGAAAGGTCTATTCAACTAACCCACATGGATATCAATTGAAAGCGCACCCCAGGGTGCGCTTTTTTTGTTTTTGGTCCACTTACAAAGTCATTACAAGTGCTTACAGATTCATATTGTGAATGTGAGTAGAGTGGAGTTCTGACTAAGGAGGGAACATGAAACGACTGATTTATCTTTTACCATTTATGGTTGTGCCAGCGCAGGCTGGGGAATTCGATCCTAGCCCCTACGCTAAACAAGGCTGTCCGGCTGATTTCTTTACACAAAAAGCAACGGTGTTTAATTCCGTCACGATTTGTGCAACGAACCAGGTGCCGATTGATAAACTGCGCCACGCTGCGAATGTTGCCGCGCAGTGGCTAGACAACGATCAAGATGGTCAGGTTGACCAAACGGGTATTGTTAATGAGCTTCAGGGTAATCGAGCAACCTTGGTCATGAGTGCCAGAGGATTTAGTGACCAAGCGTTTGAACAAATGGACATTGATGGCATTGTTGGGCAGGACTTGTCCGCGGAAGAAACCAATCCAGATGCGGACCGAGATGCCTCCCAGGAAGAGATTCATCATTTGATTCTTAATGCAGGGTGGCAGGGACTGTTTCCGAATGTATTCAGTGATCAAAGTTCTCAGCAGAGTGAGCTGTATCGCCAATGGCAAACTGCAGAGCAGAAAGGTTACTACTTTTATGATGACCCGACATGCGATGACGCGTGTAAAGTTACTGAGTTCTTCTATCTGGCAACCGCTGCGTATTCAGGATCTCAGGCGGATTTGTTTTCTGATGAGATGAGGCTTAAGACGAGAAAAGCACTGAGCGATAAATTGCCTGGCACAGCTGCTATTATGGAATCAGATCGCTATCACTACCCATATCACTTATGGCCTGATGGACATTATAAGCATCAAAACAACATCCATATTGAATAGAGATACAGTGCCAACGGCACGAAAGAGTGGCGTAGACTGACTACGCCACTAACCAGCAAATCTTTACCAATCAACACCCTTGAGCGCTTTCACCCCAGATTCAAACGCATGCTTGACGTTTTTCACTTCTGAAACAGTATCGGCCATTTCGATCAACGTACGATGCGCGCCGCGACCTGTGATGACAACAGATTGCATCTTTGGTCTGTTGTTCAATGTTTCGACGATTTCATCAAGATCACATCGATAGAGCTTATTGTTTTTTATGCCACATATTTTACATGTGGCATAAAAATGACAAGCAGTTTGCGATCAAAAATGAAGTATCTTGCAACTGACATATTTGTCATAGGCATACTTTAAAGAGGTCATTCGAATACGTTTCTTACCATTATTCTCTTTCGTCATAACTACCTGTAATTTAGCCACCAACAGAAAGTCATTATAGATCATAGTGTTGTTATGAGAGAAAAGACAGTTTCGTATTACAACAACCAGATAACAGGTATGCCTTATGGAGCTCTATCGAAAGCAGAAGCAACGCATGAGCTAGGCCGATTTGTTGAAACCATGTCTAAGAGTAAGTTGCGACAAAATTTAAACTTGTCGTCCTTCATACATTGGATCAAACCAGCTGTTCTCCATCGGCAATATAAGTTCCTTAAGCTAACTAGTGATGTTGAATATACCGGATATGTATTATGGGCATGGGTGGATGACTCGACTTTGACAAAGTACATGACTCAGCCTCGATTCTTTTTAAAACCAATGCACTGGAATGAAGGTAATAACTTAATAATTGTCGATTGGTTTGTTGAAAAAAACAAGAATAGCCAATTAAGAGAATTATATAGATACATTACTTCATCCACAGATATTAATAGAAGTGCGGTCAATATTTGTATTCGAGACGATCAAGGTCGGATTGTTAGAACAAATAAGCGGAGTATTTATGGGTACTGAACTACTAAAAACGCACAAGCTGGTTGGAGTAGATAATACCCCGTGCATAGGAAATTTATTACCAGAGGAATCTTTTGTCTCTTTTGATGCTTATAAATTGTCAGGAACAGAGGTTGTCTGGATTAATAAAAAACTTCTTCAAGATTATGAAATTAACGGCGACGAGAATTTAATTAAAAATGAGTTAGTTAAAAATTTTAGCTATGTTTCCAAAGATTATGCTAAGAAGGATCGGATTAATATAAATGATAAGAAACAATTCATGGCTGATCAATACGGCTCTCGACATGAAGTTTGTAATGGAGGCAGTGCTAGATGTGGAATAAATGGTAATTTTCAGGTCAAAGGTATTGGACGAAATCCACTAATCTCTCAAAATGTTTCTGAAAGCCACTCTCATGGAAAGTTATTTATCGACGAAGCCATTAGCGAAGCTATATGGGGTGAGATCTGTCACAAACATTTACCATATGGAGCAATACGTACATTAGCCATTATTAAAACCAATACCAAACATGCTTTTACGTATCAAGATGGTACTCCAAATAAGCACTGTGCACTAGCAATCAGAGAAATGTCAGTTCGTCCGGCACATTTTGAACGATGCACATTTTTTTGGCCAGAGGAGAGTTACAGCTTCCTGCGTGATAATGATGCTAACCGTGTAAGGAAAGCAGTACCGTATCTCTCTAAATTGTTAGGTGGGATGGAGGATCTCCCTCTAGGTGAAGTTCTAAACGAATTGATAAACCGCCTTGCTTCTCAGGTCGCTGCGTCGAGAGTAAAAGGAATTCCACATGGCTCACTAACGAGTTCAAATATATCGATAGATGGTAGGTTTTTGGACTTTGGAACGATAACAGCGGTTCCAGACTTTGGAAACTACGTACTGGCTAATGGAGTGGGTGCCGTATGGGATGACCACGAACTAATTGAATCTTGGCTAGAAAATCTGTTTGATACAGTTAATCACTATTCAAAAGGTGAACTTACTCCAAATCAAATTAAAGATTTATCGTATGGTTTCTCAAAAGCACTTTGTGACTATGAAAATCGGTATTTATTGGAGGAATTAGGAATCGAGGATCACTCCGAGAGTAATTTGCAAAGTGCAAATACTTTAAAGGAGCGACTAAAGGGTGATGAAAGGAAATTTATTATTCGATTCAATGATAATGAGTTTCGACAGAAAGTTTTAGTTGAGTCAAAAAAATTAGGTTTCAATAATAGCAATGCGAAATTTTCTTTAAGAGAAGGAAAGTATTCAGCGTTTAATATGAATCAAGAACACCTACATAGAAAATATGATTATCAATCTATTAGTTGTCTTATTAATGGTTATTTATCATAAGTGGAATAATTATGATTGATGTGATCGAAGTGATATTAATTTCTACGTCGCTATTGTCATTTATTACAACTCTTGTTTTATTTGGTTGTTATAAACTGAGAAAGTCTAAGTGTAAAAATGATAACGACCCAGAAGTTTCCGTATTTCTGCCTTTTTACAACGAAAATGAAGAGCATTTAATATGTGCACTGAACAAGCTAAATGAGCAAAACTATTCAAGTCGACTTCAGGTTATTGTTATTGATGATGGTTCTACAAACGATGCAATAAGTAGGGTTAAAGCGTGGATTACTAGCACCGAGATAAACCACGACTTCCAAATTGTAGAAAGGGCAGTAAATGGTGGTAGAAAAGGTTTCGCCTTAGATCATGTCCTTCATCTTGGCGTTGCAACTGGGGATGTTTACGTCGTAGTAGATAGCGATACTTATATCGAACCCAATGGCATCTATGAGCTGGTCGCGAAGCTTTGGTCTGATGAAAAATACGCTGCAGTTTGTGGGTATATCACACCAGAGAACCATGAAGTCAGTTTTATCGGTAAATTGCAACACTATGAACATATTAGCTTTTATGGTGCGATAAGAGCCGCGCAAGACAAACTTGGTTGTGTTCCAGTATTAGCTGGCGCGTTTGTAGCCCACCGAGCTTCAGTTGTGAAAAAGCTAGGGGGATGGAGCGAGTGGCTAGTCGAAGATATCGCTTGGTGCTGGAAGGCCATTTCTAACGGCTATCGAACAGGATATGCACCTAAGGCAAAGGCAACAACACAATGCCCTACCGATGCTAAAGGGTTGTTTAATCAACGCAGGCGATGGGCGCGAGGTCGGGTGGAAGCCTATACGGAAGCATGGAAAACTCATTGGAGCGCGGGTTTGTGTGCATCTCCTTGGTTTTTACTTACGGCGGCACAGTATATATTCCCATCTAGCATTATTTTGTTTGTATTTATGGTTGCGACAGGTATTTGGGTTCCGATTGCTATAGGTGCTTTAAATATTGTGTTTTATTTTTTACTTGTTAATTCATATGTAAGAGATTTTGATCTTTCGGATGATTTATCAAACCAGCAAGTTATTAAAGCGCCAATATATTCAGCCTTATTAGAGTCAATTACGTGGATACCTAATTTACTCGGATATTCAGATGAAATCCTAGGCAAGAAGAAAGGATGGCTAACAAGATAGATTCTATGAGTACAGTACTCTTTTACTGTAAAAAAATATAAGGAAATAACTTATGTATAACTTAAGCGTTGATGAGATTTCAATGGTTGATGGTGGTGGTGATGGTAGTGTAGGGACTATTATAGGCAATATCGGCTGTGGAATAGCAGGGACAGTAGTTGGTGCAGCTACGAGAAATGTGATAGTAGGGACTGCTTCCGGTATTTTGTGTTCCCAAATGGTCAGTAATAGTGCTAACGGCAACAGTGGAAGCAATGGTCGGGGTGGTAGCATGAGTATGAGCAATGTTCAAGGTAATGCAGGCTTCGCAGGTGGTCGAGGGTTGTAACCTATAAATATCCCCACCGACATATTGTGGGGATAATTTATAGAGACAGTATGAATGCTTTCCTAATTGTAATGTTGAACATCTAAATGATAGTTACTTAGATATAAAACATCCTTCACGACGAGAATTAAGGAGGGATGATAGGAATGAATGCAATGAAAAAATGCCCTTCATGTAAAAATAACGTTAATCTTTTTCGACTGTTAACTGGTTTAAAATTGAATAGACATTTCAAGTGTTCCAACTGTGGTTTGAGATTAAGTATTTCTAAATGGTTTTATTTATATTTTATGCTGCCCCCATTTATTGTTTTGCTATTAAATGACTATACTAATCTAGATTGGTTATCTGTAACTATAGCCTCCTTTGTATTATCGATGGTTGTCGCATATTTATCGTTAGCTTTATCTATTGTTTCAAAATGAAGTTTTGAGGGAAGTGATGTGTAGTTATAGTTATTTATATAACAAAAGGGTTAGAAAGGGGTTTTATATAAACTGGGCTTTGATGAATACTTGTAATTATAAGTGTCGTTATTGTCACTCAGATTTGAATGGGGGAACTATTAAGGCTCCTAGTTATCAAGCTGTACTAGGTTTTGTTAAGCATATACTTGATAGTATAGAAGATCCCAATGATAAACCATATTTTGAGTTCGGTGGGGGGGAAGTAACACTTCTAAGCTATTTTAGCGATTTATTACAGTATATTTCATGGGGAGGAGGGGATGTAACAATTGTGTCTAACGGATCAAAAAAAGTTTCTTGGTGGCGAGACAATGCTGAGTACTTATCGGGCGTGAGCCTTAGTTATCATATTAACGATATCAAAAGCGAATCCCATTTTGTTGCGGTATCCAAAGTTCTTGAGGCATCTCAAAATACACGCTTCCATGTCAATATCATGATGATTCCAGAGCGTTTCGATGACTGCTTAGAGTTTGCAAATAGGCTAAAACAAGAAGTTCGTTGCTCTATTGCTCTCCAGCCACTTTTTGAAGGCTTCGGCAATGGTGGAATTACTAAGAAGTATTCGTATACCCCTGAACAAGAACAGATAATGAAAGACTTTCGTGGTAGGCCGGAACTTAAAACACTACCCCCGTCAATGGCTGAACTAGAAGTTAAATATATTGATGGTACAGCTAGGAATTTGTCTACCTTTGACCTAATCGCTAATAATCAAACCAACTTTGTTGGGTGGGATTGCTATGCTGGTATTGATAGTTTAGTCGTGACGTTTAGCGGAGATATTTATCGCTCTTGGTGTATGCAAGATGGACCTATTGGTTCTATTTATGACGAAAATTTTGAACTTCCCGATATTCCAACCAAGTGTAGAACTAAGATTTGCCAATGTGGTGTAGACCTGTCGGCTACAAAGGTGAATACAAAGTTAATTTCACATAAGCAACAAGAAATTGCAGTAACGCAGGTTTAGCCTCATTTGTTTCGGGAAAGGATAACCAGTGGTAGCAAGAGCCAAGCATTTATACCGGCCAGAGTATTTTGAGGCGCAAAGATCAGACAATCAAGGTTCAATTTTAATTGATGCTTCAGTTAGTCAGAACTTGTTCGTTGGCGCATCTGTATTCGTTTTATTGACGATCATTTTTTTCGTTGTTTTTGCTGAATATACTCGGAGAGATACACTGAATGGAGTGGTAAGCCCTACAGGCGGTATTGTTAAGATACAGTCTAACGATGAAGGGTATGCCGAAAATGTATTTGTTACTGAAGGTCAGAAAGTTCTCGCTGGAGAAGCGTTGTACGAGATAAAAACAGAGCGATATGATGAGTTTGGCCAAGGTGTAAAAAAGCGCATTGTTACTACCATTGAAAATCAAATCACTTTGCTAAATGAACGTCGAAATAAAGAAGTAGAAAAATCCCAACATCAACGAGAAGTCATTGAGGATGACCTAGCGCGCCTGTCAGAAGAAGCAAGTATACTGAAAGTTGTCGTTGATTTATCTGAACAAGAACTAAGCCTTGCACAAAGCCTAGTCGATAAGCAACAAGTGTTAGCCAACAAACAATTCATCTCTTCTATTGAGCTTCAAAAACAAAGGCTTGAGCTAATAACACTAGAGGCTAAAGTACAAACTCAACGTCTTAGTTTACAACGCTTGGTCAGAGAAAAAGCTAAGCTGGAAGAATCGAAAGATACCCTCCAGTTGGAACTTGATATTGCCCTACAGGAAATAGACCGCCAGCTTCAGCAAGTTACTCAAAACAAAATAGAATACTTTTATCAGACAGATACTCAGGTTGTGTCACCGATAGACGGCGTCGTTGCGTCAATCTTCGTCAAGGAAGGTCATTCAGTTAACAAAGGTCAGCCTTTACTTGTTGTAATTCCAGAGGGTGAAGATCCAGTCGTTGTTGAGCTTTATGCGCCCAGTCGTAGCATCGGCTTTATTCAAGAAGGTCAGGATGTTCGCTTACGGTTTGACGCGTTTCCTTATGAAAAGTTTGGTGTTCAGCAAGGCGTTATCGCATCTATATCAAAATCTGCAGTCTCCGCGGAGATGTTACCAAATAGTCCACTAATACAAAGTCAGCTTTCTCGTACTCTTGGTGGTGTTGGTTTGTACCAAGTGAGAGTTAAATTAGATAAGCCAACCATCACGGTATATGGGGAGGAGCAAGTATTTGTGCCAGGAATGACGTTAACTGCAGACATTGAATTGGATACACGTAAGGTCTACGAGTGGCTTTTAGAGCCTTTGTACACGATTAATGGGCGAATATAGCGATGCATGCAGATGGTCTAATAGATTGGGGGTGGGAAAAGAAACTCCCATTGATCCGACAGACTGAAAAGGCGGAATGTGGTATTGCTTGCTTGGCGATGGTTGCCGATTGGTATGGTTACAAAACCGATCTTAGGTCACTGAGGGTAAAATGCGGCATTACCCAGCATGGGATGTCGTTTGCCCGGCTAATTGAATGTGCTTCTCTTCTCAAGCTTTCTGGCCGAGCGGTGCGCTTGGACCTGCATGAATTAGAACAGTTAGCCACACCTTGTATTTTGCACTGGAATCTAAATCATTTTGTTGTGTTAAAGAAAGTGAGTGGGAGGAGAATTGAAATTCATGATCCTGCAAATGGAGCATTGACACTGAGTTATGATGAGGTGAACAAACATTTTACAGGTATTGCTCTAGAGTTAACACCCACTCATGACTTTGAAGAAAAGGTCGAAAGCAAAGCCGTTCGGCTATCAACCCTTATTGGTAAAACAGTTGGCCTAAAAGGGGCACTAGGACGAATTTTTGTTTTTGCATTGGTATTGGAGGTATTAGCCCTTACGTTACCTATCTTCAATCAAATCGTGATTGATGAAGTGTTGGTTGGGTATGACAAAAATCTCCTTGTACTCGTCATTGGATCCATCCTTATGATAACGGCGACTCAAACCTTAATCGGTCTCGCCCAGCAATGGGCGACAATCAAGCTTTCAGTAAATTTTAATATGCAGTGGGCTGCAAATGTTTTCCATCATTTGTTCCGATTACCGATAGATTGGTTTGAAAAAAGGGATATAGGGAGTATTAATGCTAAATTTTCTGCTGTAGATGTCATTCAGCAGACGTTAACAACCAGTGTAATTCAAGCTCTACTCGACTTAGTATTAGTCGTTGGCACGCTGTCGGTTATGTTGGTTTATAGTCCTCAACTCTCATTCATTGCCATCGCTGCTGCGTTGGGCTACATCTCTCTCAGGTTGGCATGGTTTGGTGCGTTTAAACGCGCTGAAGAAAATACTTGGGAAGCTAGTACTCAAGAAGAAAGCTATTTCATTGAGACTGTTCGCGGTGTATTAAGTTTGCGAGTAAATGGGACGCTACCTTGGCGAGAGTCGTCATGGAGAAACCTTAACATTAATCGCAGAAATGCGCAGCTATACGAGCAAAAGCTAGGAATGATCTACAACACAATGAATGTGAGCATTGTTAGCCTTGTATCTGCGAGTGTTCTTTGGTTTGGTGCGAATTTGGTGTTAGATGGACTCTTTACTATCGGTATGTTAATGGCGTTCCTGTCTTATCAAGGGCGCTTTTCGGCCAGCATTAGCTCCCTAATAGATAAGTATTTCGAGTTTAAGATGTTATCCGTGTATAACGAGCGTCTTGCAGACATTGTCTTAACGGAAAAGGAAACAGATAGCGCTCCAGATGTTACGGAACTACCTAGTGTGATTAATGACCAGAATGAGAGTGCCATCGAGTTCGACGATGTATACTTTTCCTATGGGAAAGACCTGCCCCCTATTCTTAGTGGCGCTAGCTTTAGTATCAAAAACGACGAAATTGTTGCGTTAGTCGGGCCATCTGGTTGCGGTAAATCTACGATCTCTAAGCTTCTATTGGGCATATACTCAGCCACATCTGGAGACATTTGCTATTTTGGTAATAGATCGACAGCTTCTAAATCACTTAGAGCTCAAGTCGGAGCAGTATTACAAGAAGATCAGCTATTTAGTGGTTCGATTATCGAGAATATTACGTTCTTTTCAGGCGATCTAGATGAAGAGTGGCTCGTTGAGTGCGCTCGAAGGGCAGGTGTTCATGATGATATTGAACGTCTAAATATGGGGTATCACACACTGGTTGGTGAAATGGGCTCCAGTCTCTCCGGAGGTCAAAAGCAAAGAATCCTTATCGCGCGAGCTTTGTACAAGAAACCTAAGTTTTTGGTGTTGGATGAAGCCACAAGTAGTTTAGACATCTATACCGAGTCGTTTGTCTGTCAGATGTTTAAAGAAATTAATATTCCCATCCTGATGATCGCTCATCGCCCAGAAACTATAGCATCGGCAGATCGAGTTTTACTTATGGACGGAGGGGTAATCCAGGAGATACCTAATAATTTTAGGCAGGAGGGTTCAAATGTATCACTCTGAACGCATATTGTGTCCGGATAAGCATTCTGGATTGTCAGGGACTGAATTGATGCAACAGTTTGGGGAGTACTGTGGTGTAGATAATTGGGTGACATTTTCGGGTTGTCCATCAGTGACGTTAACTAAAGTTGGAACAGATAGTTTTGGTAACCTCCCCAAAAACAATGAAGTTATTTGTATCGGTTCTAGCTGTTATATTGAGTCCACTCATCTTCCTGCATTTCCTTCGGGAATAACCAAGTTAACTAGTGTATCTATTAAAAACCGTCCATTTGGAAAAATTGAAATCGGGAACAACTGTGTTCTCCAAGGTACTTCTATCTGTTCTTATCAAGAGATAAAGATAGGGAACAATGTCATTTTTGGCCCTAATGTAGTCATTATGGATTGCAGTGGTCACTCTTTGGCTAATAGAGGTCACGCGAATGAGCTAGATAGCCTAGAAGCTAAGCCTGTTACGATAGGTAACGACGTCTGGGTTGGATACGGGGGCATTATTTTACCTGGCGTCCATATTGGTGATGGAGCAGTTATCGGAGCAGGTAGTGTTGTCACGAAAAGCGTCCCTTCCTACTGTCTGGCGGCGGGCAATCCATGTAATATCAAGAGAAAGAACTTACAGGGTCAAAGCACTGAGCGATAGTCATTGTCAGTGCTGTCATTCGTGTTGTTGTTGGTAATGATAGTGGGCAGCCTAGACTACCAATCAACACCCTTGAGTGCTTTCACTCCAGATTCAAAAGCATGCTTAACGTTTTTCACTTCTGAAACAGTATCGGCCATTTCGATCAACGTACGATGCGCGCCGCGACCTGTGATAACGACAGATTGCATCTTTGGTCTGTTGTTCAATGCTTCGACGACTTCATTAAGTTCAATGTAGCCGTAGCTGACCATGTAGGTTAATTCATCAAACAGAATCACGTCGATAGACTCATCGCTCAACATTCGCTTACATTCTTGCCAAACTTTCTGCGCGGCTTCGGTGTCGGTGGCTTTATTCTGAGTTTCCCAAGTAAAGCCAGTCGCCATGACTTGGAATTCTACTCCGAGGTTTTCTAGCAAGTTACGCTCACCGTTGTCCCACGTTCCTTTAATGAACTGGGCGACTGAACATTTGAAGCCATGGCCAACAGCGCGCGCGATAGTGCCAAACCCTGAAGTGGATTTACCTTTACCGTTACCAGTTATGACCAGTAGCAGGCCTTTTTCTTCCTGAGCAGCAGCAACTTTAGCGTCGATTTGCTCTTTCACTTTTTGCTGACGCGCTTGATGGCGTTCTTGCTTTGAATTTTGATCAGGCATGAATGCTTCCTTAAGTGTATTTGGCCTTATCATAACCAAAAAAATTGCTGGTAAATACCAGCAATCATTGTGTCATTTCAAGTGCCTACCACCATCGAGATAGATGTTCCTGCCAGTCATGTATTCGCTAGACATGATAAACCGAATCGCTTCTATCACTTCTTCAAAACCTGCTTCATGGGGTATAAGCGCTTTGGTCAGAGCCTTTTGCTTGTACGCATCATCATCATGCTCATTAAACTTAAGAAGGGCTGGAGAAACGGTGTTCACTTTAACCTTTGGCGCTAACATAGCTGAGAACGAGAGCGTAAGATTGTTAAGCGCAGCTTTACTGGCTGCATAGGCTGCATGCTTTTTACTGCCTTTTTCAGCAACATAGTCACTGATGTGAATAATATCGCTGGTGCCAGAGCCCTTGGAGAGTAATCCTTGTAGTGCCAAGTTCATCTGGTATGGTGTGCTCACATGAACCGCCATCATTTTTTGCAACACCTGAGTGTGATTGTTGGACCCTGCAGGCTCATCCGGGCTCCAGTCTGAAGCATTATGAATAACCGCCCGCAGCTCAGAGTACTCAAGATTGAGGTATTGGATAAAAGCATCGAGGCTTGCAGGCTGATAGAAATCAACTTGACGCAAGTCAGCTCCTTGTGCCTGTAAAGTTTCAAGTTCTGGGTATGCGGTGCGATAAGTACCGATCACTCTATAATCTTGAGCGAGAAAATCTTTCGCCAATGCTAATCCCAGTCTTTTACCAACACCTGTTATTACAACCGCTCCTTTCATCCTAGAAACTCCGCGCGGGTCTGAGGGTTGGTTTTGAAGATGCCACCCAGTGCAGTAGTCGATGTCTCTGAGCTAGTATCCATGACACCTCGAGATTTAACGCAGTAGTGAGTGGCTTTTATAGACACTGCGACATTTTCAGTTTCCGTCAGGGTTTGAATCGCCACTAAGATTTGTTGAGTGAGGCGCTCCTGTACCTGTGGTCGCTGTGCAAAGAAGCGTACAATGCGATTTATTTTCGACAAACCAATGATTTTGTTCGACGGAATGTAAGCGACTTGAGCTAGGCCATCAATAGTGATGAAGTGATGCTCACAGGTCGAAGTGATGTTCACATCCGATACTTTGACCATTTCATCAACGGCCATTTTGTTTTCAATCACACTAATTTTTGGAAAGTTTTGGTAATCCAGACCAGAGAAAATCTCATGCACGTACATTTTTGAAATACGATGAGGTGTTTCAGCCAAGCTATCATCGGTAAGATCCAGTCCTAATGTGCTAATGACTTCGGTGAGTAGACCTCGAATACGTTGATATTTCTCATCTGCCGTCATTTCAGAGGGAACGAGTGGCGTTTCCAATCCACGTGCGATTAATGCTTCTTGTACTTTTTTAGCTTCTGGTGAAATCATGCCTTGTCTCCTGTTTCTGCCGTGTAGTTCAAAGTGAGAGAAACAGAGTCTGCAAATCTCAGAGCATGAGGTTTATCAATCTTAACTTGAGCATAAGAGACCCAAGGGTGATCGATACAGATGCCGAGAACGTCGCTGGTGAGTTTTTCTAACAGTAAGAACCTGCCATTTTCGACATGGTTAATGATTCCTTTACAGATGGTTTTGTAATTCAAGGCATTATCAATGTTGTCTTCTAAACAAAGTTTATTAGCTGGGTAGTGGATTTCTGCGTTGATAATGATGTCTTGCTGCTTCTTTTTTTCCTCTTCGTTGAAACCGATGTAGGTACGAAGTCTGAGGTTAGTAATTGTTATTATTGCGTTGTGATTCATCATATTTTCCTAATTTAGGACCGTATCAACCTTTACGTAATAGCCGCTTGCTGAGATCAATTTGCATATAGCGGTAAGAGGGAAGACTGATTGAGATAGGAAGGATGAGCAGATTAAGGCCAAGTGAAATCGGTCACGGTGACATGCTGACTGCTTTTGTCGTATTCACTCCAAAGTTGCTCGTATGTCTTTGTTGTTAGTGGATGAGTTTCGTGTGGAATAATGTCTGCTAGCGGGCGAAGCACAAACGCGTTTTCGGTGATTTCGCCTCGAGGGAGCTCAACACCATCAATGATTCCGACTAGATCATCGAAAGTGAGTATGTCGAGGTCTAGTGTTCTTGAAGCGAACTTTTCTCCACTTCTAACGCGATCACTTTCATCTTCGATTTGTCTAAGTAATGTTGCTAGGTCACTTACGGATTGAGAGCACTCAAACCCCACTACCAAGTTTAGAAAGTTGTCACCCTCAAAGCCAACAGGTACACAGTCGTAAGATTTAGATACGGTCAGAGGCGCGAAAAACTGGTCAAGTGCGTTCAACGCTTTGTAAACGTAAAACTCTCTGTCGATGTTGCTGCCAATGCTGACAGTTACGTGATGCATTGTCGTAGGCTTCCCTATGTCTCTTCTCAAACGGTGCCAACCAAAGTTTGTTTTTGGTTAACGCCCCCTTGCCTAACTACATGAATTACTTTCTTAATTTACGTGAAGTGGGGCAGAAAGGATCACGAATTGATTGGTATTCGATATATGCAAAAATAGAGTTTTGAGATCTGCACTTTGCTGGTAATAACTTGAGAAGGTGTTTTAATATTAAATTATGTGAATATTGAGTACGGGATTTGGCAGCGTTATAGGTTTAAAACTATGAATAATATAAAGAAACCATCAATACTTGTGGTATGCATGGGAAACATTTGCCGTTCTCCCACGGGAGAAGCAATTCTGCGCGCGAAAGCAGAGCAAATGGGCGTGGATGTCGAAGTCGACTCCGCGGGTACGATTGGCTACCACCAAGGTAACCCACCAGATCCTCGCTCGAAAGCTGCGGGTGAGCAACGAGGTTACTCATTCAAAGGGATTCGTTCCCGCAAAGTTGTTGATAGCGACTTTGAGCACTTTGACCTGATTTTAGCGGCTGATCGAGACAATTTAGCTGACTTGAAAGCACAATGCCCATCTCAGTATCAAGAGAAGCTCAGGCTGTTTCTTAGCTTTGGAGAAGCGTGTGAAGAGGAAATTCCGGATCCCTATTACGGCGGTGATAAGGGGTTTGAGTTGGTGTTGGATTTGATCGAAGAAGCATCAGAAAAACTTCTTCGATCTCTTTAGCTTAGGCGGCCATGACTCGGCCGCTGAAATAATCGTTTGAAACAATGTATTCCGTATTGCGGATCAGCTCATCGTGGATTTTAGCCCAGTGGGTTTCTTCTTGTTCGTAGCAAGGGACCACACCACCGACTCGAATATTAAACGGTGTCAGTTCTTTCGCCCAACTCTGGGTAAATCCGGCAACCATAGAGGTAGCATTTTCAAATCCGGATAAATCATGGTAGTCCGCGTGAGCAATCACATTCACAATCACACCGTTTTTCTTATCCTGACGCATTTTTTCTGCTGTAGCCTGGCCAAAACTAAACAATGTCGCGGCCATTAGTGATAAGTGCTGCGTAAAGACATCTCCCGCTCGATCATCAAAAAACTTGGGCATAGCCTGACTGGTCAAGGCATTGATCAAAACATCCGGTGATTGATGAACCGATTGATCAATAAATCCGAAAAGAGAGTGGATAGAGTCCACTGAATGATCCGGCAAAGCGTATTGATATATATCTGGTGAAATGGCTTTGCAACGGACAAAAGTTTCATTCAATTGAGCCGCGCTTTTATCGCAAAGAACAACGGTGGCACCCAGTGAAGCAAAGTGCGTAGCGAGCGTACTACCAAGCTGTGAGCCTGCCGAAGTGATTAAAATCACGGCACTTTTTATATCCATATAGTGAGCCTCCGTCCATAGCTAAAAAGGTTGTCCACATAGCATGGTAGATTAGTTGTTGCTTAAGTGTGAATAAGCTCAAATAACTTGTGCATATCTTGTGCTTAGGGTAAATAATTTGCACTCATTCACATTTGTAAGTGATTGATTGAATATAAAGAGAAATCGAAGGCAGGATTGTGTGATCTCGATTGATCTTCAAACTTGCGTTTGGATCTGGAAGGTTCGCTGGGCTTTGATCAGCTGATTGTAGAGATCGATAGGTATCAGTTCCTTGGCGTCTTTTTCGCCTAACTGGCGGCGTTGATGGCCAGATAAATTATTGTAAATCTCTTCAGGAAGGTTGTGAGTATCTTCTGGCATGTATGTCAGAACTTCAGGGTGAAGGTAGTGAGTCAGTTTGGCACTTGGTAAGCCTGCGCGATGAAACATATCGGCTTGCATCGCCGAGATAGGATAGGAGTCCTGATCAGAACGAATTTGCTGGGGAGGTTGCAGTTCGAATCGGCGCCTCAAAGCTTCTTCAGTTGCGTCCTGCTCGTTTACCTTCTCGATGGGGGTGTTATCGCGAACGTCATCAGAAAACATCGACAGAATCAAAGCGAAGTCGGCACGACGCCCTTCGTGAACAGCATGGTTAATCCCCTTGCCGAACTGAAGTTCGTTAATAATACCCGCTTTATCTAAGGTGTGAATCTGAGTTTGCATGTTACCTCGCTTGATGCCTATGTAGCGGCAACATCGAGGTGAACTTTAGGGGAAATGACTGACTAGAAAAGAAAAAAGCCAGCTAAGTGCTGGCTTTTTAAGCGACTAAATTTTAAATCCTATAGGGGAGGATTATTTAGCTAGGTTTTCTGCTACGAAGTCCCAGTTAACTAGCGCCCAGAAACCATTCATGTAGTCTGGACGAACGTTACGGTAATCGATGTAGTAAGCGTGTTCCCATAGGTCAACAGTAAGAAGTGGAGTTGTACCTTCTTCTGTTAGAGGAGTCGCTGCGTTAGAAGTGTTAACGATGTCTAGAGAACCGTCAGCTTTCTTAACTAGCCAAGTCCAAGAAGAACCGAAGTTGTTGATTGCTGAATCAGTGAACTTCGCTTTGAACTCTTCGAAAGAACCGAATGCAGCGTTGATTGCGTCAGCAACTGCGCCTGTTGGTTCACCGCCCGCGTTTGGAGCTAGACAGTGCCAGTAGAACGTGTGGTTCCAGATCTGTGCTGCGTTGTTGAATACGCCGCCAGTAGACGTTTTGATGATTTCTTCTAGCGTTTTGCCTTCGAACTCAGTACCTGGGATAAGACCGTTTAGCTTAACTACGTAAGTGTTGTGGTGCTTACCGTGGTGGAAATCTAGAGTCTCTGCTGAGATATGTGGTTCTAGCGCGTCTTTCGCGTAAGGAAGAGCTGGTAGTTCAAATGCCATTGCTCGATTCTCCATTGATATGAAAGAGTTAAACTCTCTCGATTGCTTCCAGTGTTATTTATTATTCATGGCTCGCCACAGGCCAACCATGTCATTCTGCTGACTTGCGTTATAGTCTAACAAGTTTTTACTTTAATAAAAGCGCCTCGACAAATTTCTTTCTTCTATAAAACCATAGATATTATAGGCTTTTTATTCTCAGCCAATGGTTTAAAATGTGTCAATAACTTGCAGTAACTCCATGAAGAGGAAGTAATGGAAACCATCGACAAAATCAAACAGCAAATCGAAGAGAACGCTATCCTTCTTTACATGAAAGGTTCTCCAAAGCTACCTAGCTGCGGCTTCTCATCTCAGGCTTCACAAGCGCTAATGGCATGTGGTGAAAAATTCGCTTATGTAGATATCCTACAAAACCCGGATATCCGTGCTGAGCTACCTGCATACGCACAGTGGCCAACATTCCCACAACTTTGGGTTGAAGGTGAGCTGATTGGCGGTTGCGACATTATTATTGAGATGTTCCAGAAAGGTGAACTTCAGCCACTGATTAAAGAAGCAGCTGAACGCGCTGGTGCAGACGAAGAATAATAGAGAAACTACTGTTTAAATTTACAGTTTTTCTTGATTTTTAAGGGCCACATTCGATAATGTGGCCCTTATTGTATCTGCCTGATTAAGTTTTATGTCACGTCTGTTCATTGCTGAAAAACCAAGCTTAGGTCGAGCTATCGCTGCTGCGCTGCCCAACCCGCAAAAGAAAGATCAAGGTTTTATTCGTTGTGGCAATGGCGACGTGGTGACGTGGTGCATTGGTCACTTGCTAGAGCAGGTAGAACCAGACGCTTACGACGACAAATATAAAAAATGGAATCTGGCTGATTTACCAATCGTTCCCGAACACTGGCAACTACGTCCTCGCAAGTCGGCGTCTAAACAGCTGACTGTGGTTAAGAAGTTACTCAAAGAAGCGTCTGAAATCATTCATGCTGGCGACCCGGATCGTGAAGGCCAGTTATTGGTGGATGAAGTGTTGGATTACTGCAAAGTCAGTAAGACGAAAAAAGAAGCCACACAGCGCTTATTGATTAGCGACCTCAACTTACCGGCGGTCAAACGCGCGCTAAATCAGATGCGCAGTAACCGCGAGTTTATTCCACTTTCAGTTTCCGCTCTTGCTCGCTCCCGAGCTGACTGGTTGTATGGTATGAACATGTCCCGCGCTTATACGCTACTGGGGCAAAAAGCAGGCTATCAGGGAGTACTGTCAGTCGGCAGAGTTCAGACACCCGTGCTTGGGTTGGTGGTTCGTCGTGATAAAGAGATCGAGAACTTTGTCCCTCGCGACTATTTTACCTTGCATGCCTTGATTCCTTATCAGGACGGAAATAGTGCGTTTGATATCCGCGCCCGCTGGAAACCGAGCGAAGCGTGCAAGCCTTGGCAAGATGAAGAAGGGCGGGTTCTCAATCGTAAACTGGTCGAGAACGTTGCCAATCGCATTACGAATCAGCCTGCCAAGGTTGTCGAGTCGGAGCAAAAGCAGACTAAGCAATCGGCTCCTTTACCTTATTCTCTCTCTGCGTTACAGATTGACGCAGCCAAGCGTTTTGGCATGAGTGCTCAACAGGTTCTGGATACCTGCCAATCTCTGTATGAAAAGCACAAGCTCATCACTTACCCTAGGTCGGACTGCCGATACCTTCCGATGGAACATTATGGACAGGCCAAAAGTGTCTGCGATGCGATATCGAATAACTGTAACGAGTTAGGTCAGGCTGTTCATGGCGCTGATTTAAGTCTCAAATCCAAAGCATGGAATGATAAAAAAGTGGACGCCCACCACGCGATCATTCCCACGCCTAAAAAGGCTTCCGTAAATGCGCTGTCAGGCAATGAGATGAAAATCTATCAGCAAATTGCTCGCCAGTATCTAATGCAGTTTTATCCAGCCGCGGTTTATGCAGAGGCGAAACTGGTATTTGACATCGCTGGGGGGACTTTTATTGCCAAAGGTCGCCAGCTTGTTTCGGCTGGCTGGAAAGCGTTGATGGGAAAAGTGGACGATGATGACACGGGTGTTGACGCGGTTCCCCCGCTTGATGAGGGCACAGTACTGACTTGTCGCGAAGGCGAAATCAAAGACCGTAAGACTGAGCCACCTAAGCACTTTACTGAAGCGACTTTACTCCAAGCGATGACAGGCATTGCCCGTTTTGTTGAAGACAAAGAGCTGAAAAAGATCCTAAAAGAAACCGATGGCCTAGGTACCGAAGCGACTCGCGCAGGCATTTTGGATACGCTGTTTAAGCGCCAACTGCTGCAACGGCAGGGCAAAACAATCCTCAGTTCACCAGCGGGGAGAGGGTTAGTGCATGCATTGCCTTCCGAGTCGACTTATCCCGATATGACGGCACACTGGGAGCATCAGCTTCAAGGAATGGCCGAACGTAATCAAGCCTACAGCCCATTTATGCAGGCATTGCAAACGCGTATTGACGGTCTAATGCAGCAAGTCAAAGGCGGCGAAGTGCCTGAGTCGCTACGTCATCTACCTAAGGTGGAACGTCCTGCCTTTAAGCGTAAGCGGAGAAGCAGTGCGAAAGCTGGTGGTCAGAAACGTGCGACCACGCGCCGTAAGAGCAGTTAATGCTCATTGCCAATAGTTCGTTGATACTCTCTTGGCGTGACGCCAAACCTTTCTCTAAAACGCTGACGAAAGCGTTCTTCTGACTGATAACCGCACATTTGCGCTAACTGGTAGCCATCGTATTGATGTTTTTGCATCAATTGCAATGCATGGCTAAGGCGCACTTGTGCCAGTAATTGCCGATATTGACTACCTTCCAGCTTAAGCTTTCGGATCAGCGTTGCCCGGCTCATACCAAAATGATCGGCGACGTCTTCAAGAGAGTGTTCGTCCGCTGGTGCGATGGAAAGGTATTGGGTGATAGTTTGTGTCAGTGATGCTTGGGAAGAGCGAAAAATCTTATGCAGAGCGCCTTGTTCTGCCAACTGCTGATAAAGCGGCATTAACCAATACTGTTGAGTGCGGGGGCTCATCGCCTTTAAGTTAATCATTGCAAGCGTATTGAGTGTGTCTCTGATTTGTTTGTCGACCAAGCAGTAAGAGGAATTCGATGAGTGAGCGGCACTTTCGCTCAAGCCGAGCATTTCCTGATTAGGTAAATAGTGGAAGCTAAACACTCGTGATAGGAACGGCCCTTTTTCTGGAAGATTGGCAAAGTTCCATGAGCTGGCTGCGCTGCACAATATGAGCGAGTCAGGTGTTAGCGTGACAGACTCTTCCTGCCAGAACAGTCGTTTGTTACCGGATAAAATCTGGATGATGCTAGGGGAGTGAATCGTCACATTTCTCAAAGCTTGCAAGTGCTGGGCACGAAACTCAGTGATCTGAAATTGGTGAGCCATCACTTCTCCTTCAATTAACGGGTATAGGTCGCTGTCAGCGTCGTTTTCGCTAATGCGATGCTATTAAGGGTAAAGCCAACCACAGCCGCCGGTGTATCCTCACCCAACTCCAGCTTTGCTTTTGGTAGTGCCCAAACCGTGAACTGATAACGATGCATACCATCATCCACGGGTGGACAAGCGCCACCAAAGCCTTTGGTGCCATAATCAATACGGGTTTCTAAGCCACCCAGCTTGCTGATATCTGCCCCTCTAGGAAGTTGACTCACGCTGGCAGGAATATCGATTGCAATCCAATGCCAAAAGCCACTTTCAGTCGGCGCATCTGGGTCGTAAGCCGTAATGGCGAAACTCTTGGTGCCCTTTGGTGCGTTGTCCCAGCTTAACTGCGGCGACAAATTATCGCCTGAGCATCCCCAGCCAGCAAACTCGAAGGTCTTCTCCATTGGATGGCCTTCCTGAATATCCTGACTGGTTAGATCAAAGGCGAATGTGTTGCCTGACAGCATCAGGCCTGCTGTCATTAGTGCTAATGTGGTTGCTTTCATGTTGAGCTCCTTGTGTCTGATTTAGTGTCAGTCTAACGAGCCCAATCTGTTTTTATGGATCTAAAAGTATCATATTCAATCTAATGTTAGTTAAAAGTGATACTTTTTGTTGATTTTGATATTACCAAGGAAGTGCGGTGCCATCGTAGTTGATAAATTCACCAGAGCGGCTGATATCGGCACTCTCGATCACTTCAACAAGTCCCGCAGCGGATGTTTGCGTATCAATTAACGCATTTGGCCCGCCCATTTCTGTTTGTACCCAACCAGGATGAAGTGCTAAAACGGTGAAGCCCTGGCTGGAAAGGTCGTTACTCAGGCTCTTTACTACCGAGTTAAGCGCGGCTTTAGACGAGCGATAAATGTAACCGCCACCAGACGTATTTTCCGTCATACTGCCCACTTTAGAAGAGAGACAAGCAATCTTTTTAAGCTGACCTCTTTGTAGATTGGGAAAGAGCGCTTCAACGAGTTTTAGTGGCGCGATGGTGTTAGTTTCAAGCACTTTGCGCCACTCGTCGATATCGGTATGACCAAAGCCGTAGCCTTTTGGACCGTAATAGCCAGCATTATTGATCAGCACATCAAGCGCTGGCAGAGCGTTGGCGAACTCACTCAGCCCTTGATAATCGGTCACGTTGAGCAGATGACACGTCAGGTTGTCACCTTCCAGTTCAAGGAGATCCTGCGAGCTCTTCTCTGAGCGATAGGTTGCGTGAACCTGCCAGCCTTGAGCAAGATAGTTTTTGACTAAGCTCAGCCCGATACCACGGTTAGCTCCGGTGATTAGAACAGTTTTCATGGTGAACCCCTGTTAAAGTATTTGGGCTATTTTGCTAAGCGGTCAACGTAAAATCAACCAGCCACCATGCAGAGACCAGCATCAGGGAAAACAAAGATATAGCGCCAACTGAACCGACTATGATTCCTAGCAGTAAAAACAGTTTTGGATGATGCATAAGATTAAACAACTTAAATGATAATTATTACTATTTAAGTTGTTTTGCAACCGTGATGCAACTTGTTACCATACTCAAAACTCAAATATCGACTGATATCAATGATCCCACTGATTTATCATTCCATCTATTCAGAGCTGCCGTTACCTCAAGGTCACCGATACCCGATCCATAAGTATCGTCTGTTATTCAATGAGATCGAGAAAGTGCGCTTTCGTGACGAGCAGTGGCAGGCGTTTTTCCACTACTGTAAACCTCAAGCTTTGACATCAGAGGAAGTGATGAAGACGCACTGTGAACAGTACGTGTCTGAGCTGTTTTCTGGTGGCCTGCCTGCAGCGCGGATGCGACGTATTGGTTTCCCGTGGAGTGAGTGCCTTATTGAACGCACGTTGACGTCGGCAGGTGGAACTTGCCTGACGGCTGAAAAAGCGATTGAACATGGTGTGGCTATCCACCTGAGTGGCGGATACCACCATGCACATTATGATTTTGGCAGTGGGTTCTGTTTACTTAATGATTTGGTATTGGCGGCGAAACGTGCACTAACGCATGAAGGCATCGAAAAAGTGCTGATTGTTGATAGTGACGTCCACCATGGTGATGGGACTGCAACGCTATGTGCAGATCAGGATGATATCGTGACGCTATCCTTTCATTGCGATAAAAACTTTCCTGCACGTAAGCCAGATTCAGATATGGATGTGGCTTTACCACGTGAAACCAGCGATGAAGAGTTTCTTAGCTCGTTTTCCTCAGTTGTCGAAATGGCGATTAATCTGCATCAACCGGATTTGATCCTTTATGATGCGGGCGTAGACATTCATCAAGATGACGAGCTCGGTTACTTCAATGTTTCTACTCAGGCGATTTACCAACGAGACGTTGCCATGTTTGAGCTGGCGAAAACAAACGCACTTCCGATAGGTTGTGTTGTTGGAGGCGGCTACCGCACTGACCACAGCGAATTGGTACCGATCCACATGCAGTTACTTAATGCGGCCTTTCAGGTCT
This sequence comes from Vibrio sp. B183, assembly GCF_000740665.1. NCBI lineage: Bacteria > Pseudomonadati > Pseudomonadota > Gammaproteobacteria > Vibrionales > Vibrionaceae > Vibrio > Vibrio sp. B183. Next base: position 238,902 of record NZ_JPQB01000002.1, on the reverse strand, counting down.
ATGGCAATCAATAAAGGTTAACAATGGAACAGAGAATTCGGGCTGCAGGCATACTCATCGACAATGACGCGATGCTGCTTTTGAAAGTCAGAGACTTTACGGGAGAGTATTGGATCCCGCCGGGTGGTGGTATGGAAGAAGGCGACAGAAGCTCAAAAGATTGTGTTGTGAGGGAGTTTAAAGAAGAGGCTGGGCTGGATATTGAAGCAGGGGAGCTGATTTGTGTGCGCGAGTTTCTTGAAACACACAGAAACCGTTATCACTCTGAATTCTTCTACCGTGTCTCCCGCTATCATGGTGAACCTCATATCGAGAACCTTACTGGACTTAATGACGAAGAATACATCCAGTCTGTGGAATGGGTGCCTTTGACTGAACTGAACGACAAGCGTATGTATCCGAAAGAGCTCAAAGATAAAGTACTGGAACTGATTCAGACCGAGAGCTTTTCTACTCATCTTGGCAGTTACGCGCAAGGCGATCAGGAAGATATCAATCAGTTATAGGCTGAGTGAAATTTTGCCGATGAGAGAAGGCGACATGAGAGTAAAAAGTCCGCTCAGATAAGAGTGGGCTTTTTATAGGGAGGTGGGTTGTTCTCAACTAGGTGATTAGACAACTTCCGTTTCCGAACAACAAAAATGAAAAAAGCCGCTAATTGCTTAGCGGCTTTTTTACTGAATGTGGCGGAGAGATAGGGATTTGAACCCTAGATACGCTATTAACGTATGCCGGTTTTCAAGACCGGTGCTTTCAACCACTCAGCCATCTCTCCGTTGTTGAGGCGAATAATATATAGGTTGGTTTTTCTTGTAAACCCCTAATTTTACTGATTGCTTTAATTGTGAGCACTTGAAGAGGAAAACTAGATCAAGTGCGTGTTTTTAGACCAAATATGACGAATAAACAGAGAGTTATTCGGTAGTGACCTGTGAAAAATAGATTCATGGAGAATAGAAAGAGCGCTGTGATAATCACAGCGCTCAGAAGTTTAGCGCTCTGTAGGTAACCTCCGTCCGCTAAGAGGAAACAGGTTGTTGTAACGGCGTAGGCTGATAATGTTTTCGACTGTACCACACGAAACCAATCAATATTGCACAACATGCTAAGCGGACAATCAAAGCGGTTTCAGGCCAGACGAGGGCGCAACCGATAGCGACAAGTAAGATACGCATTACCAGATGGATTTTCCCTTCCAGATAACCTTCCATCGCGCCAACAAATGCATAAGTGCCTAAAATAGCGAACACCCCTGCTTCCAGTACTGACACCGTATCCCAACTGACAATACCACTGTAGGCGATCAGCAGCGGAACTAAATATAAACCCTTGGCTATTTTCCACGCCGTAAAGCCGGTTCGCATCGGTGGAGTATTTGCTATGGTGGCAGCGGCAAAGGCTGTTAAACACACTGGCGGCGTGACATTGCTGTCTTGCGATAACCAGAAAATGATCAGGTGCGCGGACAGCAAAGCCAGACTGACTGTTTCCAGCCCTAAGCTTTGTTCGAGTAATGTCTGCATAAAATCAGCTGGTACTTGAGAGAGCAGTTGCTGAGCCGTTTCCAGTGACATCGGGGCGGCAAGCGTGCTGAGTTGATCCGGTGCGGTGAGCATAAAGATAGACATCGCTTCCTGTGGCAGTTGACCCGACACCATGAGGTCGAGCAGCTGTTTCTCTGCCAGCAATTCGTACAGAGCAGGCGCAGACAGCGTGCCTAGTACGATGTAAGACGCGGTGACAGGCAAGCCCATTCCCAGTATCAAAGAGGCTAGGGCAACAAACAGGATCATCAGCAGCAGTTGTCCGTTCGCCCAGTGATGAATCATGAGTGAGAAGGTGTTGCCAATGCCTGTGGTACTGATGACATTCACCACTAAACCAATCCCGACCAAAAGCACGGCGGTGGTGGTCATGTTTTTTGCGCCTTGTGCCAATGCTTCAAAAATAGCGCGTAGGCCCATTCTGTGCTGTTTCGAAAACCACGACGCGACCACAACCGACAAAATGGATAACCCTGCGGCATAAGTTGGTGTGAACCCTTGCACCAACAGCGTCACTAATACTGCTAATGGAATCAGGTTATGCCAACCGGATAGTAAGACGCTGAGTAATGACTCGCCATCAGTTGATACCTTCTGTACCCCGCTGCGTTTAGCTTCAATCCGCACAAAGAAAGCCACGGAAAGGAAGTATATCAACGCTGGTAATAGAGACACTAAGATTATATCGACATAAGGGATTTGCGTGTAAGAGGCCATAATAAATGCACCAGCGCCCATAACTGGTGGCATGAGTTGTCCTCCAGTTGACGCAGCCGCTTCGACGCCGGCTGCGAAGCGAGGTGGAAAGCCAGCTTTTTGCATCAGAGGAATACTGATGACACCCGTGGAAACGGTATTGGCGACACTTGAGCCAGACACCGAACCCATTAGACCCGAGCCGATGACGGCGATAAAACCGGGTCCACCTATGATTTTTCCAGCCGCAGCTTTTGCTACGGCAAGAATATAGTCACCAACGCCTGAACGGACCAAAAAGGCGCCAAACAGAATGAACATGAAGACAAACGTCCAGCTTATGCGCGAAATAGGGCCGAACATTCCCTCTGATGAGTAGAAGCTTCGATAGAGCAGAGTCTCAAAGCTCAACCCGGGAAAGTGGAATAAACCGGTTGTCCATTTCCCCCATAGCACCACGTAACTGAGGCAGACAAGGATCAGGACCGGAATGAACCAGCCCATGGTGCGGCGTATGAGTTCTATGACGATGGCGATCGCCAGTACGGAAAAGAACCAGTCGCTGGCAATAAAGCTCATGCCTCGCTCGTAGAGTGCATCTTCAGCAAACGGGAGGTAGACGACACAAGCGAGGATGGCGATGACGAGCCCAATATCTGCAATAAGGGCTGATCGACTTCTCTTTAAAGACCCGTGTGCTGGGTACCAGAGCGCACATATGATCGCGAAACCAGCAAAGTGAATGGCGGAAATCCATAACTCAGGCAGTGCGGCTATGGTGTTAAACCAGATATGTAAGAGAGAGAGAACCACGCCGAGTGTTGTAATGACTTCCCCAACCAAGGGAAAGTCAGTACGTGTGGGCAGTTCAAACTTTTGCAGTTCTTGTTGAAGCGAATCCTTCATAACAAACTCCATGCGTGCAGGTCAGAACGGCTTAACGCACAATCAACTCAGGTGGAAGATCGATACCCATTTCTCGGTAATAGCGAGCTGCGCCTGGGTGCAGTGGTACTGGCAGGCCGGAGGTGCCTTTTTCCAACGCCATCGCTTTGGTGGCTTTGTGGATACCTTGAAGGAAGGATAAGTTTTCGTAGATTGCTTTCGTCAGCTGATAAACGTCTTCCTCAGGGATATCGTCGCGCACCGCAAGGAAGTTTGGCTGAGCAATTGTAGTGATGGGTTTGTCTACACCTGGGTAGGTGTTCGCTGGTATCTCATATTTTGTCCAAATGTCATATTCCTGATTTGCCTGTTTGATTTGCTCATCGGTGAAAGAGAGAATTTGAATGTCACTGCCAAGCGCGGCAAACGCCTGAGTAACCGCGCCAACAGGCACGCCCGCTGGTGTGTTCATACCATCAATGGTGCCGTTTTGCAGTGCGCTGGCGCTACCACCATAGCCCATGAAGGCCAATTTGAAATCTTCCGGATTAATAGAGAGGCTGCGCAGTATCTGACGCCCCGAGTTCTCTGTACCTGAGCTTTTCTTACCAATAGAAAATTTTTTGCCTTCTAGTTTTTCAAGGTCACTTACAGTCCCTGTCTGCGCTAAGTTTGAACGTACAATAAAATGTTCCACGTTTTGCCACAGCATGGAAACTGAACGCAATTGAGTCTGACTGCCTGACTTCTGGTAAGGCCCCGCTCCTTGCCATGCCCAAGCGCCATACAGCCCCTGCAAAATCGCAAATTGTGCCTGATTGTCATTAAGAAGCTTAATGTTTTCTCCGGAACCTGCAGAGCTGATGGCGGCCAGTGAGAAATGTTGCTTAGGGGCGAGTTTCACCTTACTTAACGTTGCCAGTGCCACGCCTACCGGATAGTAAGTTCCACCGGTTGAAGCGGTCGCGAGAATATAGCTGCGATCGCTAGCGAGAGTTGGATGAGTAAATGCCAGCGCGCTGAGTGTAAGTGCTGTGGCTGTGAAGATCTGTTTTAACGTCATGATGATGCTCCATATCATTAGATGTTATTAAAATTGGAAAAACACATAGAGCAAGCAGAATGCCAAAGTTTAAGTTAATGTAATAAAAGGGTTTTTTATTAAAGCACACCTCAAATAAGCAATTGGTTGCTTATTTGAGGTGGTTGCCGTAAGCAAAAAATGGCTCATCAAGAAGGGAGTGCAGCGAATGACGTCTCAGCCCCTAAATAGCGTGACTATTGCTAGTCGGTAAATGGCGCCGAGACGTGCAGCATTCAGATAAGCGGATTTTTGCCTATCGGCTGACAAATCTAAGAGGAGATATAGTCGCTTCGGTTTAGTGCGTACTTGACCATTTTTTGGTTGAGTGTTCGTCGAGGTAAATCCAGCTCTTCCATCACATCATTGATGCAGCCTTGGTGGCGCCTCAACGCGTCGTGGAGAATTTTTCTCTCGAAGCTCTGCATCTGAACGGCGAGTGGTAAACCTTGCTTGATACCCGCTGTGGTAGCGTGTGGACGGCAAGATAGAATGTCACCAACGGTCAGTGAGTCATCCAGTGCGAAGCGAATTGCTACATTACGCAGCTCACGAACATTGCCCGGCCAAGGGTAGCTGATCAACGCTTGTTGATCGGCAGGGCTGGCACGTCGCGTGTTGGGGTTGGCTTCCTGAGTAAAGTGTTCAAACAGCAGTAAGGCGTCTTCTTCTCGGTCTTTCAGGGCAGGTAGATGCAGCTGCGCGATGTTCAAACGGTAAAACAGATCAGGGCGAAAATCAGAATGATTGAGCAAGTCACACTTAGCGGCTGAGATGACGCGCAAGTTGACCTGCTTAGCGTGATTACTGCCCACACGTTCGACGGTACTTTCTTGCAGAGCGCGCAGTAGCTTGACCTGCATTGCTAAGGGCAAGCTTTCTATTTCATCAAGGAATAAGGTGCCTTTGTCGGCAAATTCTATCTTGCCGATGCGTCGCTTGGCAGCGCCAGTAAAAGCCCCGGCTTCATGACCAAACAACTCACTTTCAAACAAGTTATCTGGTATTGCGCCGCAATTGAGCGGTACGAATGGATGCGATTGTCGGGCACTAAAGTGATGCAAGCAGTAAGCGACCAGCTCCTTTCCGCACCCAGTGTCGCCATAAATGATGACGTTGGTGTCAATATCGGCGACTTTCTGCACCTGCTCACGCAGCTCGCACATGACTTGACTGCGACCAATCAATATTTGCTCAATACCTTCAAGCCTCTGGAGATAAGCCTGCCGTGATTGCCACTTCTGAGATTCGATATAAGGCAGGATGGCTTGGTTGATGGTTTGCGCTAAGCGTTCAGGCTCAAATGGTTTTTCGATGAAATCGTAGGCACCTTGCTGAAGAGCTTTGACCGCCATATCGACATCACCATGTCCGGTTATGAGGATCACCGGAATGCCCGGAGCTTGCTGCTTCACTTGCTGTAGCAATTCCAAGCCGTTGATTCCCGGCAAACGAACATCACTGATGATCGCCATGAACTTATGCTGAGTAATTTCGGCCAGCGCTGCCTGGCCATTGTCAAAAGTGGTGATATCAAAACCAGCCAGTTGCAGCCATTGAGCGGTCGTCTGGCGAACGATAGGGTCGTCCTCGAGCAGCGCTATAGAGTGTTTAGTTACTTGTGCCATATCTAACGTCGTTGTCTTTTTTCCGTCACGTTAAGGAAATTGTCCTCAGGCGGAAAGGAGCTGGCTCTCACTTTATGCAACTAGTTTGTCCGTTTTAAAACCGAGCAGTGTAATTCGTCAAAACCTAGTATGTGTGGCCTCAATAAGTGATAAAGGATGAAATTGCTATGGTGGCTCAACAACGATATGGCTTGTTTGCCGTTGCCCTTTTGCTGATAGGTTTGATTCAGATTGTAAGTGAGGAAGTGGTTAAACAGTGGAAGCTGGAAAGTAAGCAACGTCACGCAGAAGCTCGTTTTCTCGGTTATATCGAAGAAGTTCGCCGCACATTACGTCGTTTTGACTACTTGCCTTTCTTAGTCACTAAAGATGAAGAGAGTGTGCGTTTTTTAAGCGGTGAGCAACAGCTTTATCGAAAGATTCAGCAGCAACTGATACAACTGGACAAGGCGGCTAACACCAAAGGTTGGTATGTACTTACCGACAAAGGCACGCTTAAAATTTCCAGTGTGCAATCTAGTCAGCTCGCTGGTGACAGCGCCAAGGAAATCGCGGCCAAAATTCAGCAACATCGTGGCGTGATTTCTCATGTGTCCACCCGCCCAAACAGCTCGGATTATTTTATTGCCGCCCCTCTGTACGATGGCGTGACTATCATTGGTATTGTCGCGGTTCAGATAGATCTGACTCTTCTAATCGATCAATGGTTTTCTCAGGGAGAGGCGATTTTGGCGCACCATCCTGACAGCCAGTTTTTTCTCTCCAGTAACCCTTTCTTTTCATCCACCTGGTTTAATCAGCACTTCGATAGTGGGGAAATGATGGAGTACCGAACCCTGTATGATGGAACGCGCATTGAAACCTGGCAACTAAAGGAAAAAAGATATTTAGTTCAGTCGGTTACTTTAGATGATCTCAACTGGAGGCTGGTATACCTCACTCCCTTGCAGTCGATGTTACGCACTACACGCTGGATTAGCGTGAGTGCTGTGGTTGGGTGTTTAATCATCATGTTACTGATGGTGATCAGATATCAACGACATCAAAAACAGCGTAGCCAACAACGTATACAAAAGCTGGTGGAAGCCTCTGAGAAAAGGCTGAATGTGATGCTCAGTAAAACCCATGTCGGGTTGATATTGATTGATGATAGTGGCCATATCCAAGACATTAACCCGATGGCGAAGAAGTATTTTAGTCTGTCAGATTCCATGACTCGTCATATTAAGGTATGGCAGTTGTTTGACAGCAGCCGTTCGGATTCACCCACGTTAGAACTACTGAGAAACTTCGATAAGCACACCTATCTGGCTGAAATGACGGAAGTAGAAATTTTAGGCCAGCGCAGCGACGGTAGCTGCTTTCCCGTGATGCTCTCACTCAGTGCCTTACCTTGGCATGAAAGAGGCTATTACCTATGTACTGTGATTGATATTAGTAAGCGAAAACGCGCTGAAATGGCTTTGAAACAGTCAAACCAGATGTTGAAGGTGCGAGTTGAAGAGCGGACGAAAGCACTCGACAATGCTCAGCAAGAGTTGATTGAGTCGAGCAAAATGGTCGCGCTTGGAAGAATGTCCAGTGCCATTGTGCATGAACTTAATCAACCACTGACAGGGCTCAGAACGCTATTTTCGAGTAACCAATTGTTGCTTGAAAGAGGTGACACAGAGTTACTGAAAGACAATATGTCATTGGCAATGACGTTATTTGAACGTATGGCGTCGATGACGCGTCAGCTTAAGTCGTTTGCGTTTCAGCGACTCGATTCTCCACAGCCTGTGTCACTCAAGGAAGCGTTGGATGAAGTACTGCAAGTTCATCAAGCGCGCTTGGACAAGGTGGATTTCGAGCTTCGTACTGAGAGCGCAAAGCTGATTGTGCTTGGCGAAGAGGCTAGGTTGCGCCACGTACTCGGAAACTTGGTTGGCAATGCTTTGGATGCAATGGTGAATACTGACTTTCCTCGACTAGACATTGAGGTGAGATGCTCATCGAATGAAGTAGAAATCAGAATCATCGATAACGGCTGTGGTGTGGAACAAGATAACCTAGAGCGCATGTTTGAGCCTTTCTACACCAGCAAAAAAATCGGTGAGGGACTGGGGCTTGGATTAGCGATTGCAGCGAACAATGTCCGTGACATGCAGGGAAGGTTGACTGGGATAAACAATGCCACAAGCGGGATGACGTTTACGCTGGTTTTACGAAAAGCTTGCTGACTGGAGAGTGATACCAAGCCTGCTCAGTCAGCAGGCTTGTTGAAGGCATATTCTCACTGATCAGTGCTGGAGCAACTCAATGACTTGGTAAGTTTGGATACCAGCGAGTACGCCTTGCTCCCAACCACCTTCAACCAGAGTTGAGGCATGTTGTTTCATTGCAGCAGCAACGCCGCCATTAAAGTGCGCATCAACTCCGGCTTGATCAGCGAAGAAATCTACAATGCCGAAGCGATCATCGCCAAAATGAATGGCAAACCAATGGACTGTGCCGGGCTCTTGCGTTGTTACGATGTGAGCGCCTTGCTTGAGTAATTCCGCGAGCTTTTGTTCTTGACCTGGCTTTGCCTTCAAGGGGATAAAAGTGGCAATCTTGATACTTTCCTGCGTATTTTTGCCGACTTTTGAAGCAATAATGTCAGCATTGTGGATGTTAGGTAGCACGCCGTCGTTCCATCCACCTTTAACTAGTGTTGCAGCACTTTCACTCAGTGCTTTCGGGATTTTCCCAGCAAAATGCGCATCCTGAGCAGCTTGAGAGCCAAAAGCGTCGAAGATCACAAAGGTGTTTTTATCTTCGGTTTGAAGTGCAGACCAGAACAGTGTGTCAGGTTCGTTGTCCTGAACGAGCTGTGCACCAACCGAAAGGAAGTCAGCAAGGGCGGTGTTTTGTCCCTGTTGAGCGGTAATCTCAATAACGCTTGCTCTTGTATGAGTGTGTTCCGTGGTTGCAGCGTTTGCCCCCATAGTAACTGCAAGAAGCGAAATGGCAGAATAAGCACGAGTGATTGTGTTGAGTGGTTTTAACATCTGGTATACCTCTTCAAGTTAGGTGGATTTGTTCGACTTGAAGCAAAGTATACTTGTCAGTATTTTTGGATAAATACAGCAGAAACTGATTTATAGTCTCAATAAACAGAACAATAAGAACAAAAAACCCAACGATACATCTTTAGTTGATAGTTGGAGTTTGGTTCTTCAGATGAGTGGCCGTGGCTTATCAAAAAGATAGCCTTGTGCGAAGTCGATATTCAGTTGCTGCGCCATATCGAGTTGGGCTGGCTCTTCAATCCCTTCAGCCAAAACCGCGCCGCCGTAGTCATGAACCGCTGTGACGACGGTTTTAATTTCATCGACCAGAGTAGAATCAAACGTAAGCCTGCTGACGATTTTTATGCACAGTTTAACCACCTCTGGTTTAACTTCATCGATCAGCGCCAAATCAAAGAATCCACAGCCAACGTCATCAAGCCAAAACTGGTAGCCCCGTTTCCTCAATTGAGCCATTCGTTGTTTTATTGGCTGCCAGTCCCGTATCGGTAAGTGTTCGGTAAGCTCGATCTTAATTTTTTCGGCGAGCGGATAGCGGCTAAGTATCTGGAATACGGTCTCATCTAACAATAGGTTAGGAGTGAGGTTAACGGTGTAACACCCTATGGGAGCGTGGGCGACAATGTTTTCAAGATGAACGTCGAGGATGACAATTTCCAATTGCCTGCTGAGTTGCTGTGATTGAGCTGCAGAAAACAATTGATCGGGGCGATGCCACAAGGAATCTGAAGGACCACGAACCAAAACTTCATGTCCATAGGTAGTTTGGCTCTTAAGATCTCTAATAGATTGAACATATGATGATAGTGAACGCTCACTTAAGATCTCATTCAGTGAGATAGAAACACTCATTTCAATTTTATCCATGTGGCTTCCTCCTTATTTGCTCACACGCTAACGGTGTTAAGCGCTTTCCTTTCGACCTGCGTGACCACCTAGCTCCAGATAAGATAAAGAGTTGACGATTTGTTCCGCGAGTTCATGGTTATTACCTGAAAGGCTGATTGACAGCTTGGTGTCTTCAACTAAGGCTTCCATGTTTTGCTTAACCGTATTTGAGTCTGACAGCTGCGCTTCAATGGCATCCATGATGGTTTTGGAGGAGGTTTTACTTTCAATCGACATGTCCATCAGGTTCTGCATTTTTAGCATGGTGTCTTTAGTGACTTCTGAACTGAGAATAATGACGTCCTCGACTTCTTTTTGCTTATTGAAAATGCTGTCTGATATTTTTGAAATCGACGCCATTTCAGTATCGATACTCTCTGCTGACTGGTTCGCTGTGTTCGCTAACTGACGGACTTCGTCTGCGACCACCGCAAAACCGCGACCGTGCTCTCCAGCTCGAGCCGCTTCAATCGCGGCATTAAGCGCTAACAAGTTTGTCTGTGCCGCAATGCCTTTGATGGAATCCACCAATTGGGTGACGTTCTTGTTTATCTCATCTAATGATTCAAGAAGGTCACTGAACTGACAGATCTTTTCCTTAGAAACCAGCACCTGTTCTTCCAAAAGCTCCAGCTTATCGATGGTATTGGCTGCAGTTTCAGCCGTTTTGCTGGAATATTGGTGACTCTCACAAGACAGTTTATTAATGCTTTCCGATTGCTCGATAAAGTGATTGACCAGTTCGTAGCTTTGCTCGATAGATTCAGCGCGACTTCGGGACGCTTTATGGACATTGGCCGCATTGACGTGAATTTTCTTTGCATAGTTGGTGGGATCATTCTGTTTGAATAGCGAGTACTTATCAGAGATTTGCTCTAATTCTTCGAGGTGACTGGTTTTGACCTCAACAATATCTGGAGACTGTTTTTTAAAGGAAAATTTCATGATTAGGCGGCCTTGTTTCGTGATTGTAGAGTTGCAGAAACGCTTGCTTGGGTAGATACACAAAAAGGTACGCAGTAAGTCATTAATATCTTGATAACCAGTGTTGCGTCGATGTTGTTGTAGAGCAATTTGTCGCCGTGATTAATGAACATAAGAATAGTGCCAACTATAAGAGAAACCTTTAGCGAGCGTTTTAGTATCGCGGGTTCGCCTGCGGTTTTAAAAAACTGAGCTAGATACATCTGCAACCTCTGTTTGGATTAATTATTGTTCTGGTGAATCATATACCCTGTTGAACGATCGTTCAAATTGATAGTAGTGATCAACGGCAACTTACGCAAAGCTAATTGCTGCATATTCAATAGCTAAAGGTTCTATGTATCGTTGAGATCGTTTGTCGAACAGGCTGTTTGATATTGGTGACTAAAAGCGCTGAAACCTTATTTAGTTGGCTTCAGTTGTCATGAAACATCGAGGAACGATAAACGGTATTTTTTCGGGCTCGAATACGATTAATCTTCTATTAACTATCAATACTTACAATGACTTAGAAAGATGTTGTTAACTTTATTAATAGTGTGATCAGCGTAAAAATTTAGATGAAAACAAGGAGCATTATGCAATTGCGATGATACATTCGTCTCACTTATGAAACAGTGGTAAAGGATATGAGTGTTTTAAACAGTTTTAAGGGCAGGATCGTTGCTGTTGTCATTCTCTTACTGACAGCATCACTTACGGTTTCTAGCTTCCTTTCTTACAGACAAATTTCTTCGTCGATTCACGAGCGGGTTAATGAATACTCGATGCTAAAAATCAGTACAACCAGCGATACGATCTTAACTTGGATTGACTCAATTAAGTCTGGGCTGGTGGCGAACGCGCCTGATTTTGTTCCAGACTACAACGATGACCAAATCTTATTGATGATCAGACAGATCGCAAACACCTCTCCTGCATCGGATATTCTGGTTGGTTACGAAGATGGCCGCTCTTATGGCAATAACAGCGGTAAGCGGGACTTAGCCAAATATGACCCACGTAAACGCGACTGGTACCAACTTGCCAAGCAAAAGCGTGGCACAATTGTCACGGAAATCTACAGTGATGCTTTGACCAAAAGTTTGATGGTAAGTGTTGCTGAACCTTTTTACGAGCAAAGCCAGCTAAAAGGGGTCTTGCTAGCCGATATCGAATTGACTTTATTGGATGAACTGGTCAGAAAAGCGCCTTTCCCGGGTGCGATGATGGGTCTATATGACCACAACAGTCTGACAATTGCCTCAAACGGAGAAGTGGATGTACCCGGTGAAACGAAATTGTATGACTTTGCTGAATTAAATCCTTTGACCGACGCTTTGCTGTCTCAGCCGACAGGGATGAAGGATTATAGTTTAGGAGGCATTGAGAAGGTCGCTTTCTTCCAGACCATTCAATTGGATGAGAACAACAGCTGGCATTTGTTGGTCGGGGTGAATAAATCCATTGCTTATGCCGAAGTTGACGAAGCACTGAAAAATTCACTCTATACAGCACTGGTGTTACTCGTTGTCGCTTTTATCATCTTGTTCGTCATTCTCAATTATGCCTATCGTCCAATTCTAGCGTTAAAGAGTACTGTCCTCGATCTGTCTCAGGGCAATGGCGACTTAACACGTCGTCTTGAAGTCAAAACTGACGATGACTTAGGCCAGATAGCTCAGGCAGTAAATACCTTCATTGGTAACCTGCAATCAATGATGCTGGAAGTGTCGAAATCGTCCAATCAAATTTCAGAAAACATTGAGCTATTAAAATCGCAGACCGACAGTAATGCTCAAGTGCTGACATCTCATGCAATGGAAACCACCCAAGTGGTAACGGCGATGAATGAAATGAGTTCAACCGCCGAAAGCGTAGCACAAAGTGCATCTCAAACCGCGGAGTTTACTCGTGTAACCAATGATGAAGCCGAGCAGTCGAAACTGGTCGTTGCCAGTGCCGTTCGCAGTGTTGCTGACCTGATCGAAGAAGTTGAATCGATGGCGAAAAGTATTCAGGCTATGAACGAAGACTCGCAGAAGATAGGCTCTGTGTTGATGGTGATCGGTGAGATTGCTGATCAAACCAATCTGTTGGCGCTGAACGCGGCGATTGAGGCGGCGCGAGCAGGTGAGCAAGGGCGTGGATTCGCAGTGGTTGCGGACGAGGTTCGCGCTTTAGCTGCCCGTACTCAGCAAAGTACCTCTGAAATCAACAATATGCTGGATAACCTTAACGAGGGTACCAGAACGGTTGTTAAAGCGATGGATGACACTAAGCAACGTTGTCAGGAAACAGCTGAGACGACGGAGAATGTGAATGAGAGCCTGGATCGTATGGTTAATTCTATCGTGCGTATAAATGATCTTGGACTTGAAATCGCGACAGCAGCAAGTCAGCAAAATGCGGTGACAGAAGAAGTCAGCCGCAATATGACGACCATTCAAAGCATGGTCGATGAGCTCACCAGTAATGGTTCACAAACGATGGAGAGCACATCAGGTTTGTCCAAAAACAACCAGCAGCTTTCACAAATAGTCGCTCAGTTCAAACTGAACTAATACTGTTGAAGTTCAGTTCGATGATTCTAAAGCCGCCGTTGAGGCGGTTTTTTATTGTTAGCCATGGTGAGTTGGTCTTTCGAGCGAGAGGTGCAAACAGCCAAAAACAAAAAAGAGAGCCGAAGCTCTCTTTTTCTAGGTGTAATGGTCGGACTGACTGGATTTGAACCAGCGACCCCCGACACCCCATGACGGTGCGCTACCAAGCTGCGCTACAGTCCGATGCAAATAATCTACCCATAATTTACGGCGAGGTCAATTACTAAGGCTATGATTTAGTTACTTTTTACGTAAAAACGCTGTAGCTCTGTCAGACCTTGCATTAAAACTGGCAATGTTGGGTTTTCGTCTTTCAGGCGTTGGTAATTACTGTCATACAATTTGTAGTTACCAAACTTATCGATCACCGTTGTGTCTTTGTTTGTGATTAATGCCAACTCTCTTGTGTCGCCTGCAAGAATCCATTTTCTAGAGCGTTCATCAAACAGGTTTTGACCGCTGCTGAAATCTGATGGGTTAGAAGATACACCCAGTAGATCCTGCAGAAGAGTCACAGATAAATCAAGGTGGCTAGTGCGGTGATCGTATTTTCCGGCGACTTTGCCTGGCCAGTGAATAATCATTGGCACTTCAAGTTGATAACGGCTGTAGTTACTGTTTGAACCCCAGCTATTGGTCTTAGTTTCGTTAAACTCAGTACCATGATTTGATGTGATGACAATAACTGTTGAGTCACCAATATCCAGTTCTTTTATCTTCTCGAACAGCACGCCCAGTTCTTCATCGGCGTTGTTCACAGACGTGTGATAGCCCTGTTTCAAGGTCTCTAACGTAGACGTGTTGTTGCCTGTTTCGTTATAGGCGCTAAAGTTATCGACCGTTGTGAGTTCAATAAAGCTAAACCAAGGTTGCTGCTTCTGCTGAGACACCCATGTTGCCCAAGCATTAATGGCTTGAGTATCAGGTGATGTGCTGTCATTAAAGGCAATGCCAGTAAAGTTCAGACCACGGAAGACGGTTTCACCATAAAGCGTATCATCGAAGTTATCGCCACTGAACAAGCCGAAGCTGTACTCTTTATCGAGCAGTGTATCAAGCAAGATTGGGCGAGAACCTTGAGTTTTGATGCTGCTGACATAGCTACTTGGCAGGCCATAGAACAAACCAAACACGCCGAAAGTATCGTTGCTGGAGCTATAGTGATTCGCAAAGTTGAGGTTGTTCGAGGCAAACTCAGCGGCATTTGGCATCAACTGCGGCGTCAGGACATCACCACGTAGGTTATTAACACTGACAACCAGTACATTGAGCGGGTTCGCTCGACGGTTGAATTCAAGCTTTTCAAGAGGATAGCGAACCAAATCTGTGTTCGCTTCACTCTCTTTGAGACGTTGAAGGTATTCTTCTCTATCCAATAAACCATGACGCTCCATAAAGGACTTCGCCGTCATTGGGTACGAAAGGGGGAAGTTGGCTTTTTGCGCCGTAATTGGGTTGTAGAAATAAGCATCAGCCCAGACGTAAATCAAATGGCTGGTAATAAAGCTGACAAAGAATAATGCGGCGATTGGACGACCGACATGTTTGTGAGACAGACGACGTTGCTTACGCCACACCCACTCTGATAGCGCCAGTTGTAATAGGAATATCAGTGGAAGTACAACAAACAAGTGCTGTAGATCTATGCTGATCGAACTGCCTTCCTCACTAAACAACACTTCCCAGACGACAGGCGTGAGGTGGAGGTTAATTTTTTGATAGGCTTGAGTGTCAATCAGAAGCACCGTCAATCCGACGGTGGCAAAGCAGACCGCCACTAAGCGAAATAGCTTGCGTGACGGTATCAAGAAGGTTAGCGGAAACAGAACCAGTAGATAGAGTGCAAAAACGAGAAAACCGAAATGCCCCACCCAAGATACGGCCAGATAGAATTGTCCTAAAAGGGTTTCGGGCCAGGGAGACTGAGTGATGTAACGGGTACCAATTAACATGGCCGCTATGATGTTGAAAAAGGCAAACCAATGCCCCCAACCCACTAAACGCGATACGCGCTCGCCGTATGTATTTCCGTTATCTACCATGTACTGTTCTATTGTCCGTTTATTTTTCTAGTGAGTGTTTTCTTCAATAGAAGACAACAGCGCCTGAGCAAATTTTTCAGCAAGTGCTTTACGTTGTGAAGCATTAACGTTTTGATTTAAGACATTGGTAGCGATATTTCCCGCAATCATCAAAGATAATTCCGGACCCGCACCGTGTTTGTCTAACACTGCAGCCACTTCTGATAGAATAGCTTCAACTTTGTCGTCGCTGTATTTAGATGTAATCGGCATAAAGACTCTAATGGTGATAGTAAAGCGGCTTATGATAACCTACAATGCGTCGCAACTGAAACCTACACGACGATAAAAATTCATCATGAGTCTTCATCTTTCAAACGTTATCTTACACCAGCTACGAAAAAACGATTCAGACGAACTTGTTGTTAACTTCCGAGCTGACTCTCTGGCTAATGACGCATCGACTGAAAACCTAGTGGCTGAGCTTCATCGTGTCTTTAATTCAAAAGCTGGCAAAGGGTTCGGCTCATTCAAATCTGACAGCGAATTCCAGAACTGGTTGCATGAACTTCGTAAAGGTGAGAGAAGCTTCTATGATTTCTCACAAGAAAGTGCAAACCGTCTGAAAGATGAGTTAAGTAAGTACCCGTTTGCTGATGAGGGTATTCTGGTCATTGCTGAATATCAGTCTCTGGCGACAGATTACCTTTTTGTTGCCATCATTCCTTCAAATGAAAGCCTAAAAGTGACAGAAGGTCTCGAAATTAGTGCGACTGATTATCTAGATCTGAGCAAAATGGATATCGCAGCGCGTATTGACCTGACCAGTTATGAGACTGACAAAGAGTCAAACCGCTACCTTGCCTATATTAAAGGTCGAGTTGGGCGTAAAGTCGCAGACTTTTTCCTTGATTTCTTGCAGGCGGAAGTAGGACTCGATATTAAGCAACAAAACCAAGTTCTCATGCAGGCGGTTGAAGATTTTTGTACAGACTCTAAGTTAGAGAAAGATGAAGCCATCAGTTACAAAAAGCAGGTAGCGGACTACTGTAACGAACAAATTAAAAGTGGTGACGAAGTTCAGGTTCGTGAGCTGTCGGGTGAGTTACCTCCTTCTCAGGATGGTACCAGCTTCCTTGATTACACGCAGGAACAAGGTTATGAACTTGAAGAAAGCTTCCCAGGCGACAGAACGGCAGTACGTAAACTGACTAAATATGTTGGCGCAGGCGGTGGCCTAACGATTAACTTTGACAGCTTGCTGCTTGGCGAGCGTATTTTTTATGATCCAGAAACCGATACACTGACGATCAAAGGTACGCCACCAAACCTGCGTGATCAGCTGACACGCAACCGCTAATTCCTCACTAAATCAGGACTAAGTCGAAGAAATATGCACTTAGTCCTACCTTTCTCAAACTTTGCGTATATGCTTGTAATTATGGAATTTATTCAAATACGAGCATAACATGGAACGCAAAGCGCTCAAGCTGAGTTGGCTGATTATTGTTGTCTGGGTGATAGGGACAACAGTGCTGTCTCTAAGCTATCGCTCAAACGTAATGACAATGAGCCAAGTCGGAGAATTGAGTAATAGCATAGATGAACTTAAGTATTCCTTGTTTCAAGAGCCTGCCTACAGAGCGGAATTGACCGATGGCCAGTCTCTCAACTTACAGCTTATCTACGCTCTTCGCCTCCAAATTGAAGCGACTTATGAGCAGAGCTGGCTGACACCAGACATTAACCAACTGCTTTATACCACCGATCGATTTATAGAGCAGACCAAAGTCTTCCTTGATAATGAACTTGCTTTAATTTCGTTGGTGGACCAAGTTCGGTTTATTCGCGCAAAATACCAAGACAACAATGAGCTGATGTCACACTCTTACCATTTGAGTGCGAATGTTTTAGAGGCTTTGTTCAGCTCCAACAGATCCAATCCTCAGGTTTTCCGCGAGCTTGATCAGCTTTACGTAGCATCTGAATCTCTTCCAGCGCTGCAAAAGCAAGATCTTCAACAATTGCTGTCACAAACTTCAGCTGTATTGGGTAGCTATGCGCAAGGGAGTTATGTCATCGAGAAAATGATGACACATTCCATTCACACCCAGATCAATGTGGTCGAATCGCAATATCAGTCACAGCAGCGTAATCTCGTCATTGGCGGTGTCATTTTTAGCGGAATTTGTTTGCTAGCGATGATGCTCATTACTTATCGATTTACAGGAGTCCAACGTATGGTTGAGCGTTCAGAAAAAGTTGCAGATAACTCTCAGAAAGAGGTTCAATCTATAGTTGAGACAGCTAAAGAATCAGCACCCATGGTTACTGCAGCCGCTGCGTTGGACGATGGTCCAGAGATTGATTTAGACGGCATGCTTGATTCATTGGGAAATGACTACGAATCGGTGTGTATGTTGCTACAGGTATTTGTCGATGACCATACTGGAGACGCTGAACGAATCACTCAGTTGCTCAATGACTCTCCTGAAGAAGCGTTGCGTAAAGCCCATAGTCTAAAGGGGGTTGGTGGTAATTTAGGCGCACTAAAACTTCGTGAATCAGCAGGCAAGGTTGAGCAGGCAATTAAAGATGACATTGGTTCTGTGTCAGGTTTGCTGGATGAGCTCAAAGCTCGTTTGGATAAGGCGATTCTTGAAGCACAAACGTTTCTTAAAGAACAAGATGTTAATGGTTGATTCAACTAATTAGTTGAAATCGCGATATAAATACAGCAGAGAGCAAAGGCTCTCTGTTTTATTTTCTAAGTACCAAAGTAAAGTCAGAATCAGAGTAATCGTCAATTAAAGTGACATTAGGTGTTACTGTTTGGCAAAACTGCAATACCTCAAGCTTGTTATAGGCTTGCAATACCTGTTGGTCAGGAAATGCCTCAATGTTAAGAAGATTAAAGATAGTTGCCTCTTTGCATGCAGAGAACATACGCATGATCATTTCGTTCAGATAGTCTGGGTTTTTCGTTCGGTAATTCAGCGATCCACTGGCGACGATGATATCCATCTCCGGTAAGGTTGCTCGGCTGATGTCGGCGAATCTAAATCGGCATTGTGAGGAGCCTATCCGCTTTCTAGCTTGGTGAAGGAAAGACCAATGTTGGTCGAAACCGAGATAAAACCCAGGGCGTTGGTTCTCTGAAAGGTAGTCATACAACTCTCCCAGCCCACAGCCGAGATCCAACACACGTTTGCCTTTGAACTTCATGTTTCGGGCGAAAGTCTCGAAGCGCACTTGTTGTTCTTCATGGCTGGACCAGCCTTGTACCTTATGATTTTTCCCATTCCAACGCCGAATTCTTTCTTTATGGAATAGGTAGATTTTCAAGCGATCGGCAAGATGCATAATGCTCAGAAAATAAAGGATGATAGATTCAGGTTACCCGTTTTCACTGTTGGTGCAAGCGAGTATGTTCTCCGCCTTCATTCAATCGAATTAAATTTAAAAAAGTACTTTACCTAAAGTTAACTTGAGGAATTAGAGTTAAATCAGTGAAGACAAGATTAGGCGGTAAGGCGCTGATTCTTAAATTAACTATCTAATTACTCAAAAGGACTGAATTATGAAAGGCTATGTTGAGCACGCAAATATTGGTGTTGTTGATCCAAACAAAACGGTGAAATTACTAACGACAGCTTTACCTGAATGGCGAATCCGTGGTGGAGGTGAATACGTTAATGGTCAGGGTGAGACGATTCAGTGGTGTCACGTCGGTGATGAAAACTCTTACATAGCACTTTCTTCAACAGGAAAAGGGGAGGCGCCGGACTGGCAAACACGATTCACTGGGGTTAAGCACGTAGGGATAGTGGTAACCGATCTAGATGCGATGGAAGCAAGGTTGGCTAAGCAAGGCTATTTTGTCGATCATCGAGGAGATGAACACCCTCATCGCAAGAACGCCTATTATATGGATGATCATAACTTGCAATTTGAGTTTATAGAGTACCTCTCAGAGCAACCAGAACAGAAGAACGATTACTCGTTATAGAGTTAATAAAAAAGCGCCGTTTTGGCGCTTTTCTTTTTGGTTATCTATCAAGCGGTTTGTTTGCTTAACTCTGGTGTCTCTTCTGCACTTGCTGGAGCTGTGGGTTCGCACTTATCGACAAACCAACCCATGTACGAGGTAATAATCGTTACCAAAATACACACAAAACTTAGCCACATAAATGGCGCGTATGAAAGTGTGGCGACACCTAAGATGCTTGCCATATAGATACCGTTGTCACTCCACGGAACCATGCCAGATGTTAGTGTACCGCCGAATTCGGCATTTCGTGACAGGTTCTTACGCTTGTAGCCAAGGCGATCGTAGTTTTTCGCGCAGATCTTCGGAGTGAGGATCAGGGAAACATACATCGCAGAGCCAAACACGTTGCCTAGGAAAGCTGTACCAATAGTGCTGGTTGCCAGTGAACCTGAACTCTGGACACGGCGCTCAAACAGTTTGGCGATGGTTTCCAATACGCCGACTTTGTCCAATAGACCACCAAAGCCCAGACCAAAGACGATCACAGCGACAGAACCTAACATAGAAGACATACCGCCACGGTTGAGAATTGAGTCGATAAACCCAACGCCAGACTCGATATGGAATGGTGCCCACGCAGTATTAAATGCCTGAAGGAAGTCAACATCTTGAATCATCACCGCCCAGATAATCCCCAGTAGTGAACCAAAGCTGATCACTGGGAAAGACGGCATGCGCATCGCTAACAGGCCAAGTACGATCATGACAGGGACGAACGAGTATGGCGCGATGTAGAACTGACTTTCCATGGCATCGATGACTGACTGCACTTGTGTCATGTCAACATTACCGGCGTAGTGGAAGCCAAAAGCAGTAAACATGATACCAGTGATGATGTAACTGATCAGAGCAATCGGCAGCATACCTTTGATGTGCTCAACGACTTCAACGTTAGACATTGATGATGCCAAAATTACGGAATCCGAAAGCGGAGACATTTTATCGCCAAAGTAACAACCTGACAGAACAGCACCTGCTGTGATTGGTGCAGGAACGCCTAGACCTTGGCCAATACCCATCATGGCAATACCAGCAGTACCAGCTGCACCCCACGATGTTCCGGTTGCAAGTGCGGTCAGGGAACAGATGATCATGGTCGCCAGAAGGAAGATAGACGGATGAATCGCTTTCAGGCCGTAGTAGATGATGGTTGGAACAATACCGCCTGAAATCCAAGTGCCGACCAAAGCGCCGACCGCTAGAAGAATTAAAACAGCACCTAGACCATTAGAAATGCCATTAAGCGCTGCTTTTTCTAAATCTTTATACTGGTGACCGAGACGAACACCAAGAATCATGATGACAAACCAGCCTATGTAGAGTGCTAGCTGAATAGGCAAATCCAATTGGGCTGTGAAAGAGAAAGCCATTAGCAAAAACAAACCAAGCGCAGCGATAACTTGCAGCAGGCTTGGTAAACGGGGAGTGAGTTGCGTCATGCAGAGCCTCTTATATGTGTTATATGCCATATGCTCCTATGTGTATGGGGAAGGAACATATAGAGAGTGTTTACTCATTTGGGTACTGGATGCACTTTACATGACTCAGAATAATATTTCGAACAAATACAACTCCGATGTGATTTAAATCTATTGATGTATTTATTGCTAGTTAAAAATATTAAAAATGGTTAAATTTAATGGTTTGAAATGAGTTGTTTTGTGAATGGTATGTAGCACGTAAATCTCTCTTATGTACATTAATTCGCATGTTTTGTTGTAACTTGTGACTGGTGAGCAAAGAAGCAACAAAAAGCCATTTGGTGGAGATATTTAAAAAAAGGATGCAAAAGTTACAGAAATAAGTGAATTTTTCCTTGAGATTTTGTTGGGAAAATTGAAATATTGAGGAATTCCTTTTTTAAATATTGTACACGGAGAGTTGAGAATGAGAGTAGGTTTAGTCGGTTGGCGTGGCATGGTAGGTTCAGTGCTTATGCAGCGCATGGTTGAAGAAAAAGATTTCGACCTTATTGAGCCGGTATTTTACAGCACTTCTCAGGTAGGTATTCCTGCTCCAAATCTTGGTAAAGAAGCAGGTCTCCTACAGGATGCATTTGACATCGAAAGTTTAAAACAGCTTGATGCGGTTGTTACCTGTCAAGGTGGTAGCTATACAGAGAAAGTCTACCCTGCACTTCGTCAGGCGGGATGGAAAGGCTACTGGATTGATGCGGCATCAACGCTGCGCATGGCTCAAGACTCAATCATCACTCTTGATCCGGTGAACATGGCTCAGATTCAGCAAGGCATCCATGGTGGCACCAATACGTTTGTTGGTGGTAACTGTACAGTGAGCTTGATGCTTATGGGCTTGGGCGGCCTGTTTGAAAAAGGCTTGGTTGAATGGACCAGTGCGATGACTTACCAAGCCGCATCTGGTGCGGGTGCGCAAAACATGCGTGAGCTGATTTCTCAAATGGGCGTTATCAACGACTCAGTAAGCTCAGAATTAGCAAACCCATCAAGCTCTATTCTTGATATCGATAAAAAAGTGGCTGACACCATGCGCAGCGGCTCATTCCCAACGGACAAGTTTGGTGTGCCACTGGCGGGCTCTTTGATTCCATGGATCGATGTGAAGCGCGATAATGGTCAGAGTAAAGAAGAATGGAAAGCGGGCGTTGAAGCGAACAAGATTCTCGGCTTCCAAGATGCGCCAGTACCAATTGATGGCACTTGTGTGCGTATCGGCGCAATGCGTTGTCACTCTCAAGCGCTGACCATCAAGCTTAAGCAAAATGTACCAATGGATGAGATCGAAGAGATGATCGCTACCCATAATGATTGGGTTAAAGTGATTCCTAATGATCGCGACATCACTGCAGAAGAGCTAACACCAGCGAAAGTGACTGGTACGCTGTCGATTCCAGTCGGCCGACTACGTAAGATGGCGATGGGTGATGACTTCCTTAATGCCTTTACTGTAGGTGACCAACTACTGTGGGGTGCGGCAGAGCCACTGCGTCGCACACTACGCATCATCCTTGCTGAAAAAGCGTAATTATCAAAGCGAAGAATCATCTCATTCTTGAGGTGCAAGCTTTGTATAAGAAGGAAGGGTTGACGTATAACGTCAACCCTTTCGTTTTTCCTGTTGTCTATTTTCTAGTCTTCTTCGACAACTATCCTTTGGTCAGGGTCGGCCAACTCACTTCCACAATGTTTGCAATGCATGGCATCTGACTCATGTCCTGACTTAGAGCAGTTTGGGCATTTGACCAAAGACTTGTGGGTGCGCATTTCTTGGTTGAGCTCGGCGGTGATGATCCCTGTCGGTACGGCCAATATAGAGTAACCAAGTAACATAGTGATGGATGCAACGGCTTTGCCCAAATTGGTTTGAGGAACAAGGTCACCATATCCGACAGTTGTGATGGTGACGATTGCCCAGTAGATACTTTTAGGGATGCTAGTAAAGCCGTTTTTCGGCCCTTCAATGACAAAGATAAGCGCGCCAAAGATGGTAACAAGGATGGCGACCGTACTGAAAAAGATGAAGATCTTTCTTCTCGCCATGAGCAATGAGCGCAACAAAATATTGGAGTCTTGCAGGTAACGCACCAACTTAAGTACGCGGAATATTCGCATTACGCGTAGCAACCTGATGACACCCATGAATGACGCAGACGGAAAGAAAAACGCTAGGTATGTTGGGAGAATAGCCAACAGATCGACGACGCCGTAGAAGCTTTTTGCGTAAGCCACGGGTTTTGGAGAGCAATAAAGGCGCAGCAGGTACTCGATAGTGAAGAGAGCGGTGAATGTGTATTCCAGGTAACGCAGTTCTGTTCGCCATTGGGATGCGACCGCTGGAATTGATTCCAGAACCAGTACCAGTAACGATGAAAGAATCGCAATAATTAATGCGATATCAAAGGCACGCCCAGCCTTGGTATGCGTGCCAAAAATAATGATATAGAGATGGTGTTTCAGGGATTTGCGTGGCATGACGGTACTACCTTTTAATCGATAGCGCTAATCATACCTGCAACACTCTTGTCAGGCTAATCCAGGGAATAAGTTACGTAAGCCATTGGCGATAAACTCAATGCCAAGTGCTCCGAGAATCAAGCCCATGATCCTTGTGATAACGTTAATTCCTGTCTGACCAAGAAAACGTACAATCAATGGCGCAGAACGGAACAGGAACCAAGAGCAAAGGCAGAATAAGCTGACGGTAATAATGATGCCGACGGTATCCAGCATGGTCGGGTAACGTGCACCATAAACGATAGTAGAACTGATAGCACCGGGACCGGCCATCAGCGGCATAGCCAGAGGAACCACGCCAATTTGCTCGCGGCTGACATACTCGGACTTCTCCTGTTTGTTCTGCTTATCTTCACCTAACTTACCGCTCATCATTGAGAAGGCGATACTAAGTAGAAGTAAGCCACCAGCGACACGGAATGAATCCAACGAAATACTGAACATATCGAGCAGCATCTGACCTGCCAGTAGAGATACGATTAGAATCACGGCGACGGCGAGATTAGCAGTTGCTGCGGTCTTATGTTTTTCTTCCAGCGTCATATGGCCTGTTAGAGAAACAAACACAGGCATGATTCCGACAGGGTTAACGGCTGCGACTAAGCCCAGAAAGAACTGTAAAAAAATTGCGATTTCGAACGTTTGCATTGCGTGTGCCTACACAAAGTAAAGACCAGAACAGGATCACCAGAGTGATAGGCGGAATATAGTCGAAAATTTGCTGAGTCACGAATGAAAAAATCTAAAGCTAATCTGAATTCATTACTGAGAAAATCTAATTCCTGACAGAAACGTAAACACTAATGACATACTTTGTTACGTACAATATGTGTGCAGTTTCCTTCGATTTACACAAACGTTAACATTTGCACATTTTTGATAAAAAAAAGGAGGGACTATAGTGCCTCATTTACGATTGGATATAAGCTTAGTAGCACAACATTAGTGGACCACATGTAAGTTGATGGTCAAGAAATGAAACTTTTTTACAGTTTGTGTGCGATTCGATATCTGAGATACGTAATAGCTGTAAATTTATTTCGTGTTTGGGTTTCTTTTTATTTTTTAAAATTCAACTAGTTAGATTTTATTTTTGATGTGGGATACCACTTAGTAGGTAAATAATATTTCAGAACTGATCTGGGTCAATTTTTTTCACAACCTGAAATAATATAATCAGCTCTGAAAGCAATTTACTAAGAAACACTGTTGAATCAACTAACAACGAGCACACAGTTTACTTACTAAAAAGTTTTTAATATTTGTTAATTTTAGGAGATTCCCTATGCCTGTAACTAATATGGCTGAACTAGATGCAATGATTGCACGCGTTAAAAAAGCGCAAGAAGAGTTCGCGACATACTCTCAGGAGCAAGTCGACAAGATCTTCCGCGCAGCGTCTCTTGCAGCTAACCAAGCACGTATCCCGCTAGCTCAACAAGCGGTTGAAGAATCTGGTATGGGTATTGTTGAAGATAAGGTAATCAAGAACCATTTTGCCTCTGAGTTTATCTACAATAAATACAAAGACGAACAGACTTGTGGCATCCTAGAAGAGGATGACAACCTAGGTACTATGACTATCGCTGAGCCTGTAGGTATCATCTGCGGTATCGTACCAACAACTAACCCAACGTCTACTGCAATCTTCAAATCTCTAATTTCTTTGAAGACTCGTAACGGTATCATCTTCTCGCCACACCCACGTGCGAAGAACTCTACTAACGACGCAGCAAAACTTGTCCTAGATGCAGCAGTTGCAGCGGGTGCTCCAAAAGACATCATCGGCTGGATTGATCAGCCATCTGTAGAGCTTTCTAACGCTCTAATGAAGCACGATGATATCGCTCTTATTCTTGCCACTGGTGGACCAGGCATGGTTAAAGCAGCTTACTCTTCTGGTAAGCCAGCAATCGGTGTAGGTGCAGGTAACGTTCCTGTAGTTATCGATGAAACCGCTGACATCAAACGTGCTGTCGCTTCTATCCTAATGTCTAAAACTTTCGATAACGGTGTTGTATGTGCTTCTGAGCAAGCTGCAATCGTAGTTGATTCTGTATACGACGAAGTAAAAGAACGTTTTGCTTCTCACAAAGCTTACGTTTTGACTAAAGCTGAAGCAGAGAAAGTTCGCAAAGTTCTGCTCATCGATGGCGCACTAAACGCAAAAATCGTTGGTCAACCAGCTCCAGCAATTGCTGAAATGGCAGGTGTTAGCGTTCCAGCAGACACTAAAGTGCTGGTAGGTGAAGGCCTAGGCAAAGTGTCTTACGATGACGCATTTGCTCACGAGAAACTGTCTCCAACTTTAGGTCTATTCCGCGCAGATGACTTCGAAGATGCTGTGGCACAGGCTGTGACTATGGTTGAGATTGGCGGTATCGGCCACACATCTGGTCTGTACACCAACCAAGATGTTAACGCAGACCGCATCCGTTACTTCGGTGACAAGATGAAGACCGCGCGTATCTTAATCAACATCCCGACGACTCACGGTGGTATCGGTGACCTGTACAACTTCAACGTTGCACCTTCTCTAACTCTAGGTTGTGGTTCATGGGGTGGTAACTCTATCTCTGAGAACGTAGGTCCTAAGCACCTAATCAACAAGAAAACTGTAGCGAAGCGAGCTGAAAACATGTTGTGGCACAAACTACCTAAGTCTATCTACTTCCGTCGTGGTAGCCTTCCAATCGCATTGAGCGATCTAGAAGGTAAGAAACGCGCATTCCTAGTTACTGACCGTTTCCTATTCAACAACGGTTACGCTGATGACGTAGTTAGCCTGCTTAAAGCTCAAGGCATGGAAGTTCAGACGTTCTTCGACGTAGAAGCAGATCCAACGCTATCTGTGGTAGAGAAAGGTGCTGAAGCGATGAAGAGCTTCCAACCAGACACTATCATCGCGCTAGGTGGTGGTTCTCCGATGGATGCAGCGAAAATCATGTGGGTAATGTACGAGCACCCAGATACGCACTTCGAAGAGCTAGCAATGCGCTTTATGGACATCCGTAAACGCATCTACAAGTTCCCTAAAATGGGCCAAAAAGCTGAGCTTGTTTGTATTACGACAACTTCAGGTACGGGTTCAGAGGTTACACCATTCGCGGTTGTTACTGACGACAAGACTGGTGCTAAGTACCCACTAGCTGACTACGAAATTACGCCAAACATGGCTATCGTAGATGCAAACCTTGTTATGAACATGCCTAAGTCTCTAACAGCATTCGGTGGTTACGATGCAGTAACTCACGCTCTAGAAGCTTATGTATCAGTTCTAGCAAATGAATACTCTGACGGTCAGGCTCTGCAAGCACTTAAGATGCTAAAAGAGTACCTACCATCAAGCTACGCAAATGGTGCGGCTGACCCAATCGCTCGTGAGAAAGTGCACAATGCGGCAACTATCGCTGGTATCGCGTTTGCTAACGCATTCCTAGGTGTTTGTCACTCTATGGCGCACAAGATTGGTGCTGAGTTCCACCTACCACACGGTCTGGCGAACGCACTACTAATCTCTAACGTAGTACGTTACAACGCGAACGATAACCCAACTAAGCAGACTGCATTCTCTCAGTACGACCGTCCACAAGCACGTCGTCGTTATGCTGAAGTAGCTGACCACCTAGGCCTTAGCCAAGAAGGTGACCGTACTGCTCAGAAGATTGAACGTCTACTAGCATGGCTTGATGAGCTAAAAGCTAACCTAGACATCCCAATGTCTATCCAAGCTGCTGGCGTTTCTGAAGCGGACTTCGTTGCTAAACTAGACGAACTTGCGGTAGAAGCGTTCGATGACCAGTGTACAGGTGCTAACCCTCGTTACCCTCTGATCACTGAGCTGAAAGAAGTTCTACTAGCGTCTTACTACGGTAAAGCGTTCGTTGAAGGTGAGACTTTCGAAGGTACGACTGTTATCAAAAAGAAAGCAGACCAGGTAGCCGCAAAAGCAGCGCCAAAATCAAAAAAAGCAAAAGCTAACGCATAAGTAGGAGCGTTAGTGTTGAGATAGGTTTTCGCTAGCACGAAACCTAACTATCGGGAAAAGGTTTAGCCCCAATCGAAAGGTTGGGGCTTTTTTTCGTTATAAGAATTGCTGAAAGGTGCTGATAGAAGTTACGCGCGGTAAAACTTGCAGCCATTAAAAAAGCCAATGCTCTCGCATTGGCTTTTAAATTCTATTTCACTGGTTTTACTTCTCGTCTTCCGGAAGTTTTACATTCAGCTCCAGTACAGAAATATCGTCGTCTTTGTGTTCAAAAGAGAGATCAACCATAGAAGGATCCACAGCGACGTATTTACCAATTACCTTCAGAATGTCTTCTTTGAGCTGTGGCAGGTACGAAGGTGACGGGTCACCCTGACTACGACGTTCCGCAACGATGATTTGCAGACGCTCTTTGGCTAAATTGGCAGACGTTTTCTTCTGCGGGCGGAAAAATTCAAGTAATGACATTTAGCCTCCGAATAGTCGTTTGAAGATCCCTTTCTTCTGCTCGGTTAGGAAGCGGAAATCCACTTGTGATCCTAATAAGCGCTCGACAGTGTCGTCGTAAGCCATACCCGCGTCTGTTTCGTTATCGAAGATCACTGGTACACCTTTGTTTGAAGCATTCAGAACCGCCTGACTTTCTGGGATTACACCAAGCAGTGAGATATGCAGAATCTCTTCGACATCTTCTACGCTCAGCATTTCACCTTGTGTAACGCGTGCTGGATTGTAACGGGTTAACAGCAGGTGCTGTCTAACTGGCTCTAGCCCTTCTTCAGCACGGCGTGACTTCGAGTCCAAAATGCCCAAGATACGGTCTGAGTCTCGAACCGAAGAAACTTCGGGGTTCGTTGTTACAATAGCTTCATCTGCAAAGTATAGCGCCATCAGTGCGCCTTGCTCGATACCTGCCGGAGAGTCACAGATGATGAAATCAAAGCCCATTTCATCCAGTTCATCAAATACACGGCGAACCCCATCGCGAGTCAGTGCATCTTTATCACGCGTCTGAGAGGCAGGTAGAATGAAGAGGTTGTCTGTACGTTTGTCTTTGATCAATGCCTGATTAAGCGTGGCTTCGCCATTGATTACGTTCACGAAATCGTAAACTACGCGGCGTTCACAGCCCATAATCAAATCTAGGTTGCGTAGACCAATATCAAAATCGATCACTGCGGTTTTCTTTCCTTTAAGTGCCAGGCCTGAAGCAATAGCGGCACTTGACGTGGTTTTACCTACACCACCTTTACCTGACGTGACAACAATAATGCGTGCCATTATGTGTTCCTTATTAATCTTTAAACGGTTAACAACTCGAACTTGAGCGAGTCATTGTCCAAACTGAACATAACTTTCTTCTGCCAGTATTCATCTGCAAACTGTTCTGTGAGCCAATAGTGACCGGCAATTGACATTAATTCGGCATTAAGCTTATTGCAGATGATCACTGCGCCCGTGTTGCCACTGGCGCCAGCAATCGCACGACCACGGAGTGTTCCGTGAATGTGAATAGAACCATCTGCAATAACCTCGGCACCCTCACTGACGTGGCTTAACACTACCAGATCACAGTCCTTGGCGTAGATCTGCTGACCAGATCGTACCGGGGTGCGAATAATCTTGGTTGGTGCCATTTTTGCTGGAGCCTGAGAAGGGGATTTACTGGCTGACATAACAGCAAAACCAGCCTCTGAAGCCAGATTCTGAGTGCGTTTATCGCGACCGCCTGTTACACCAACTGGAATCATTCCAGCGTGTGAAATCCCTTGTTTTAGTCTCGCAAAGTCAATATCACCATCAACTTTTGAAATATTGATGACAACAGGGGCTTGAGCGAAAAAAGCCGGCGCTTGTTCGACTTTTTCACTGAGAAATTGGAGTGTGTTTTCAACATCGTTATTTGAAAGGTGTAAAACGGACAAAGTAAAACTACTACCTTTCAGGTCCGGTGAATTCGACATCTTTTTTTGGGAACCTCGTAAGGACGTTGCCTGAGACTAGGGTTGTCATGTTATATTCCCACAATAAGCACAGCAAGTTATCTTGCGCTCAATTGAGTGTTTTGCTCTCAAAAATAGCGAAACATTGACGTTCTCTGAATCTAAACAGACAAAAGGCTTCCCATGCTTTGTGCAATTTACAAAAGTTCTAAAAAAGAAGGCGCGTACCTATATATCCCGAAAAAGGATGATTTTTCACAAGTTCCTGACACATTGATGCAAATGTTTGGCAAACCTACCATGGTCATGATGGTGAATTTGGACGGTCGCGAACTGGCTCAAGTCGACATTGAAAAAGTGAAGCAATCGATGAAAGATGAAGGCTTTTTCCTTCAGTTGCCGCCACCGCCAAAAAACCTGTTGGACGAATACAAAGAACAAAAGGCGCGCCAGCAATCAGAATAATTTCTCTCATCTATAATAGGGAAGTTGTTGGCGAATCATAATGTTGCTCAA
This sequence comes from Vibrio sp. B183, assembly GCF_000740665.1. Lineage (NCBI taxonomy): Bacteria > Pseudomonadati > Pseudomonadota > Gammaproteobacteria > Vibrionales > Vibrionaceae > Vibrio > Vibrio sp. B183. The sequence goes on along the minus strand of NZ_JPQB01000002.1, from coordinate 209,050 downwards.
GGAGGGCAATGTGAAAAAATTATTGTCAGTCATACTAGGTGCGACGATTGCGAGCTCAGCTTGGGCTAATGAGCTGAGCTTTGAGCAATACGTTGAAGGATTAAAACAAGAGGCGCGACAAAAAGGCATCTCTGAGCAAACAATTTCTGCGGCTTTTGAGGACGTGACGTATAAACCACGGGCCGTGAAAGCCGATCGTAACCAACCAGAAAAAAAACTCACGCTGGATGAATACATTCCTCGTGCAGTGCCTGACTGGAAAGTAAAACAGGCCAAAGAGCTGTACGTGAAGCATAAAGAAGAGCTACAGCGTATTGGTGAGGAATATGGCGTTCAACCTCGCTTTATTGTCGCGCTTTGGGGCGTTGAGAGTAATTTTGGTAAATTCACTGGTAATTACAGTGTGATTGATGCGCTGTCGACCATGGCTTATGACGGTCGCCGTGAAGCGTTTTTCCGCAATGAAGCCATGGCAGCGCTGACGATTCTTGAAGAAGGGCATATCAAGCCTGAGGACATGAAGGGCTCATGGGCAGGGGCGATGGGCCAGTGTCAGTTTATGCCGAGTTCTTTTCTTTCTTATGCCGCGGATGGCAGCGGTGACGGCAAGAAAGACATCTGGGATAACGAAGCCGATGTGTTTGCCTCTGCAGCCAATTACTTGAGCCAGTCTGGCTGGACCGATTCCTATACTTGGGGACGTCAGGTTAAGCTGCCGCACGGTTTTGATACTAGCATTCAGGGTCGCAGTGAAGAGAGAGGCAAGTACCTTCAGGAATGGAGCAAAATGGGGGTCACTCGCTATGACGGGCGTCCGCTGCCTCAATTGGACGAAGATATTAAAGCTTGGTTGATTGCTCCTGATGACGCCAATGGCCGCGTTTATCTGGTATACAACAACTATAATGTGTTGATGAAGTGGAATCGCTCTTATTATTTCGCTTTAGCCGTCAGCCATCTGGCCGATAGAATCGCACTTTAATTGTTTTGATTAGGAGCTCTTCGGAGCTCCTTTTAGTTTGTGGAGTCCTTGTGCTGTCTGATCGCGCGTCTCAAATGGTGGTGTTTGCCGCCTTACTTACTCATAAAAACTTTACTCAGGCCGCCAAGAGTCTGGGTGTCTCTGTTTCACATGTCAGTAAGCAACTGGCTCTGTTGGAAGAGTCGCTAGGGGTTAAGTTAGTTCAACGCACCACACGGACTTTTACGCCGACTGAGGCAGGAGAACAGTTTTTCTATCATTGCCAGAAAGTGGTGCGAAGTGTTGAAGAAGCACATCTGGAAGTTGAAAGCCAAAAAGATGAAGTGGCGGGGTTGATTCGAATCGGCTTATCGCAGTCGTTTGGTACCTTACATATTCTTCCTGCGATTGATGAGTTACGGTTGCAACACCCAAACCTGCAAGTAGAGATGCATTTGTTTGACTACAAGGTCGACATGTTGCAAGAGGGGCTTGATCTCTGGATTACCAATAACGAGATGCTGCCGGAAGGATATGTCGCACAGCGGTTAGCGGACAGCCAGTTCGTAGTCGCGGCTTCGCCAGAGTATCTGATGAAATATGACACCCCTCATCACCCGAATGATTTGGTTGATCATAATTGTTTGATTTATCGAAGTTGGGAGCGCGATTATACCAGTTGGGCATTTTCCAATCGTGACGATCAAATAAATGTAAAGGTGTCTGGAAATTATTCGGTCGATCTGGCCGAAGCAGTTAGAGATGCGGCTGTCGCTGGGTGGGGAGTCGCTTACCTCGCCACTTATCTGATTCGTGATGAGTTTAAACAAGGTCAGCTGATTCAGCTTTTACCTGAGTGGTTACCCAGTCAGAACATGCCATTTTATGCGGTTTACCCTAGCCGCCGTTACCTGCCGACTAAGACAACAGCAGTAATTGAGTTCATCAAGAAGAAAATTGGTTCACCTTGCTACTGGGACAAACGATTGTCTCCCTATATCCACCGACCTAAAGCCTGATTTTCGCCCTGAGATTATTTCTGTTTTTGGAAACATTTTTTCTTTCTGGAAACAATAAGAAAAAGCAAACGTTTATCTTGATTGAAAACAGCAGCTTATTGCGTTGATTAAAGTTTGAGTTGTGGAAAGTAAACCGGATTTTAACAACTTGGATTTGCATCTCATTTGTAACGGAATATTATCCGACGCCATTCTTAATACCCCTTTTAGTTGGATATTTCCATGAACTCGATCCTCGGAATCATCGCCATTCTTGCACTGGCATGGCTACTTTCTACCAACAGAAAAAATATTAACCTGAAAACGGTATCTTTAGCATTTGCTCTGCAGATTACCTTTGCGCTGTTAGTCCTCTATGTACCGGCAGGTAAGGAAGTGCTGAACAATGTCACCGGAGCGGTGTCGAATCTGATCAACTATGGTCAGGAAGGGATTGCCTTTTTGTTTGGTGGGTTGGCAACCGGTGGCTTTACCTTTGCCATCAACGTGTTGGGTATTATCGTCTTCTTCTCTGCGTTAATCTCCGGTCTGTATCATATTGGGCTAATGCCGAAAGTGATCAATGTGATCGGCGGCGGATTACAAAAACTGCTGGGAATAGGCCGTGCAGAATCTCTGTCTGCGACAGCAAACATTTTCGTCGGTATGGTTGAAGCGCCTCTAGTAGTAAAGCCTTATCTGCGCCAGATGACCGATTCACAGTTTTTTGCTGTGATGACAGGCGGTCTTGCATCCGTGGCTGGTGGTACACTGGTCGGATACGCGTCGCTGGGCGTGGACCTCAACTTCCTGATCGCGGCAGCATTTATGTCAGCCCCTGCAGGTTTGCTGATGGCAAAAATCTTGGTTCCTGAAACAGAAAAAATAGACGCTCAGGTTGAAATGGACAATGTCGATATGCCACGCGCGACCAATGTTGTAGAGGCGATGGCGGATGGGGCGATGTCCGGCTTACGAATTGCTGTAGCCGTTGGTGCCACCTTGCTAGCATTTATCAGTGTGATTGCCATGCTTAACGGCATGCTGGGCTGGATAGGTGGTCTGGTAGGTATGGAGCTAAGTTTTGAGCTCATCTTAGGCTACTTGTTTGCACCTGTTGCTTGGCTGCTGGGTGTGCCTTGGAGTGAAGCGATTACGGCAGGCTCTCTGATTGGCAACAAAGTGGTGGTTAATGAATTTGTTGCCTTCATTCAGCTAATGGAAGTGAAGTCTCAGCTAAGTGAGCATTCACAGGCGATTGTGACGTTCGCTTTGTGTGGTTTCGCGAATATTTCGACAATGGCAATGCTGATTGGTGGACTGGGTAGCTTGGTGCCTGAGCGTCGCAGCTTTATTTCCCAGTATGGGTTCCGTGCCATTGCAGCAGGGGTAATGGCCAACTTAATGAGTGCATCAATCGCTGGTGTGATACTCAGCCTCTAAAACGAAAAAGCCGCTTTATGATAAAGCGGCTTTTTTATGTCAGATTTTCAAGCTCAGTAATGTTGTCGATCGCTTGCTGGTTCGTACTACCACAGACGACAGGACAGGGTTTAAATTCGTGGCACACTTTCGGTCTTTCTGGTTTACCAAACAACTTACACAAATTATCTTCATTGAGCTGAATACATCTTGTCCCAGCCGGCTTACCTTTCGGCATACCCGGAATCGGGGAAGAAATACTTGGCGCGATACAACACGCTCCGCAGCCTAATCGGCATTCCATATTGACGGTCTCATCAAAAACAGGGGCGCGATAGTAGCAAAAAAGATTGCCTATAGCAGTATAAAGTTCATTCGACACATTACATGTTTACTTAATGTCATTCATGACTTGGTCGCCCATATAACTGGGGTGTGAGTAAAAGCAGTTCCGCTCTAATTTATATTTTTGTTAGTTTTATGCGTGTTCCACTAAACTTAAAGGTTAGGGGAAACGCTTTTTAGGCGTTTTGAAATTAAATATACAATCAGGAGTGTCGAGTCATATGAGCGATAAAGGCTTTTGGACAAAACATTCCAGCAAGGTCGCGACTGTCCTTGGCATAGCTGGTGCCATTATGGTCGGTGTCGGCGTCTACTTTATTGTTGATTACGAACACCAACAGGCTCGCCAGGAATTACTTGGTGTGTGGGAAGAGTCGAATGTGGCGACCTATGCCGCCAATACGCTGCATGTGGCGGAAGAAGGGATCTATTGGAACGAAGACTTAATCAGTACACACTTTGCGTTTGATGGTGAAACGTTAGAGTTTAATCTGGGAAGTAGCGAGCAGCGTTATCACTTGGATAGATTACGGGGGACTTTGGTGCATCTCAATGGCAGTTATAAAGCAAAGTACCTCAAACAGTCGTCAAAAACTTACGCATTTGGCTCTCGTGCCAGAGGCCGTTGAACTCGCTAACCTGTTGCTTATCTGAGAGAGTTTCAGAAAGCCTCTTAAATGCTGCCTTCACTTCTCTGTTCCGTACAAAAATTGCCCTTGAACTTTACGCGTCTAAACGGTATAAAACGCTCCCCTTGTCCGATACCGAAGTAATGTTATGAGCCAGCCATTTTGGGAAAGCAAATCACTAGAACAAATGACCGAGCAGGAGTGGGAAGCTCTCTGTGATGGTTGTGGTAAGTGCTGCCTGCATAAGCTCATGGATGAAGACACGGACGAAATCTACTACACCAACGTGGCGTGCAGTTGGTTAAATAGCAAAACCTGCTCGTGCAAAGACTACCCAAACCGATTCACATCAGGTGAGGAATGTACCAAGCTAACCCGCGACGATATTGATGACTTCACTTGGTTGCCACACACCTGTGCTTACCGCTTATTAGCAGAAAATCAGCCGATTCCTGAATGGCACCCTCTGATTACAGGCTCTAAATCTGCGATGCATGCTGCTGGCGAAAGCGTACGTAACAAAGTGGTATACGAGATCGACGTGGTAGACTGGGAGGATCATATCCAAAACTTACCTGATAGACTAAAACCTCATAATTAACTTTCAAAGTTGAGAATGCTGTATATTCTGATCGTATGTACGGCATGAGGTTTTATATGCCAGATAACTATATAAATCAGAAAAAGATCATACGAAAAGAAGTAGAAATTTCGACGATCCCTAACTTCGTTTACAAGAAACCATTGGTGTCCATTGATGAGAGTGGTGAACCTCAGGTTACATACCGTGCCAATGGCAATAAAATTCCCATCAAGAAACTCCCCTTACTCCATATTGTTGGGTATGACGATAAAGACAACCTAATCAGCTACCAACCATTAGATATGGTCAATGAGTTCTTATTATCGAAAGCAATCGATGACGGTGTACTTGAGCTTGGTACAGATGCTCAGGGGCTTGCTCATTATTTTAGCTTTGTATTGGATAAACAGGCAGAATGGGACGCTGAATACGATGAAGAGGACTTTGACCCTCTCTATGATGACCCCCGCCCAGAATGGAATGCTTTTTCTCGTAAAAAACAAGAGCGGTTAACCTACCAATATCGAAATGGGATAAAGCAACTCGCTATTGATGGTGTATTGGCTAAAACAACGGCTAGGCAATATATAAGCAGTGTAGTTGGCTTTTATAAACACTGCCTTCGCCAAGGCATCCGCTTCAATAATCCACCCTTCCAGTTCGAGACGGTGAACATCCATTACGAGGCGTCTGCATCCAGTATGAAAGCTTACCAGCGTAAGCAGGTTCACACGACGGATATGCGGATTAAGTTTTCTAAATCATCTCGCAGTGGCGGCACGAACCTCAACAACCTACGTCGTGACTTAAAGGCGTTTACGAATAGTGAATGGAACATCCTACAAAACATACTGATGAAGTCCCGCAGGGTGGTTCGTCATGGTGACAATAATAAACTGCACTCACTGCCGATTGAATTTTGCCTGCACCCAATGATTTGCCGTAATACGGGGTTACGCAGAGAGGAAGCAGCGAGCCTTCATTTGGGACAGATTGTTAACCCTGAAACCCTGATTCAGGATGGCAAAGAGGTGTTTAAAAAGCCAGTGATGGATTTGGGTGTCGGTGATAAGTACCAATCACTCACAAAGACGGCTGAGGGCTTCGCAGAGAAGAATAATAGCCGCGTTACTATTATCCCCGCCGCATTGATGAAGATGCTTTACGATTACTCGCAGTCTGACAGGTATCAAAAGCGCCTTGAGAAATTCAAAGCATGGTGCAATGAGCAGGTTGAGATTGGTAATACGCATCTCTTTGAGGGTGACGATGCCATTAACCCCGAGCTGGAATACCTGTTTATTACCCAGTCTGGGAAACCGATGTTTACACGGCTACAGGACTTTACTGGGCGCTGGGTGGAAATTCGTAACACTGCAAACCTAACCCAAGGTCTCGACAAACCGATTGTCGGCTCCATACATAACTTACGCTCAACGTTTGCTGTGAATATCTTCCGCCACCTTTTAAATAAAATGGATGAGTATGGCAATCCATCAATCACACCTGATGAAGCATTGGATAGGGTATCAGCACTGCTAGGTCATGAAGATAGGGCGACGACCATGGAATACCTGAAAATTGCACAGGATATGCCCTCTGCCGATGAAATTTACGAGGACGTACTGGACTATATTGGCGCTTTTGATGATTTGGAGGTGACACTATGAGCCAAGGACGAAAGCGAACCAAAATTACAACAAAGAAGACCAGCACACCTATCATCCCACTCTGCTTTGAAGATATGGCATTAGATTGTGGCAGTGGAATTAAATCCTACACCCACCGCCTACGCTACCGTAATGTCCCGACAGTGAAACAGATTGAATCAGGGAGTGGTGTGTTGGCGAATCGGGATGATATCGTCAGGGACATTCACCAAATGCTAACCCCCTTACCTGCAAACAAATCAAAACAGCGTTATTTTTCGGGACTTGTAAACTACTTTCAATATCTTGACGGCATCGGTTATCACGGTGACCTTTTCAGTAATGCCATCATGAGAGATTGCATTAAGCACTTCAATAAATTACGCGAGAAAGGTGAGCTGGTATCGAAAGCACCACAGATTCAATGCAGCTTGTCTTTCCTGTTAAGGCTGTGGAGCAGAGAGTCTGACCTTAAGGCGTTGCCGAAGGTTGCAGCAAGCCCTTTGGCTGCGAACAAAGCGTTCCATCTGGAAACAGAGCTGAAGCCACTATCCAAGATATTGGTTAAAGGTGCACTGGCCTTTCAGGAGGCGATTGAGAAAAATGAGTTGTTAGATATCCATCCGTTCTTTGATGAAGAGTTGTTTGACGAGCAAGCAAAGCGTCTTGGATGGACACCAAGTCAAATTAGTTATAAGAAACGTGGTTTTAAGAGGTGCATGAAACCTACGGCAGGAACTAAAAAGAGTAGTTCACTTCAACTTGAGCAGTTGAATAGGCAGGTATTTTATAATCAGGCTTCACGCAATTGGTTTTTCGTATTCTCAATGCTAACAGGTATGAATACATCAGTGCTTGCTAATATTCTTCACAAGGACATTGCATTTAAAAGTATTGGCAGTGGGCGGTTTGTTCTTGGCGGTGAAAAGTTTAGGGCAGGCTATAAAAGTTTGGATAATAGTGCTGGCTTTAGCCTGCGAACTAAAGGGTTGATTACCCGATGGCTAAATACCTCTAAAGCGATGTACCAATCACTGGGGATTCCGTTATCAAATGAGCTGCCGCTTTGTCCTTATTTTAGTTCCAGAGGTGAGGTCTTCTCGTTCAATACCCACGGTTCAAAGATTGGCTGCATCAATTCACAGCTTGAGAAAATAACGGGGTTAAAGGTTACGACAAGTCGATTTAGGGCAACAAAGTCCGATGTGCTGATGCGAGTGACTGAAGATATATTCCTTGTGTCACAGGGATTGAATAATACCGTGAATGTTGTCGCTAAACGCTACTCTAGCGGCGTTCAGGCAGACCATGATAATAACCTAAATGCCACGTTTGGCGCATTAAGCGCTATTGCTAAAGGTGAGGAAGTTGGCAAAGCCATTGAAGGCTCTAAGGTAATGCACAGCGATGTTTTGTCTGATTATGATTATAAGAAATTGCGTATCCGTGAAAGCCAAGAGCAGCCATTAATGACCACGCCCAGTGGCATCAAATGCGCAGGACCAACACCAGAGAAACTTATTGCAGAGGCAAGGCGTATGAAGCAGTTGGGGGTCGATTTTTCCCAAGATAAAGGGCGTTGTACGGATTTTCTTGCCTGCTTTGATTGTGACAGCCATAAATTGGTGGCGTCAGAAAATGATATCTGGTTAATGCTGTCATTTTTGGAGCAAATCGAAGATCTCAAAGAAATGGCAGCAAGTAATTCCGCACCGAAAGATGAGTATTTTGTGGTGGAGGGGATGTTGATAAAAGTCCTTTTCAGGCTGAAACAAAAAGCACCGAAAAATTACGCTCAAGCAAAACAAAAAGTGGATGATGGCGACTACCATCCGCTTTATCAAGCCCGAGCCAGTGCAGGACAATTCTTTAAGGGGTAATGAAATGTCTAAACAGCTTATACAGCTTCGCCAAGAACTCGCTGAAAATCCGTATGTGACGTTTGACTCTGACAAGAACGGTGTATCACGTGTCTTTGATGTAGTGTGGGACTTCCACGCCCTGAACCAGAATGTAAAAACAATGTCTTTTGGGCAAATTGATGAGAAGTACCGCCACGATATTCAGTCTTACCTCTATGCACTGATGCAATGGCAAAAGAAGAACTCTGGTTCTGATTCACATATGGCGGTTAGTTCGTTGGTAAGGGCTAGGTGTGACTTATACACCATTGCTAAATGCTGGATAAAAAGTGACTTCAGTTTGCTTTCGAGCGAGCGAGAGTGGAAAAAGTGCACTAAAGCATTACATAGGGGGGGCGGTGAAGCCTGGTGCAAACACATTGCGTCTACGATTAATGCACTGAATAAAGCGGGCCTTGTAACGCGTTATGTCCATAAACGAGAGTATATCCAGTGGGTTAAACCTGATGCTTGTGAAGGTCAGGCAATTGCGTTTCCAGAAACGATTCATGTCAGTATTTTAAAGATCGTTGTTGAGTTTGTGGAAACCTATCACCCCTATCGTCATCAGATTCCAGTAGCGATGGAAAAGCTATACACCTATCAGGATGAAATGTTCAAAGCTGAGCTTAAAGCGCTTGGTGTGAGTAGCCTTAGTGAGAGGCAAATGCACACATTCAACGCTAGGATATCTCGCAAAACAAGTAAGTGGCCTGAACGAAAAGCCATTCCTAATTTTTCGTTTTCCAGACGTGGAGCTTGGTTAGGCACATTACTCAGGATGTGTTTTATCTGTGTCGGTTTGTTCTCCGCAGCCCGAAAGGAAGAGCTACTTTCCATGAACAAAGAGAGTTATGACGATACATTAGCTGCTGTGCCCAAGGTTTCAGGGTTTTCGACAAAGGGAATTAAGGGCGAAAAGATCTATGCGACATGGAATACTGCACCAATTGCAAAGTTGGCGTTAGAGCTAGCTTATGATGCCACGCAAGCCGCAAGGAAATATCAGTTAGAGCGACTGGATGACGGCTATCAAAATGGTCAGCTAACCCAAGACCAATACAACGCTAAGAAGCAAGACCTTGAGAGTGCCTTTATTTCTTCTGACATCCCTTTAAACAGTGAAGCGCTCATAAATAAAACATCGTTAAAGTACAAGATTGAAGGTGCTGATGATGCATTGAATATGAAAGAGTTCAACATTACTGCGACTGCCGAAGAAGTTGAAGAATTTGACCTTTTAAATCCAGAGCGAGCAGGAAGTTTAAAGGTTGGAGGCGGTTTACCTAAGCTAAGTTCCCATGATTTACGACGGAGTTTTGTGGTCTTTATGGTGAAAAACCGACTGGGCAACGCACTCACAGTAAAATACCAGCTAAAGCACCGCAATATTAACATGTCCAACTGGTATGCGAATTATTCGGAACTCGCGCGCACCAACCTATTGCTGATGGATACCAAGTTAATTAGTGAATTTGATGAAGCAATTGAAGCATCTGCTGTGGACGCATGGGATGAGATTTACAATGTATCCGAAACCTTAAGTGGTGCTGAGGGCGAGCGTATAGCTCAGAATAAAGCAGAGCGGCTAGCACTGGGTGAAGAAATCGTGATGTCTCGGAGTGAACTGGAGGCATTGGTAAGGTCTGGTGACAAATCCATTGTATTACTTCCTACAGGTGGCTACTGCACCAACCGTAATTGTGAACGCCTTTGCTCCCTAGTGGATATCGTTGAAGTCCCTTGTGAGCATAAGGTTATCACTGACAAGGCGGCCAAAAGGCTTTCAAGGGAGCGGGATAACCTCATTGCTTCATTTAGGGCAATCAATGATATAGGTGATTATGCCAATGAGTTGATTCTGGATGCTAGAAAAAAGAAGATTCAGTCGATTGAACCAACGTTAGTCAAGCACAACATACTATTTGATTGCTTCAATGATGATATTAAGGCGGTGTGGTTATGAAAGTAGAGTATAAGGCGACCAGCAAGGCCGAGGGGTTACTGGTCAATGCATTTCAGCGACTATTAAATGGTAAGCCGCTTCATGTTAAGGTAACGGGTAAACTCACGTTGAACCGAATCAATAATGAAGCTCGGCTTGGCAATAGCTATATCCATAAGTTCAAAGAGTTCGTGGCCTACGCCAAGCCTGTGATCGATGAATACAACCTCAACCGTGATAAGGCAATGACAACAGGTTTAGATATTGAGCTAGATGTCCCATTGTCTGAGCTTGATAGGCTCAAGCACGAACTAAAAAAAGCAAATGAGCTTAAGGATAAATACAGGGTTCAGCGAAACAATGCCATTGAGGCTCGGAAGCAGTTGGAGGCTGAAAATGCGAGGTTGCGTTTTAGGGTGTTTGACCTGCAACAAGAGTTATTGGATGAAAATTCAGTCGTGACACCAATCAAGTAACGCGCTCTCACGTGCAATGGGGTTAGGGACGTAACACGTTACTTCCCCGAAGTTTGTTTCATTGCATTCGTTCTAACGGCAGTCTAGTTGACTTTGTTATACTGAAACTATTCTAAATCAACTGTTAGGTTACATGCGATGAGCAAGGAAAAATTGACCGAAGCAAAGCCAGATTGGGTATCTTTCGCTGACGAAGTCGAACGGGTTACCGATGATTTCATGGCTGACCGAAATGAAGTTTTTAATGAAGAGGGTTCAAATTTGGTGAACCGATATACCTTCGTTTCAGATCTCATGTCAGCTCTGGATAGTCTTCCTGATGGGGATATTGAGCTTTGCGATTTAGCAAATGAAATCGGTCGAGTCATAGCTAGTTTAAACTCAGCACATAAGAGTCATTTGCGTGAAGTAATTCATGGCCTTGAGCATGGGTTTGACTTGATAGCCAGAGAAAAGGGTATTGATGGTTAGTAAGTGCCACAGCAGTGGAGTAGAAGGCAAGCGCAAACAGGATGTTTCTGTATTAAGACAGTCAACCAAACAGACAAGGCTTGAAAACTTGAGCGTATTTGCGGCCGTTACTGTAATTTAAATAGCTTGTCTTTGATATCTTACACACCATTTTAAACCTTAGTCCTTAGAGATTAATCAACCCTAGCTAGGTTTGTTCGATCCCTTCATTTTTACTTTAAGTAACATATGTACTTCATGTACTTCGATATATCAAAGACTTAAATAATAACGAATGACCACTTTTCGAACTGGATTGATATGTTACAGCTATAGTGCAAGTATCATTTAATGAAATATATTCTATCTTTGATAGGATAATATACCTTATTTAACAATAATTTAGATATTACATGCGATATGATGACAAGGCGGATTGCGAAAGGGGATCACTTGTCAGGTGAATCACAACAAGGTTTACATGCATATCATATAAGTATATGTCGCGTATGTTGCTAAAGCTGTATTGAGCACTTCACTATTTAAACAAGTTTAATGCGCTTAGGTATAGAGCATTCGCAATGGGTACTCTGTAAGTCAAAAGTGCCCCATTATGGTTTAGAGAAGGAGTGTCATCCACATTTTGTAAGTGTGCGTTTGCCCTATATTTATCTATTGCTAAATTAACAAAACCACTAACAAATTCTTGCCAACTACAATCGTGATGACCAATCAAAAAGGAGGTCATTATGGTGGTTTTCAACAAAACGAAACGAAGTGGAGTCAAAAAGCCTTTTCGGCTTGAGGAAATTTGGCGGATCAGAACCAGATTAGAAATTGAAAATAATTTGATGCAGCTTGCCTTGCTCAACTTAGCCATTGATAGCAAACTTAGAGCGAGTGATTTGCTTTCCCTCAGAGTTTGCGATGTATCTTCGCAAGATAGGATATTTAGCCGTGTTAAGCATATTCAACAAAAAACAAGCATTGAAGTGCAATTTGAGATAACGACAAGAACTCAACAGAGTCTAATGAAATGGATTTTGATGGCTTCGCTACATGACAGCAGTTTTCTTTTCCCAAGCCAAAGGCGAAAGCAACAACCGATTAGCTATTCGTACTATAGATACTTAGTGAGGAGATGGGCTTCTAATCTGGGATTGGATCCTAACTTGTATGGCACTCACTCAATGAGGCGAACGAAAGCTACGTTAGTCTATGCAAAAACGAAAAATATCCGAGCGGTGCAGCTACTACTTGGCCATACAAAGGTAGATAATACAATCCGCTATCTTGGAGTTGAATTAGAAGATGCATTGTTACTTTCAGAAGGTACTGACTGTTAATCGAAAAGGAACATGAATACTTAGATGTTCCAAGTGCTATTACTTTGAAAGTTATGACTCGTTCAACGCTACACTTGATTATCTTCAATACGTTAAGTGCAAAACTACTAATCTGTCCAAGATTCAGATGACCTTGAACAGATTAGGTATATACAGGCTTAAATCAAACGTCGAAATGTGCGTTTTTCTTCTTTGATTTGTAGGCTTTCATTGAAATTTTTAGAACAAGCTGTTTTTGTTTAGTTGAAATGATCTGCTTAGTTAAAGCTTTGTGGTGTAAGTCCGTGATAAAGTTTTTTTCCCAAGGTGTAAGGCAGTCAAACTTCAATAAAACAATGTCATTGAGTATATTAAACAGCTCGTATTGATTTTTATCCATTCGAGGGTTTCGCATTCAATTAGAACACTTGGTTAGAGAAATAACGTTGAGGCTTTCTACGTCCTCATTTTTGTCTAATGTAATGATTTTATAAGAAATCTTGCTCTCCAATAAAGGCCTTAGCTCAATGCTGCTACAAAAACTAGCAGCGACCTGATCCACTAAGCTGTCAATATTTAATTTTTTCTTTTTAGCAAAAATAAGAGTGACGATATTAGCTTCCGACTGAGCCTCAATGAGTGTGAGTGAGCCTAACTCAATTGGTAGTTGGCTTGAGATAACGGTCGCTCTATAATCGGCAAGCCAATGAGATTGTATTGGGTTTGTCTGGCAACCGTTAAGCATGGACACTAACGAAAATATCGCAGTTGCTCTAAGCATTGTGCTTCCCTTTTGGCTTGGCTACCTCACAAGATGTATTAAAATATTTATGGACATAGCCTGAATTCATACAAGATAAAAGAGCACTGTAATTTAGATTAAATTTAACTTTTTCCCCCACGAATAATGATCTATTCGAGGATTCAATAACCATATGGTCGCTGGTTGAAGAGATGATGTTTTCTCCTTCCAGAGCTTGAAGCCCAGAGACACAAACATCTTGACGACCTAATGCAAGAATAGCTTGCGAGGTCGCCCCTCTGTCTTGAAAGTTTATCTTTTCACCAAAAGCATTAGCTCCTCTGGTTCCCCAAGGTAAAGTTGGTTTGATTTTGGATTCAATCACTTCAGCGGTCAAAAGGACTGTATCGGTATACAAACCTTCAATCTTTTCTTGCTCTAAAGGCTCACAACCTAGGAAAATTGCCTCGCCTATTCGTAGGTTGTTTACTCGAGTTCGTGCGGTGTTATTAAGCGCCCAATTGATAGAAGCTGAATTCCCTCCTGAAACAATGGCGAGATTTATTCCAAATACCGCTTCAATTCCATCTGCAAGATCAGAAAGAACCTTCATATTTTGATGATCAGGAGCCACACCATACCTGCAGGCTAAGTTCCCACCAATCCCTATTATCGTGATGTTGGGTAAAGAGATAATCTCACGGATAAAATCAACAACGCGATTCGGCATCAAACCTTCCCTGAGGTCACCTAGTTCAACCATTATAATGATCTCATGATGGCGATTCTGTCGTTTCGCTAAATGCGAAAGCCTTTCCACTACGCCTACTTCAGAGATTAAACTCACGTCGCAGTACTTTATCACGCTGACAATTTGGTCCAGCATAGGAGTACGTATCAGCATTTTAGGGGCTGCAATACATGCTCTCGTCATCTTTTGCAGGTTTTCGATTCTTGAATCGGCTAACATTGTTGCTCCGGCATCAAGTAGCACTTGAGCAATGACGGGATGGCCTAGGAAAACTTTTGTTACAGGTGTCACTGAGATGTTTTTCAGCGAGAGCTGAGTAATCAGGAACTGAGCGTTATGGTGAATTTTCCCACAATCGATATCCAGTCTAGGGTAGTTCACCCTTCTTCGGCCAGTTTACTTGCTAACGGAGGGAAAGCTGCCAACACGATGTGCAGTAGATGTTTGGCGGGCTGTGATAACGCATCAGTAACGGGTAGGTCAAATTCAGTGGTGTACCACTCTATAGCATTGAGTGTTTCATCCCGAGACATGCCTTCATGGTTTAGTGTTAGTCCAATAACACTGGTATTAGAAAATGTTTCGATAAGGTTTATTTCAGAGGCAACCGAAGGCATTGGGCAATCAGGAAAGTCACTGCGATATAAGCGATTAGGGGCATGTTGCAAGATGACGCCAGTTGGGCAGCTACCACGCAAGATAAAAGCGCTGGTAGAAAAGGCGGGGTGACTTAAAGCCCCTTGCCCCTCGATAATAATTATATCCGGACTTTCCGTGTCATAGGCTTGCACAATGACTGATTCCAACTCACCAGCGCAAAATTGAGCAGAAACAGCGTCAAGTGCCACACCGTACTGCGCTCCTTGTATAATACCGGTCTGGCCAGTCGCTATCAAAACGACATTTAGTCCCTTTTTAGTCAATTCATTAGCCAGAATGGTGGCAGTTGTTCGTTTTCCTAGCGCGCAATCCGTGCCCATCACGGCAATTCTTGGACATTTAACTCTGTGTATCTTCCCGCTAAACGTTTGTAGTTCGGCTTTATCCTTGGGTTTACGAGTATCCAATATTCGAACGTTGTTCTTGATACTTGCCGCCAAAAATACAGGATCGTCGCTAAGAAACTCATGCAACCCATTCACGATATGCATTTTCAGCGACATGGCGTTCAAAAGGATACTTTTATCTAGGTCAGATAAAAAACCATTTGAAGGGGCGATGCCAAATATAAAGTAGTCAGGAATTGTGTCTGCCTGAATTAAAGCTTCCTCGATGCTACTCACTATGGGAATACCATTGGCTTCGTTATCCAGTATTTCACCAGCGTCTAGGCCTGCCAGTTCACTATCGATAACCGATAAGATACGATAATTAAGTGAATGTCTTACTAGTCCATTAGCGGTTTTGCCATCAATCCTACCGAAATTACCTTCACAATATATAATCGCCGAGGGGATAACTGGTTTAATTATATGAACAAGTGATGTTGTTTGACTCTTGGTTTCGATCTCTTCAGCTCTAGTAGACTTGAAGAGATTTCTTAACTTTTGTTTTGAAGTTGACATGATTAAAGCCTTGTATTTAGGCCTAGGAGGGCGACTAAGGAGTGCCGAGATGCAAGTTCGGAAAAGAAAAGAAGCCCCTACTAAGCGGTAGGGAGGAACCCAAGGTAACACACTTACTAGACTTTTGTTGGTTATTTTTAATACGCTTTCAACGTCTATCACTTTAAGACTTAACCCATACTCGATAATTGATTAGAGATTTAAGACTTATTGTTCAACGCTTCTATATCAACCTTTCAGATACTTTTTCTAATATCAGTCGGTCGGATTAGAGTTTTTAGTTTAACGCGTTTATGTCCAACAGTCTCTTATGCGGATTTTTGGTTGTAAGGTGCAAAGGAGAAGTGCTTGCTTGTATCGCGAAGCGCTGGTTAGCAACAAAATGTCGAGGATTGCATTGATCGACCTGATGGGATAGTTGAGAATTTTGGGGTGATTTTCTCAGGTTTTGGTTAGAGAAAGGACTTTTTGTTGAGAAAACCATGAACCCATTGGTATGATTAGCCTCTCTCATGATTCATAAAAACAAAAATTAATTCTTGTGAATCCTTAACCATCCAGATCGAGCATAATAGATTCCATACAATAACAGCCGCTAATTGCGGCTGTTTTTGTATTTGCCAATCGCTAACACGGCAAAGGCTCGCCAATACGCTTTGTTGATATACACTGTTTAGTAATCATTGTTTAAACAAAAGCTTGCACAAGAAGAGTGCCGCTTTCGAGGTGTATATGAACCACAACTTTGGATTCACCAATCGATCTTTTATCAGTCTGTTCATTGTTATGTTGATAGCGTGGGTGCTGAGCTTTCAAGCACTTGCACAAGCTCATACGCTATCAAGGGCTGAAGCGGCGATCACCAAGATAAACGCTGACCTGAAAGAACTGACGGTGACACTTGAAAGTGCGATTGGTGATGAAAGAGATGCGTTGCAGCTGAAACTGTTCCAAAAAAATGAGGAACTAAGGTCGATTCTGGCCACCGCCATCGAGCAAAATAGCCTGCCTAAAGAGACATTGATTGAGCAGGTAGCAACCCAGCAAGCCTATTCTCAAGGGGCATCTGAGTATCTTGAAGGTAAGATAAAGTCACTCAGCGAAAAGCTCAATGAAGCGAAAGATGAACAGCGCCTGACGATGCTCAATGACTATCAGGAACTACAGCACTATCTTGATACAGTGGTTGAGTCGAGTTGGCAGAATATTCAGTGGCTCAAGCAATTGGGTGTCGATGAGTCTCTAGAAGAAAAGCAATTTAAAAGTTTTATCATCAAGCGATTGCGTCTGGTCTCTGCGTCGGTGGAGTACTTTAGCCAGCAGATCGATGTGGTAGATAAGCAGCTTTCCATTAGCCCAGAGTCAGAAAAATCCAGCCTTCAACTCAGTCGTTTAGTGATTCAGCAAAGGCTCAATATTGCTGGTGATAGCCTGAGTTCCTTAGTCTCTATTGCCGATCAACTATCGGTTAAGACCGCCGAGTATAAGCGTCTGATGTTTGAAGTTACAGGTAGTGTGACGCAGGATTTGTTGGACTGGCAGGTCGCACTTTCTGTCGTAACGCATTGGTCGGACAATTTCTGGAGTTGGATTGCCAACAATGCCCCGCAGCACTTGTTCCAGCTGTTCGTTTTTATTCTGATTCTACTGGTCACTAAGGTTCTTGCTAAGTTGGCGAGGAAAGTTGTCAGTAAAACGGTGGTTTCAAAAAACCTCAAAATGTCACAGCTGATGCAAGACTTCTTTATCGCCATGTCAGGCAATGCGGTATGGATTATTGGTATTCTGATCGGGCTGTCTCAAATAGGGCTTAACCTTACTCCTGTATTAACGGGTTTTGGTATTGCAGGGGTAATTGTCGGCTTTGCGCTTCAGGATACGCTTTCCAACTTCGCAGCAGGTATGATGCTGCTCATCTATCGTCCGTTCGATGTCGGGGATTTTGTCTTTGCTGGTGGCGTTGATGGGAAGGTGAGCCACATGAGCTTAGTTAACACCACCATCAAGACATTCGACAACCAAATCATTATTGTACCGAATGGCAAGATCTGGGGTGATGTAATTAAGAATGTTACCCATGAACGAGTACGTCGCGTTGATATGGTGTTTGGCATCGGTTATAGCGATGACATTCTTCAAGCAGAGAAAGTGCTAAAGGAAATTGTCGACTCTCATCCAGCGGTATTACGCAATCCGGAACCTAATATTCGTGTACATTTGTTGAATACGTCTTCGGTCGATTTTATCGTTCGCCCTTGGGTGAAAACCGATGATTACTGGGATGTGTACTGGTATGTCACACGTGAAGTGAAACTGAGATTTGATCAGGAAGGCATATCGATTCCTTTCCCTCAACAGGATGTGCACTTACATATGGTAAAACAGGGTGATTAACATTTTGATGAGATAAAAATAAGAGCGCCGATGGCGCTCTTTTGCGTTTATAACTGATCGTAAAAGGTGATAGTCGGTTCCTGCTCTAGCAAACCTTCCAAACTGTCTAAAAGGTTGAGAAAGTGCGCCTGTTGGCAATGTTCATCAAAAGCCTGCTTGTCAGTGAACTGCTCTTGAAACATAAATATTGCCGAGTTGCTGCTGTCCTTTAACAGGTCATAGCGAAGGCACCCTGGCTCATTTCGGGTAGGTTCTAGCATGGCGATTAATAAGGACTGCAGTACGCTTTCTTGGCCAGCTTTTGCGTGAAAAGTCGCGGTTAAATTTATCATTATGTTTACTCTGTAATTATTGATTTTTCGTTGTTGTTTATTGGTATCTTCCCTGACGTTGTAGGAATTCGATTTTGTATCCATCGGGATCGGTAATGAAAAATAAAGTAGCGAGATCAATACCTTGATGCTGTATGGTTTTCGTTTCAGAGGGAGCTAATCCTAGCGTGTTGAGTTTGCGATGCGTCTGATGAATGTCATCGACACAGACTGCAATATGCCCGTAGCCGTTTCCGTGACTATACGGTTCTTTCGTATCGTGATTGTGGGTCAACTCTAACTCAAAACCGGTTTCGCGATTGGCTAGGTAGGTAAGGGTAAAGCCGTCAAAAACGAATTGGTCTTTCACCTCAAGTTCAAGTGCTGTGCGATAAAACTCAATCGAAGCGGTAAGGTCTTGTACTCTCACCATAGTGTGAATTAGCTTCGTCATTATCTTCCCCTTGCTCTGTTGGTGAGAAGAATAAGGGGAAATGTTTAGCGGAAGGTAGTACCGGAGTACGACAGCGAAAAGATTTTAACTATTCACGATGAGTTGCTGTTTGACGGCTGCCATAACATCATCGGGCTGGCGAAGATAGATGAGGCAAGCACAGCGAAGTAGGGAGGTGAAGTTTTTGATTTCCCCATTGTATTTCAATGCTTCAGCGTAAATCGCGCTGATAAAGCGGGGAAGTGTCATTGATTGTTGCTGCGCGATCTCCTCTAAAATCTGCCAGAAACTGGCTTCGAGCTTAATGCTGGTCGCGTGGCCATCAATTCGGATCGAGCGAGCAATAATCTGATAGTTTTCTTGAGGCTGATTAGAAAATATTTCACACATAATACGATGCTGAACAATGATAAACCGCTATTTCTAACCTGCCATTCATTACGAGTCAACAGAAAACGATGTCACTAAAAAACGCCCCGAAAGGCGTTTTATTTTATTGAAGGTTCAAAGTACGCTCATTTAACTTGTGTCTTGATGTATTCACCCAGCTCCGAGTGATGCATGATTTTAGACACAGGAATAATGGCCTCTGCTGGCCCCCAGGCAAACACGTTTACCGGTGTATGTGTGTGCGTACCCGTGCCCCAAACAATGTTTTGGCCAGTTGCCTGCTCACGTGCAAGCAGGTTACCGCGATCGTTATATGGGAAGAAGGCATCGAAGTCGTTAATTGCCGGAACTTCTTCAACAGACAAGTACTTATGCCCTGCTAAACGATATGGGTTAGGTTTGCTGGCAAGGACATTCGCAGCTTGACCTGAAGTGATTGGGAAATCGGTATTCTTGTTCACCATTTCAGCAAACTTAGCGGCAGTTTGCTGATTTTTATCCAGCTTTTGGAACTCACTCACGATGCCATAATAGCTCTTCTTCTGGTTGTATAGACCATCTAAGATCTGAAATGCACCAAAGTTAAAGTTAGGGGCGTAGCTACGCTCGGCAAAAGCTTCGCCATCACGTTGCTCAGGTTTTGGCAGATCCTGAGAGGAATAGCTGAAGCCAAAGGATCCCGTTTCATGGTCAGCAGTGACGATGACAATGGTATCTTCACGGCCTTGCGCCCATTGATAAACGGTATTGACGGCTTCATCAAATTTGATCATCTCATGCAGCATGGTGCCGGCATCATTACTGTGTCCAGCCCAGTCAATTTGGCCGCCTTCAACCATGAGGAAGAAGCCGTCTTCGTCCTTCGAAAGGATATCCAGCGCTTTATCTGTCATTTCTTTAAGGCTTGGTTGGGTGCGCTCTGGATCATTTTTACTCACGCTATAAGCAATGCCGTCGTTCATACCAGAGTAGGAGAACAGACCAAGCAGCTTATCGCCTTGCGCTTTTGCCATCATGTCACGGTTAAAGGCCAGTGAGTAACCGTCTTGCTGCGCTTCAGTGAGCAGGTTACGGTCATCTTTGCGCTTAGACTTGAGGTAAACATCGCCCTGAGTCAGCGTTTTCAGCTGGTTGTATGTCTCACCTTTGTCGTTGGTCGACTTTGGAATCCAGTGACGAAGACCGCCGGATAGCATGACATCTGCTCCTGTTTCCAACATGTCAGATGCAATGTCATTCTCTAGAGAGCGGTGAGGTTGGTGCGCGGCAAATGAGGCTGGGGTAGCATGAGTGAGGCGAGTATCAGAAACCAACCCGGTTGCTTTGCCCATGCTTTTAGCTTTTTCTAAAACCGTCTGAACATGGTTACCTTGAGAGTCGATACCAATGACCTCGGAGCCAGTATAAATACCCGTTGAAAGCATGGTTGCCGAACATGCTGAGTCAACCACAATCGCATCTTCAGGGTGGGTCAGTGAGGAACCGATAACACCTTCCTGAGCGAGTTTAAACAGTGCCGTCGGTTGACCTTGGTAAATGGAATTCGGGGCTTGATTGGCATAAGTTTCTAGCAGGCCAACCTGCTGTGGGCCCATCCCATCACCAATCATCAGGATAACGTTTTTAATTTCTGCAGAAAGTGCATTAAAAGAGAGCGCAGAAGTCGCGACTGCCGCGACAAGAGGTTTTGTTAAGTGCTTCATCGAATTGTCCTTATTTGTAAAAGCGTCCTGATTAAATCACTGTTACATTTCACATTTGTGTCATCAATGAATTAATTTATAAAATCGATTGCATGGTGATTTTTGTGTTGATTAACACGAAATAAAGTTCATTTAAGTGAGTCTTTTGATATTAAAAGTAGCGGTAACATTGAGAGGTGAGCAGCAGTGCTTTGTTAGGGGAGGTCGGGCAAGTAAAACTGGAGGAACTGTATTTTCTTCGCAATAGAAAGATGGCGGTCTTAACGCACAGTGAATAGGCCGTTGTCAGTTGAGCGTGACCGAAATGAAACGTGCCACAAATTATGGAGCTACAGCTAGGCGCGGAGTGGTGACACTATTTAACTTAGCGTCAATTAAGCTTGATGAAGAAAAAACAGCTGGTCGGAATAACTCTATATCAGAGCTAGAAGTATTCCGCCCACTGTTGCCGCTGCGGAAAGATATTGCCCCGCAGAATAAGCACCATCATCTTCTTCTTTGATTTCGTCAGGTTTATCAATACCTAACGCACCATGTGTGAAGGATTCTACTTGATCGCCGACGGTTTTATCCGCCTTCTCTGCGGCTTTCGCTTCCTTATCAATTTCCTGCAAAGCGGCAAGCAACGCCTTTCCTTCATCAGAAAGCGTGACTTTATTTTGCTCCACTTTAAGCGGAGCCGGGCCATTATTTGGCTCACTTTGATTCGCTTGAGGCTTGACCTGCTGGGCTGGTGTCAGCTTAGCTGGCTCCATTCCTACTGGTGTCATAGCGATCTCCTTACATCATCCTCATGGAATATATCGACCAATGAGCGAAAAACTTGTGCAAAATATGTCGATTTTGTATGAAATAGAATCAAGCACAAAGCATGCCTGATTTATCCATTACATATCAAAAACTACTATTTATTGAATTTACATGATGTTAGTTCAATGGATCTTATCAAAGTGAGCAAAATGGATGCCGGGTTAGAGGCAAGATAAATCCTCGTTTCTTTTCGTTAGGCTGTGGTAAGCCTTCATTCGATTCTCCATTTGCACATATCGCACTGGAGGAGCGAGTACCTCTAGCTGATAGTCTAGTCTGTCAGAGACTACTTCGCCTGTCGGAGTAATCACAACAACACGTAAATCTGGATTCCTAGATAGAATCGACGCTTTAGTTCCTAGCCCGTTTTCAATGTGAAATTTGCCAGCAATATGGATTATTTGTTTGGAAGGGTTCTGCTCCAGATAGCGAGTCATACTTTCTGCCATGGTTTCATCCCAAGTCACCTGAGCGGCAAACTGTTTTTCTGTCTGTTCAGGTTTGCCATGGTGCATCGAAGTCATGAATTTATCTTTGTATGGGCTCGATGTGACATTCACTTTCTCGGCCACATTCGCGCGTTGCTCAGGGGGAAGTTTATCGAGGTAACCAACCCCTTGCCGCCCAATGCAGCGAACGATGGGTTTCGGCGCATTCGCCGCGATAACATCGAGCTGATTGGCTTTTGCCAGTTCAACTAGCGCGCGATAGTCACTTTCATAGTTTGGCCAAGCGCTGGCGTTTTTAATCAGCGTTTGCTCCCCAATTTCACCAGATAGGTACTGATTGACGATACCTTGGCTGTCACGTGAGAATTGCTCCATAGAGACAGCCACATTATGGCCTTGTGAAATAAGCGCTTTGACTAAGTCGGTTTGAAAGCGATGAACTCCGGAATGGGTATGCCATTCACCCACCAAAATAATGTCAGCTTTTTGAATGTCTTCGGGAAGACTGGTTAGGGAAACGGTTGTAGCGTGTGGGGTGAAGAGTTGATAGTCGTAGAAACTGGTTATTTCTTGATGAGGAGCAGTGGAACAAGCTGACAAAGTCAGACAAGCCAAAGATATAGTGAGAAGCTTACGCATGAAATGCCTCCAAAATATGATGCGAGCATACTAATGGAGGCAGGAAGATAACTCAATCTAAATGAGAATTATTATCTAGTAAGTTAATCTGGCTGTTTGCGATAGATACGAATCATAAAGTCTGCCTCGCATTCAAATAACTTAGCTGATTTCAGACGATCGCGCAGCTCTTCACTAGCTTTCCATGCAAAAGGTGTCATTTGGAGCAAATCATGTGCATCGCCACCTTGCAATGGCATGGTGTAAGTGAGTTTGAGTGTTTCTTCAAGACTAAATCCATCAATGATTTCCGCTTCTTCGCTATGCAATCTGACATCCTGATAGATACGTTCTCGAAGTTGGTAGAGGTGACGACCCGCAGGCGTGACTGTGATGACGACACCATTGTCATTCACGACTCGTGCTAACTCTTCTGCTTTACAAGGTGCATAGATACGTAGCACGGCGTCAAGGCTGTTGTCTGAAAAAGGCAGGCGAGTACTCGACGCTACGCTAAATGAACAGTTGGTATAACGTTTAGACGCATAGCGAATAGCCACTTTAGATATATCGAGACCATAAGTCACCGCTTTTGCGTGTTGTGTTGAAAGCTGGGTCGCGACTTCTGTGGTGTAGTAACCCTCACCACAGCCAATATCAAGTAACTGGTGCTGAGTGCTTTCAAGGTATTTAGCACAGATCTCAGCCACTTTCTCTTTCATCGGGCGATAGTAGTCTTTCTCTAAAAAGCGACGACGGGCCTGCATCATCTCTTTGTTATCACCCGGATCTTTAGAACGCTTATGCTGAACTGGCATCAAGTTGACGTAGCCTTCTTTGGCTAAGTCAAAAGCATGGTTGTTCTCACAGCGATAGGTGCGCTCAGTGAGTGACAGGCTTTGATGACATAAAGGGCAGGTATAAGACATAACGATCTCAGGATGACAAAATGAGCGCGAATTCTAACAGGAACCGTGTTTTCAGACTAGCATGGGAAGGGCGGCATAGAGGTAAAAAAGGGCAGAAAAAGTCCTGCCCGTTTTTTCGTATTAGTGGAAGAAGTCGACTTGTTGTTTCAACGAACCGGCTTGAGTTTGTAGCTCTTCAGCACTTTGAGTGGTCTTAGCGCTGGTTGCGCGGCTTTCTCGGTTCAATTCACTGATTGAATTGGCATTAGAAGCAATCTCCTGCGATACATTCGCCTGCTCTTCAGAAGTAGCGGCTATGGTGTCAGCCTGAGTGGCAATGGACTGCACTTGTGACGCGATGGCCTCCAAGGCTGAACCTGCTTCTTGGGCTTTATCTAACACTTGATTGGCATTACTTTGGCTCTGAGTCATCAGATTCACGGCGTTGCCTGTAGAGGTTTTCAGCTTCTCGATAATCGATACTACATCCTGAACCGAGGTTTGTGTGCGATGTGCTAACGTACGGACTTCATCAGCTACAACAGCAAAGCCACGGCCTTGCTCTCCTGCACGTGCTGCTTCAATCGCCGCATTCAGAGCGAGCAGGTTGGTTTGCTCGGCGATTTCATCAATCATCTTAGTGACAGTCTGGATAGCTTCACTGTCTCTGTTGACCTGCTCAATTGCCTGCGCGGAATTATCCAGCTGATCGTTGAGCTGCGCGACATCGATACAAACCCCTTCGACTTTTTCCAGCCCCGATTGGCTGTCTTCATTGGTGAGGCGGACGTTTTCAGCAATCGCTTCTACTTGCTCGGCAACCGATTGTGCTGAAGAGGCCATTTCTTCAATAGCGGTTGCGACTTGCTCAACCTGTTGCTGCTGTAGGTCTGACTGGCTGAGATTCTGATTGGCATCCTGAGATACACTACGCGACGCGTCCTGAACCGAGTCACTTGTAGAGCGGATCTCGCTGACCAAGGAGTTCAATTGCCCTGCCATATTGGCGACGCCGTTATTCAGGTTAATGATTTCATTCTTAGATGCTTTGCCTGTTGCTGGGATATCTAAGCTTACTTCACCTTTTGCTAGGCGAGACATATATCCATTCAGTACCGTCAGTGGTTTGAGGTTGCGGTTAAGGAATATGGTCAGAATGATGAAGGTGGCAATCGCTACTACCGTAGCAATCGTAATGATCAGCTTGAGCAAGGTGTCACTGCCTTTAGTGACTTCTTTGATGAACGTCCCACCAAGCAGCTTCCAGTTCCAACCAGGTACTTCTGTGTAAACTAGGTATTTCTCTCCAACTGTGCCCTGATATTCGTATGGGTAGCGGATCAGGCCACTTTTCTGTTCGAAAATCTGATGGAAAGGTTTATTGCCATTGTAGTCGGCGACATCGATGATGGGTGGAGCGTTTTCATCATGAATTGGGTGCAATAGGTAGCGACCCAAATTGCCCTCTCGGTTATCTACTACAATGCTATATCCTGTATCGCCCCACTTTATTGAACGTAATGATTCAAACAGATCTTGAGTCGCTTGTTCGACTGGTAAGCCAATAAAGGTCACGCCGGTCACCTTGCCCTGATAGTCTTTGAGGGGGGCGTAATAGGTAATATAGTTTTCGCCAAAAAGCTTAACTTGAGCGTAGTAAGGTTGGCCGCTCATTAGCTTGTTATAACCCGGATGGTTTTTGCCTAATGTTGTACCAACCACGCGATTACCTGATGGGTTTTTGAGTGAGGTTGACACTCGAATAAAGTCACCATCTAACGGAGCAAATAGTGTGGCTACTGCTCCTGTATCACGGGTAAAGCTATCAACCAGTTTCTCATCATTGATCAGGCTCTCACCATACTGAGTGACATTTAGAACCTGTTTACCATTGAAGTCGACGGTGTAGTCTTCAACATAGACGCCTGCCAGATAACCGTTTCTAAAGGTGGATTCCAAAACTTTTGCGGTATGAAGGTAAGCGTTAAATTGGCCAGCAATGGTCATTGCCATTGCTTCGACCTCTGATTGGTGGCCTTTCAGTGTGGTATCAAGGAGCACTTTGGAGGCATTACGGTAAACGAGGGTAGCGGTCCCTACAAAAGAGACCAACAAGCAAAGCAGTATTACCAACTTTAGTTGAAAGCCAACACTTTGGTTTTTGAATTTCTCGAACATTTTTTAATTATCCTGTCTTTGGAGACGTGTCTTATCGCTGAAAAATAGAGCTCTTATTGTAAATTAAGAATAATAATAACTACTTATCCATTTGTTAAAATTGATTCCTATTAATTATTCAAACAATAAGCAAGTCAAAAAATGCGTTTGTACAGCGGGTGTAGAGTAAAAGACCTGAGCGGGCATAGAATAATTTTCGGGAGGGAGGTACTGCAGGCATAATAGCCTGCAGAAAAAGAGTTATTGAGCGGAAATAGAGGTGATAAGTTGATGTGTCTCACCAGGTTGAAGTGTTTTTCCTAGTTCAATGCTTGGTGCGTGAAGAGTAGATTCGACACACATCATTGTTAAATACCCGTCATTCGTCATATCTGACATAGATTCAGCACCTTGTGCCCATGGGTTCCATAATACAGCCGAGTTGTGGCCTTGGTTCTCCACGCTTAGTGTGCGATCCAACACTGGATCTTTCACTAAAATTTGCGCTTCTGGCTGAGTGTAAACACGGTCGATAGTATCAGTAAGTTGAAGAACCTTGTCACCTTGGCAGATTTCACCTGCTTTTAGGCTATCGATGTACTCAGGGCCCATCCCAGTAGTTTGTGCTTGTTTGATGTTGCCTACGTTAAGATACGTGTGCAATGCCCCTGAAAATGCCCAAGGTGTCGTATCAGTATTGGTGACGTCGAGCGTCACTTTAAGCTCGTTGCTGACTTCTATTATTAAACGCGTATCAAATTTATGTGGCCAGATTGATAGCGTTTGCTCTGAAGGTTTCAGTCCGAGCTCAATCACAACTCCTTGTTCATTTTCACGATGTTGTAGCAGTGACCACTCACTGGTACGAGCAAAGCCATGTGCAGGCGCAGCAATGCGGCCAAACCAAGGCCAGCAAATTGGAATGCCACCACGAAGCGCTGCCTTACCATCAAAAATGGCGCTGTTGCTCATCCAAATCAGATCTTCTTGGCCTACTGGTGTGAACGATACGACATGTCCACCGTGCAGCGCGATGCCTGCTGTTGCTTTTTCATGAATCACGCGGACGACTTTAACCTGATCAACTTCAACGATAGTGACGTTGTCAGATAACACGGTCAGGGCTGGGAGAGTTTTTAAATCCATGTGTAGTTTCCTATCGCTGGGGAGAGCTTTTCGACATACTTCGCACATTATATGCAATGTCGAGTTTGTATTACCTCAAAGTCCAGATACAAAAAAGGCGACTCTAGAGCCGCCTTTTCTTTAACGAAGTTATTCGCTAATTGCTAACTATCTAATTACTTAGAGATGTGAGCGATTAGGTCTAGAACTTTGTTTGAGTAACCGATTTCGTTGTCGTACCAAGATACAACTTTAACGAAGTTATCAGTTAGAGCGATACCAGCTTTAGCATCGAATACTGAAGTTTGAACTTCGCCGATGAAGTCTTGAGAAACAACTTGGTCTTCAGTGTAACCTAGAACACCTTTAAGCTCGCCTTCAGAAGCTTCTTTCATTGCTGCACAGATAGCTTCGTAAGATGCGCCTTCTTTTAGGTTAACAGTTAGGTCAACTACAGAAACGTTAGCAGTTGGTACACGGAAAGCCATACCAGTTAGTTTGCCGTTTAGTTCTGGAAGAACAACGCCTACAGCTTTAGCAGCACCAGTTGAAGATGGGATGATGTTCTGAGAAGCACCACGACCACCGCGCCAGTCTTTAGCAGAAGGACCATCTACAGTTTTTTGAGTTGCTGTAGTAGCGTGAACTGTAGTCATAAGACCAGATTCGATACCGAACTTGTCGTTAAGAACTTTAGCGATAGGCGCTAGACAGTTAGTTGTACAAGATGCGTTAGAAACGATGTCTTGACCAGCGTAAGTGCTGTCGTTAACACCCATTACGAACATTGGAGTTGCGTCTTTTGAAGGACCAGTTAGAACAACTTTCTTAGCACCAGCAGTGATGTGCTGACGTGCAGTTTCGTCAGTTAGGAAGATACCAGTTGCTTCAGCTACAACGTCAACACCGATTTCGTCCCACTTAAGGTCAGTTGGGTTACGCTCAGCAGTAACACGTACAGTCTTACCGTTAACGATTAGGTTACCACCTTCAACTTCAACAGTACCGTTGAAACGGCCGTGAGTTGAATCGTACTTAAGCATGTATGCCATGTACTCTACATCGATCAGGTCGTTGATACCTACAACTTCGATGTCGCTACGCTCTTGTGCTGCACGGAATACGAAACGACCGATACGGCCAAAACCGTTAATACCTACTTTGATAGTCATTATAGTTGCTCCACAACTTAATTTCTGATTAAAGATAACTGGTAGTAAAATTACAGAATCCAGTCAAAATCTGCAACAGATAATCGGACTTAACTTGTTTAAAGTCAAAAAAAAGCGTCGCTTTTTTTCACAATCAGTCGTAATTGACTATCTTTTGAACGGATTATAGGTTTTTTGTCTAACCAGTTGACGTAAAATAGATCAAACGCTTTCACTTTTGATCAAAGTTTAAGCGTCCTTTTATGGATTCAAAGTATGTGCTACAAACAATAAATTGCGCAAGTTTTTGAGAAAAAAAGTCACAGTAATAGTGATTAATTCGGAGAAAAATACAAAGTGGAACAGGATAATAAAAAAGTCATCAAACCAAATGAATACTGGCGTGAAAAGCTTTCTGAAGAAGAATATCGAGTATGTCGAGAGCAGGGAACAGAAGCACCGTTCACAGGTAAGTTACTGCACAACAAGGAAACTGGGGTATATTCTTGTACTTGCTGTCAGGCTCCTCTATTTCAATCAGATAACAAGTATGATTCTGGTTGTGGTTGGCCAAGTTTTGATGCCCCTATTAATGATCAGGCTATTCGTTATTTGGAAGATCTAAGTCACGGAATGGTGAGAACAGAGATTAGGTGTGCAGCTTGTGATAGCCACTTAGGTCACGTTTTTCCTGATGGGCCAAAGACAACAGGCGAAAGATTCTGTGTAAATTCTGTGTCGTTAATTTTCAACAATTCAGTAAAAAGCGGTGATTAAATCACCGCTCATTGTTTAATCCTTTCAACTTGCCGACACTAATTGAAGCTAGGAACCATGTTTCTTTGATAAGTGCCGCTATCTAGTGCGCTTTCTATATTATCGGCAATACCGTCAAGCTGTTTGTACTTGTCTTTACTGAAGCCGTAAAGAATCTGCATTTCTTGCTCTGAGCCAATAATGGGTACTTCAAAGCGATTTGCGACCATTGCCCAGATGTAAGCTTGTTCTTTGCGATTCAATTGATAGGTAATGCTGGCGAGTGTTTTGAAGATATCCGTGTTGAGGTTCTTGCCTTTACTCAGCTCAAGTGACTTGTTGAGCAAGTTTATGGTTTTCTCCAGATCGCGGCTGGTATAGAAAGTCGCCAGTGCATACTGCATTTCTGGCGTGTCTAAAGCGGGTGTACCTTCGAGTTGGAGGAAGCTTCTTTGCGCTTCATCATCGCCAGTTTGGCTCCATAGAAAATAGAGTGATTCTGGTGAAGAAGACTTGCGAATTCGTTCGACTAATTTTTCCAGGTCTTCGCCGGAGTTGATCAGCGCGTTAAATCGGCGCTCTTTGAGTCCGGCTTGCTCAATCGGTTGGATTTGCGATGCCAACTCAAGACACTTCTTATACGCGGCCAGAAAATGGTATTCATCAATAATATTGCTGTCGGTCGGTTGTTTACGTACTTCATTACGATGCCAAATCAAATCGGTTCTAGGAACACGGCATTGACCATCGTTCATATTAAGCCGTTCACATTGTAAGCTAGGGTTGTCTGCGCACAGTTTGTCGGTGTTCTGACGGTTTTCGAAACACCCTGATAGCGCAATAGCCAGACTGAAGATTAGTAGTGCTTTTATATGATTCATATTTTGATTTGCTTGTGATCCGTTACACTTATTCTTGGGTGCAATCTTGACTCAGAATGCCAGCCAGTTATGTTCTTTCCATCTCAGTTACAACTTAAGGATAGACCATGGACGCAGAGCAGTTAATTAATGCCATTACACCAGAGGCATACGAGCGTCTACTCTATGCTGTAGAAACGGGGAAGTGGCCTGAGGGTACACCACTTTCTCAAGAGCAGCGAGATTCGTGTATGCAAGCTGTGATGTTGTATCAATCTAAGCACAATGCAGAAGCGCAACATATGACAGTGGCCCAGGGGGGCGAGATCAGTTTTAAGTCAAAAGCGGAACTGAAAAAGCAATTCAAGCAAGATCAACAAGATATTGTGAGAGTTAACCCAAACAAAGACGCTTAGTACTTTACTAAGCTCAGAAACTAAAAGCAGGATAATCATCCTGCTTTTTTACTATCTAGCCTGTAGTTAGCCGCAACATCTCTTAAACTTTTTACCGCTACCACAAATACAAGGATCGTTTCGGCCGACTTTGAAACTCTTTATAGTTTGATTGAGCCGTGGATCAACGTCTGGCTCTGGAAACGTACCGTCGATGTAATACCATAGCCCATTTTCTCGCACAAAACGTGAGCGCTCTTCGAGACAGTGTTGCACGTTATCTTCTTTGAAATAAGCCTTGAAGGTAACGAAGCCTTCGTCTTTATCGCTGCCTGCTTCTGTATTGATGACTTCAAGTTTGCACCAATCGCTTTCTACCGATTGCTGAATTCCTTCACGTTGTTCAATGGCATTGCAACTTGGATGATAAGTGTCTATGACGTAATCGACCAGATGCTTAACGTGTGCGCTATAGCGGGAGCGCATTAATTTTTCAGGAGTTTTGGCTTTAGAATGATCGAGGTGAATTGGCTCGCAGCATTCGCTGTAGCTTTTTTCTGTACCACAAGGGCAGTGTTGCATGATGGCTCCAATGAAGCGCTATTTTGTTGACACTGAGAGAAGATCTGCAGTCCATTTAACCGATGCGTCATAGCTTTTACTTAAATCTTGTGGATTCAAGCCTAAAGACTCGCTAAGGTCGGATACCTCTTCCCAATCAGCTAACTCATACGCTTCGGTTAACATGAGAATGCTGCCTAGTATGCCTTCATTCTGCGTCAATGCCAGCTTTACGGTTTCTTCAATAGGAATCTCAGTCACTATTACATCCAATGGTTTGTCTAACAGGCTGTCTAGTAGTGAGAACATACCGGTAAGAAAAGCTTGCCCGGACTCAAGTTCTACTTGAAGCTTCTCTCCGATCAGCTCGCAAAACCGCGCACGCTGTATAGATAGCCCATATAAGTAATCGGGTTTACTATCTTGAGTGGATGCCAGCGATACCAAAGAAATGAATTTGCGTAACTTATCCTCGCCAAGATAAACCAAAGCCTGATGGAAAGACTGAATCTGTGTCTGAACGATGGCTGACGAATTGACAAAAGTCAGTAGCTTGTAGGATAAGGATAAGTCTTTACTGATTAGTGATTCGATGGCTTTGTAGTCAATCTCATCTTTCGAAATCTCGGTCAACAGTTGAATAACTGTCATGAAAGAGGGTTCTAACGCTTTTTTACTGATCATTTCAGGCTTGCTGAAAAAATAGCCTTGGAAATATTCAAATCCTGCTTTTTTTGCTTGCTCAAACTCTTCATAGGTTTCTACTTTTTCCGCCAGAAAGCGAATGTTACTGCCCTCGAGCCTTTTCATAAAAGCATGGGCTTTTTCAATGGGCACTAACCGAATATCAAACTTAATCAATGAAACATAAGGAAGAAAAGGGCGCCATTCCTTATTAGGGATAAAATCATCTAGTGCAATGGTATAGCCTTTGGCTGCCATATCTTTTATTGCATCAAGCAGTTCTTCAGTTGGTGGGCAGTCTTCTAAAATTTCGATGACAAAGTTCTCTGATGGAAACAAAGTCGGCACTCGATTTATCAGACTTTGGTACGGGAAGTTAACAAACCCAAGTTTATCCCCAAGAGTCTCATAATGTGTATTTAGAAAGTGATCAGACAATAAACGACTGGTGGCATGTTCAGGGTCTATTTCAGGGAAGGTATTTTTAGGACCATCCCTGAACAAGAGTTCGTACCCTACAGTTTGTTTATCTCGGTTTAAAATCGGTTGTCTGGCTATGTATGAGTTTTTCAAAACCTAGTTCCAGCGTCTCATTATTAGTAATGGAATTGGCCAAATTCCAATGAATAATTAAGAGTTTAGTCAGCTTCTTCCACTGAAGTCTGAAATGGCCTAGCTTCCAACTCGAAGCTATTTTTAGCATAGACCAGAACTGAGCCTTGAGTGTACCAATCCCCTAAAACAATACGGGTTTTTTTAGTATTGTTCGCGGAGAATACGTGTACATTAGGGCGGTGAGTATGTCCGTGAATCATCAAATCGACGTTGTGGTATGCCATGACCGCTTCCACTTCAGTTTGTGTCACGTCCATGATGTCGAGTGATTTGGTTTGTTTGTCGGTGCGAATATCAGATTGAACTTTCGATACAATCTTCTTTTTAATAAACATTGGGATGCGATTGAACAACCATTGTAGCCAAGGTTGATGCACTTTCTCTCGATACTGGAGGTACTTTACATCTTCAGTACACAGTGTGTCGCCGTGCAAAACCACGGCTTTTTTGCCGTATAGGTCAATCACTGTCTCATCACCCAGCAAGGTGACACCAGTTTGCTTGGCAAAGCGCTTACCGACGAGGAAGTCGCGATTACCTTGTGTGAAGTAGCAAGGTACCCCAAGAGAGGTCAGTTGCTTGAATTCGCGACGAATTTGCTTGGCAAAATCTGAGCGGTCATCATCGCCAATCCAAAACTCGAACAGGTCGCCGAGAACGTATAAGGCGTCAGCATGAACGGCTTCTTCACGCATAAAGCGAATAAAGCAATCAGTGATGTCTGGTGTGGTAGAAGAGAGATGGAGGTCTGAAATAAATAATGTGGTCATATTTTATTAACCTGAAGAAACAACGAGGGAGAGCGTAGTGCTCCCCCTGACAATCATTATTCTTCGATTGTGGTACCTGTGATGACAACGTCTTCAAGAGGTACGTCTTGGTGCATGCCTTGAGAACCTGTGCTTACACCTTTAATTTGGTTAACGATATCCATGCCTTCAACCACTTCAGCGAATACACAGTAACCCCAACCGTCTAGGCTCTCGCTGCGGAAATCAAGGAAAGTGTTGTTGTTCACGTTGATGAAAAACTGTGAACTTGCTGAATGCGGTTCCATGGTACGTGCCATTGCTAGCGTGCCAACTTTGTTGCTCAGGCCATTGTTTGCTTCGTTTTTGATTGGTGCGCGAGTTGCTTTTTCACGCAGACCAGATTCCATGCCGCCACCTTGGATCATGAAACCGTCGATAACACGGTGGAATAGCGTGTTGTCGTAGAAACCATCACGGCAGTACTGCAGGAAATTCGCGCATGTTTCTGGTGCTTTCTCTTCGTTTAGCTCAACTTTGATGTCACCAAAATTAGTGTGAAGGGTGATCATGATGATGTCCTTTATTTATGACTTTGACTTAAAAACTGAATTCTATATTAACTTTTGCCACTTTTATACGTGAAAAGTGGCTCTCTAGAGGTGAATAATGAGTTTGGTGGTGGCTTTTTGCACATTTCAGGGATGACCTGAAGGTAAGCATATTGGTATACTGAGCCACTATTTTTTTTCACCTAAATAATTAGATAGAGATCATGTTAAAGATATATAACACACTCACAAGACAGAAAGAGGAATTCAAACCAATCAATGCTGGCAAAGTTGGCATGTATGTCTGTGGAGTAACCATCTACGATCTCTGTCACATCGGTCATGGTCGTACATTCGTTTCTTTCGACGTAGTGTCTCGCTACCTGCGTTACCTCGGCTATGATCTGACCTTTGTTCGTAACATCACCGATATCGACGATAAGATCATCAAGCGCGCCAATGAAAACGGCGAGAGCTGTGACTCTTTAACAGAGCGCCTTATTGGTGAAATGCACGCTGACTTTGACGCTCTGAATATGAAGCGCCCAGATGTTGAGCCACGTGCGACAGAATTTATTGCTGAAATTATCGAGCTGGTTGAAAAACTGATCGAGCGCGGTTTTGCATACGTTGCTGACAACGGTGACGTCATGTTTGAAGTTGGCCAGTTCGACGAATACGGTAAGTTATCTAAACAAGATTTAGATCAGCTTCAGGCTGGCGCTCGTGTCGATGTAGAAAGCGCAAAGCGCAGTCCGCTAGACTTTGTGCTGTGGAAAATGTCAAAGCCAGGCGAGCCAACATGGGAATCGCCATGGGGCGCGGGTCGTCCAGGTTGGCATATTGAGTGTTCAGCAATGAACTCATCAATCCTAGGTAATCATTTCGATATTCACGGTGGTGGCTCGGATCTTCAATTCCCGCATCACGAAAATGAAATTGCTCAGTCATGCTGTGCTCACGACACTCAATACGTGAATACTTGGATGCACAGTGGCATGGTGATGGTCGACAAAGAGAAGATGTCGAAGTCACTGGGTAACTTCTTTACCATTCGTGACGTGCTTGGTCATTATGACGCAGAAACGGTTCGCTATTTCCTAATGTCAGGGCATTACCGTAGCCAGTTGAACTACAGTGAAGAAAACCTGAATCAGGCTCGTGCATCTCTTGAGCGTCTATACACCTCGCTGCGTGGTTTGGACCTAACAGTCCCAGCAGCTGGTGGTGAAGAGTACGTTAAGCGCTTTACCGAAGCCATGAACGATGACTTCAATACGCCAGAAGCATATTCTGTGTTGTTTGACATGGCTCGCGAGATCAACCGTATTAAGAATGATAACTTAGAGCAGGCGAGTGCGATGGGTTCACTAATGCGTGAATTGGCGGATGTGATAGGTATTCTTCATCAAGAACCAGAAGCGTTCTTAAAAGGTGATGCAGGTAATGATGATGAAGTGGCTGAGATTGAAGCGCTTATCAAACTGCGTAACGACTCGCGTGCGTCTAAAGACTGGGCAAATGCCGATATGGCGCGCGACAAGTTAACTGAGATGGGAATCGTGCTTGAAGATGGCCCAGAAGGGACGACTTGGCGCCGTAAGTAACTGAATTTTATTGAGGGCTGTTGATTCAGCCCTTTTTCTTTTTTATTTATATTTTTATACGGGTAGCAATCAGTGGCTCAGATGTACTTCTATTACTCTGCGATGAACGCGGGTAAATCCACCACTCTTCTTCAATCCTCATTTAACTACCAAGAACGAGGCATGACGCCTGTGATTTTTACCGCTGCATTGGATGACAGATACGGCGTCGGTAAAGTGAGCTCTCGTATCGGTTTACAGTCGGATGCTCAATTGTTTCGTCATGACTCTGATCTCTATCAGGATATTGCCGCCTTAAACGAGGTGGAAAAGCGCCACTGTATTCTAGTTGATGAGTGCCAGTTTTTGACTAAAGAGCAAGTTTACCAGCTGACAGAAGTAGTGGATAAGCTGAATATCCCGGTGCTGTGTTATGGCCTGAGAACGGATTTTCTGGGCGAGCTATTTGAAGGCAGTAAATACTTGTTGTCTTGGGCAGATAAGTTGATTGAACTAAAAACAATCTGTCACTGCGGACGCAAGGCGAACATGGTTATCCGTACGGATGAGCACGGTAATGCCATTGCTGAAGGCGATCAGGTTGCGATTGGTGGTAATGACCGCTATGTGTCAGTGTGTCGCCAGCATTACAAAGAAGCGCTTGGCAAGTAGGAGCGTAAATGCTAGACAACAAAAAACGGAGCTTCAAGCTCCGTTTTTTGTTGTATTCGACTAATTCGGATTGCGCAAAGCAATCAGAGATTAACGAGCACGGAAGACGATGCGACCTTTAGATAGATCGTATGGAGTCATCTCTACAGTTACTTTGTCACCAGTAAGAATACGGATGTAGTTCTTACGCATTTTACCAGAGATGTGAGCAGTAACTACGTGACCGTTTTCTAGCTCAACACGGAACATTGTGTTTGGAAGAGTATCAAGGACAGTGCCTTGCATCTCAATTACGTCTTCTTTAGCCATTTAATCCTCTTTTAAAAATGGATAATTTCAACCGGCCAATTTCGCCGATAAAAATGAAATAAGTAAAGTTGGGGCGTATTCTACCCTTGCCAACGCTGATTTACTAGCCTTTGATGGCGCTGAAAGCGGACTTTGTAATTCATTGCAGGGCATTCGTCAATCTGATAACCCAAATAGAGCCACTGTTTTCCTTGCTGCTGGCAGTATTCAAGCTGAAATAGCACGCCGAGTGTCCCTAAAGATAATTCGTAATCCGGGTCAAAAAAGGTGTAAAACGCGCTGGCAGAGTTGGACAAAATATCGGTTACCGCTATCGCAATGAGTCGATCTTGGTCATAAACATGCAGATATTGAGTATTGAGCCAGTGGCATTGTGAAAACTGGGCAAACTCATTTTGTTTAGGTGGGTACATGGTGCCATTGCTATGGCGAGCCTCAATATACTTTGAATAGAGCTCAAACCAACCTGGAATCATTTCATCGCGTAATTCCCATTTTAGGTGTTTGGCCTTATTTCTTAAGCGTTTTTGACTTTTTGAAAGCTGGATGTCAGGTACAGAGACTCTGAGAGCTTGGCAAGATTGGCACTGATCGCAATGGGGTTTATATATCGTATCACCGCTACGACGAAATCCATTCGCCAGCAGAACTTCATAGCTTGATGCTGTGTGCATGGTTGGATCGAGAGCCACAGCAACACGTTCTTGCTTGTCTTGAAGATAACTACAAGGGTGACTATCTGTTAACCCGATACGGATTTGTTGCAGATCAGAACTCATTGATTCTCCTCTGAAGACAGCTCAAGCCACTGAGCTTTAAAGCTGTTTTCAACAACCTTTTCCTGTCTTAAGGATAGCAGGCTTTGCATGAAGTCATCTCTATCGAGTTCCTGAGCACCAAGGGATTTCAAATGTGGATTCATCACCTGACAATCGATTAATTGTCCTTTCATCGACTTGAAATGTTCGCAGAAATACCACAACGCGATCTTGGAAGCGTTGGTTTCTCGGCTGAACATCGACTCGCCGCAAAAAACTTGTCCTATAGATAGGCCATACAAGCCTCCAATAAGCGCTTCATCTTTCCACACTTCCACTGAATGGCAGTGCCCTAGCGTTGCCAGTTTCTTGTATGATGCGCGCATTTCTTCATTGAGCCAGGTTTCGTGTTCTGGCCGCATTGATGCGCAATTATCGATAACAGCCTCGGTCGCAAGGTTGATGCTGATCTGATATTGATGCTTTTTCTGAAACTTTTTAAGACTTTTAGCGGGTTTGAATGTCTTAGGATCAAACACTGCTCTCGGTGATGGACTCCACCAAAGAAGAGGCTCACCTGGCCCATACCAAGGGAAAATCCCATTCTGGTAAGCGAGCAATAGACGGTCAGGAGACAGGTCGCCACCGAATGCAAGCAACCCATTTGGATCATTTAGGGCTTCGTATGGAGATGGAAACCAAAGTTTGTCTTCGTCGAGTTCAGTTAAATAAATCGCCATGACGCAGGAGAACTATGATGAAAAAATGGCTTTGGATCTTATTCATTTTTCCGCTCGTTGCCAATGCAGCATATGAGAGAAATCAAGCCAGACCTGTGAATCAAGTCGTGTTTGGTGAAGTTGATTCCGTTCGCTATCTCACTCAACAAGATATTGTTAAAGCTGAATCTTCTGGCTGGGAAACGCTGCTTGGTGCTGTCGTGGGCGGCGTTATCGGCAATCAATTTGGTGGTGGGACCGGTAAACAAGTCGCCACTGGCGTTGGCGCTGTGGCAGGAGCAGGCATTGCACACAATCGCGCTAATCAAGAATATAAAGTGGAGTACAAGCTGGTCGAATTGTTGATAAAAACGGACGACGATAAGCTGATCGATGTCATTCAGGATGTCGACAACACTATGTTGTTTGAGCGGGGCGACAAGATACGAATCCTGTATTTCGATAACGGTGTTAGAGTTGATAAAGAGTATTGATTCGCCCTGTGTATTGCTATTGCATAAGCCAAATAAAAGATCACGACTAATTGTGATTTTGGTCTAGTTTTAGATGTCGATTTTAGATAGGCTGCAACTACGAAGAATTTTTCATCGCTTGCTTAGGAAGGCAAAGCGATCAAGGAATAACTGAATTTAATGGAAAGCCTTACGTTACAACCTATCAACAAAGTCAATGGTGAGGTCAACTTACCCGGTTCTAAGAGCGTTTCTAACCGTGCGTTATTGCTAGCAGCACTCGCTAAAGGGACGACTCGTCTAACTAACCTTCTAGACAGTGACGACATTCGCCATATGCTGAATGCACTGACTCAACTTGGTGTGAATTATACGTTGTCGCAAGACAAAACGGTTTGCGAAGTGGAAGGGCTAGGTAAAGCCTTTGATGCTCCGGAAGCATTAGAGCTCTTCTTAGGTAATGCGGGTACGGCAATGCGACCTCTCGCTGCTGCTTTATGTCTGGGTAGCGGAGAGTATGTTCTGACGGGCGAGCCTCGTATGAAAGAGCGCCCGATAGGCCACCTAGTTGAAGCCCTTCGTCAGGCTGGTGCTGACGTTGAATACCTAGAAAATGAAGACTTTCCTCCACTGAAAATTAAAGGAACGGGCCTAAAGGGCGGTACGGTTGAAATTGACGGTTCGATCTCAAGTCAATTCCTGACGGCATTCTTGATGTCTGCGCCGCTGGCACAAGACGATGTAATCATTAGAATCGTTGGTGAGTTGGTGTCGAAGCCATACATCGATATTACTCTGCACATCATGTCGCAGTTCGGTGTTGAAGTAGAGAACAATGACTACCAGGAATTTGTCATCCGTAAAGGTCAGCCTTACGTTGCTCCGGGTGATTTTCTTGTCGAAGGCGACGCCTCTTCTGCTTCTTATTTCCTGGCTGCTGCTGCTATTAAGGGTGGCGAAATTAAAGTAACAGGGATTGGTAAGAAGAGCATCCAGGGTGATATCCAATTTGCTGATGCGCTAGAAAAGATGGGTGCTGAAATCGAATGGGGTGACGACTACGTTATCTCTCGTGTTGGCGAACTGAATGCGGTTGATATGGATTTCAACCATATCCCTGATGCGGCAATGACAATTGCTACTACCGCACTGTTCGCTAAAGGCACAACGGCGATCCGTAATGTCTACAACTGGCGAGTGAAAGAAACTGATCGTTTAGCGGCGATGGCAACAGAGTTGCGCAAAGTAGGCGCAGAAGTGGAAGAAGGCGAAGATTACATCGTTGTGACACCACCTCAACAGCTAACTCATGCGGCTATTGATACCTATGATGATCATCGTATGGCGATGTGTTTTTCTCTGGTTGCGTTGAGTGATACACCTGTAACGATCAATGACCCGAAATGTACGTCAAAGACCTTCCCTGATTACTTTGACAAGCTGGCTTCACTGAGCTGCTAACATAATGAACCCTGATGCTCGTCATCAGGGTTTTATTCTGCTGTCTAATCTTCTAAGGTAAATTCTTTCGACAGTTGATGCGCTAAGTATTTGAACATATTAAATACAGCGGTAGTGTTTGCTGTTGGCAGACCTGCATCATCCAAAAAGTAATTTCCTTTGAATACTAAAACTTCATCTTTTTCTTCGACGCTGTTTGCTCGCATTCCTTCAACATAGTCTTCATGCTCCTGAATGATGTGGTTGGCTATCAGCAACAATTCGAATTTGGAAATGACTTTCTTCTCGCTCATATTTATCACTCGCTTATCAACGCGTTTATATAATAGAGGGGATTGTAGAAGGGTTAATAACGAAAGCAATTGCGTCAGATCAATCTAGCTTGTCCCAATGTTAAACGGGCAATGCGATGGGTTTTGTGACCGAAGGCAAAAATTTTTTTGTTGTACTAGCGGAAGCATCTTTGCCACGTTTAGTATGTGGCACTTTCTAAGCATCGAGACAATTACCATTCGTCGAATTGTCGACCAGTCAATGTTGAATTTAAAAAAAGATATTGATCTTCTTGGTTTCTCGCTCAATAGTAAAAAAAGAAGCAATATATTAAGTATGTCGTGCGTTAAATCGCCGGAATCATATTAAGGACACTTGAGTCAATATGGGTAAGTCACTCGTTATTGTGGAGTCGCCGGCTAAGGCTAAAACCATCAATAAGTATTTAGGTAAGGACTTTATTGTTAAGTCCAGTGTGGGTCACGTACGCGATCTACCTACCGCAGGTCAGAGTACCGGCCAGAAGGCAGCGGCTGTCTCTACGAAAGGTTTGAGTGTTGAAGAGAAAGCTCGAATCAAGAAAGAAAAAGACCGCAAAGCGCTGATCAAAAAAATGGGCATCGACCCATTTAACGGCTGGGAAGCGAATTATCAGGTCTTGCCTGGTAAAGAAAAAGTGGTTGCTGAGCTACAGAAGCTCGCGAAAGACGCAGATAGCGTCTATCTCGCAACCGATTTGGATCGCGAGGGAGAGGCTATCGCTTGGCACCTTCGTGAGATCATCGGTGGCGATGAAGAGCGATACAAACGAGTTGTATTTAACGAAATTACTAAGAACGCGATTCAACAGGCTTTCCAGAAACCGGGTGAGCTCAGTATGGATGGCGTTAATGCCCAGCAGGCGCGCCGTTTTATGGACCGTGTTGTGGGCTTTATGGTCTCTCCACTATTGTGGAAAAAGGTCGCGCGTGGCCTGTCTGCCGGCCGTGTACAATCGGTCGCGGTAAAACTATTGGTTGAGCGCGAGCGTGAAATCAAAGCGTTTGTTCCAGAGGAGTTCTGGGATATTCACGCGGATACCAAAACGGCCAACAAAACTGATTTTCGTCTTCAGGTTGCACAGAAAGATGGTGTGGCAT
Source organism: Vibrio sp. B183 (assembly GCF_000740665.1). NCBI lineage: Bacteria > Pseudomonadati > Pseudomonadota > Gammaproteobacteria > Vibrionales > Vibrionaceae > Vibrio > Vibrio sp. B183. Next base: position 168,277 of record NZ_JPQB01000002.1, on the reverse strand, counting down.
TTAAGCCATCCAACGAAGCTGAGACGCAGTCAGCAATTGCTGTACTGGAAAAAGCTGCGTACGAAGTGTGCAAACGTGAAGACCGCCCAACGTCGAGCAAACCGTCCGCTCCGTTCATTACATCAACGCTTCAGCAGGCAGCCAGTACTCGTTTAGGTTACGGAGTTAAGAAAACAATGATGTTAGCTCAGCGTCTGTATGAAGCGGGTTACATCACGTATATGCGTACCGACTCAACGAACTTGAGTGCTGAAGCCGTAGAAACGGTTCGTGGATTCATTGGCGATGAGTACGGTGATGCTTACCTTCCGGCTAAACCTAATGTGTATGGCAGCAAAGAAGGTGCACAGGAAGCGCACGAAGCGATCCGACCATCAGATGTGGCGGTTAAAGCTGACGATCTGAAAGGCATGGAAGCGGATGCGCATAAACTGTATTCACTGATCTGGAATCAGTTTGTCGCGTGTCAGATGACACCTGCGAAGTACGATTCTACAACAGTGAGCGTCAAAGCTGCTGAGTACACGCTGAAAGCGAAAGGTCGCATTCTTAAGTTTGATGGTTGGACTCGTGTTCAGCGTCCATTAGGTAAGAATGAAGACCAGATCCTGCCTGCCGTTCAGGTTGGTGACAAAGTTGATTTGATTCAATTAGATCCTAAACAGCACTTTACCAAACCACCTGCGCGTTTCACTGAAGCGGCTTTGGTTAAAGAGCTTGAGAAGCGAGGCATTGGCCGTCCGTCAACGTATGCGTCAATCATCTCGACCATTCAGGATCGTGGTTACGTTAAAGTTGAACAACGTCGATTCTACGCCGAAAAAATGGGTGAAATCGTAACGGATCGCTTAGACGATAGCTTCCATGAGTTGATGAACTATGAGTTTACGTCTCGCATGGAAGAAAAGCTTGACCAAATTGCTGAAGGTGAAGCGAACTGGAAGAAGGTTCTGGATAACTTCTTTGGTGACTTTACCGGAGATCTGGAAAAAGCGGAGCAGGACGAAGATCATGGTGGCATGAAGCCAAACCATATCGTCTACACCGATATCGAGTGTCCAACTTGTTCTCGCGAAATGGGTATCCGAACGGCATCGACAGGTGTATTCCTTGGCTGTTCAGGTTACGCACTGCCACCAAAAGAGCGCTGTAAGACCACTATCAACTTGGGTGACGAAGAAGGCATCATTAACGTTTTAGAAGAAGACGTTGAAACAGCAGCACTTCGTGCGAAGAAGCGTTGTCCGATTTGTGAAACTGCAATGGACGCCTACCTGATCGACGATAAGCGTAAGCTACACGTGTGTGGTAACAACCCTAACTGTGATGGCTACATTGTTGAGCATGGCGAATACAAGGTGAAAGGGTACGATGGCCCTGTCGTTGAGTGTGATAAGTGCGGCAGTGACATGGTTCTGAAGAACGGTCGCTTTGGTAAATACATGGACTGTACTAGCGAGACATGTAAGAACACGCGCAAAATCCTTAAAAACGGTGAAGTTGCACCGCCTAAAGAAGACCCAGTTCATCTTCCTGAGTTACCGTGTGAAAACTCAGATGCATACTTTGTATTGCGTGATGGTGCTTCTGGTTTGTTCTTGGCAGCAAGCACTTTCCCTAAATCGCGTGAAACTCGTGCTCCTCTAGTGGAAGAGTTGGTTCGATTCAAAGATCGTATTTCTCCGAAATTCCATTATCTGGCAACGGCACCTGAAAAAGATCCAGACGGTCTTCCTATGGTAGTGCGTTTCAGCCGTAAATCGAAAGAGAACTATGTTCGCTCAGAGGTTGATGGTAAGCCATCAGGCTACACGGCGCTGTACATTGATGGAAAGTGGGAAATTACCGATAAGCGTAAGAAGTCCGCGAAATAAAGCCATTGCTCCACGTTGAAAAAAGCAGCCATTTTAGGCTGCTTTTTTATTATCCGTTGACAATTGAAGGACGATGTTCAGTTTAATGGGCTGGCATTGGGATTGAGCAATTCATGAAACTGCCATCTGGTCGTCATATCATCTTGGCAATAAGTTTCGAACTGCGACCAAAGTCACCACTTTGTAGGTGTCGTGTTAACGACTTGTGTTAAAAGTCCGTGATTCTGTGAGCTGCTTCAGGGCAGCGCAAAGTAAACTTCGTCACGTTCAAGGTATAGCATCTTTTAAATTGTAAATTTAACGAAATACGGTAATTTATAGTAAACCCTGTGCACAAAGAATTATAACTATTAGACGAAACATAAAATGGATTTATGTTCGAAAAACAGGCTAAGCATTCCATATCGTATGTCTGCGTGAAATCAGACTAGCAACTAGGAAGACAAAGATAAGCCCCCGAAATAGAAACTTATCTGCAATTAAAAAATTATTATGGAGAATAAATAATGGCTGGTGTTTTAGGAATGATCCTTGCTGGTGGTGAAGGTTCACGCCTTCGTCCGTTGACAGAGTCTCGCAGCAAGCCCTCGGTTCCTTTTGGCGGTAGTTACCGTCTTATTGATTTCGCTTTAAACAACTTCGTTAATGCTGATTTGATGCGCATCTATGTGTTGACTCAGTTTAAATCCCAATCCCTGTTCCATCACCTTAAGAAAGGCTGGAATATCAGCGGCATCACCGATCGATTCATCGACCCAATCCCTGCGCAGATGCGTACTGGTAAACGCTGGTATGAAGGCACGGCGGATGCGATCTATCAGAACTTACGTTTTATGGAGTTGGCTGAGCCCGATCAAGTGTGCATCTTTGGTTCTGACCATATCTATAAAATGGACATCAAACAGATGCTCGATTTTCATAAAGAAAAACAAGCATCACTGACGGTTTCGGCATTGCGTATGCCGCTGTCTGAGGCTTCTCAGTTCGGTGTTATTGAAGTAGATGAAGATGGACGAATGATCGGCTTTGAAGAGAAGCCTGCGCAGCCTAAGCCGATTCCTGGTGATCCTCAACATGCGTTGGTTTCAATGGGTAACTATGTATTTGAAGCCCAACCACTGTTTGCTGAACTGATTGAAGACGCGGATAACCCAGACTCTTCTCACGATTTCGGCAAAGACATCATTCCGAAAATGTTCCCGCGTGGTGATGTGTTTGTTTATGATTTCAGTACCAACAGAATTACTGGCGAGAAAGAAGAAGTTTATTGGCGTGATGTCGGTACGATTGACGCCTACTGGCAAGCACACATGGACTTGCTTGAGAAAGACGCTCCATTCTCTCTCTATAACCGAAAGTGGCCTCTTCACACATTTTACCCAGCACTACCGCCTGCAACATTTACTGACTCGGATAATGGCCGTGTGCAGATCATTGACAGTCTAGTATGTAACGGCAGTTATGTTCGTGGCTCACGAATCGAAAAATCTGTACTAGGTTTCCGCAGTAATATTGCATCTGCGTGTGATATTAGCGAAAGTATCCTTTTGGGCGACGTGAAAGTAGGCGAGGGTTGTGTACTACGTCGCGTCATCATCGACAAAGACGCAGATATTGCACCTGGTACGCAAATTGGTGTGAACCTCATGGAAGACAAAAAGCACTTCCACGTCTCTGACGATGGCATTGTTGTCATTCCTAAAGGAGCACGAATTGGCTACTAAGAATTTATCTATTCTGTTTGTAGCATCGGAAGTTGAAGGACTCATCAAGAGTGGTGGCTTGGCCGACGTGGCCAAGGCGCTACCCGAGGCTCTCCTCAAACTTAATCAAGATGTACGAGTAACATTACCTGCTTATCAAAAAATACCTCAAGTCACATCAGCTCCAGTGGTGTTGAAGACGACACTAGAGCACTGGCCTCATACTGAGTATTTGGTTCGGGAGCTGCACGTTGCAGGCTTAAAAGTCTACGCGATTGATTGTCCTAAGTACTTTGACCGCCCAGAGATGTATGCCGAAAACAATCAGGCATACAGCGACAATGGTGAGCGTTTCGCTTTCTTTAGTGCTGCCTGTCTGGATATGTTGCCTAAGCTGGGTTTCCAACCGGATATTATTCACGCTAACGACTGGCATACGGGATTTGTTCCTTATCTGCTCAAACACCGATATGGCCGCACAGACTTTTTTGCCCAAACCAGAAGTATTCTGTCTGTGCACAATGCGGTATTTAAAGGTGTATTCAGCTACGAGGAGCTTCAGGTTTTGCCTGAAATGCATACTCGCTACGCACCGGACGCGGCAGTAAGCTCAACACACGTAACCATGTTAAAAGCGGGTGTGATGAATGCTGACAAGATCAATGCAGTCAGCCCAACTTATGCAGAAGAGCTCAAAACAGAACTAGGTAGCCATGGTATGGCTGCTGAGTTCAAACAGCGAGAAGGCGACTTAGTTGGTATATTGAACGGCTGTGACTATTCTGCTTGGAATCCGGAGACTGATCATTACTTGCCAACCAATTACAAGGCGAATCGTCAAAGTATGGTGCGCGGCAAAAAAGCCTGTAAGCGGGCTCTTCAGGAGCGCGTTGGCTTAGCGGAAAATGACGGCGCAGTGTATGGCATGGTATGTCGCCTGACGAACCAGAAAGGTGTCCATTACTTACTGCCGATACTCGACCAGTTTTTGCGTTATGAGGTTCAGCTGGTCATTGTCGGTACAGGTGACCCTGTGCTGGCATCTAAGCTTAAAGATATCGAAGCTTTGCACAGTGATAAATTCAAGTTCATAGAGGCCTACGACAACGAATTAGCTCATCTGGTGGAAGCTGGATCTGATTTCTTCCTAATGCCATCAGAGTTTGAACCTTGTGGCTTAAATCAGATCTACAGCATGGCTTATGGCACATTGCCGATTGTTCGGGGTGTTGGAGGGTTAAAAGACAGTGTTAACGATTACGACGCTGACCCAGAGACAGCAACTGGCTTTGTGTTTGAACTGCCAGAGCCCAAAGAGCTGCTTTTAACGCTGCAACGCTCATTGTTGTTGTACGCTCAGCAGCCCGGCGAACTCAAGCGTGTTCAGTTGTACGCGATGCAACAAGATTTTTGCTGGAACAAAGCGGCGGATGAGTATTTGAGTTTGTACCACAGTGCATTAGATTAATAACAATTGCTATGAAAAAAGGCGCCTATATGGCGCCTTTTTTGAGTTAAATTTAGGGTTAATTTGTGGTAATTGTGGGCTTAATTGGCATAAGCTGACTTAAAATATTGAGAGTTTGTGGTACTCTGCCCGACACAAAATTATTGACCTAACTGATTGCGAGAATATGAGCGAAACGCTTCTCTTCCATAAAACATATTTGCACCCAACCAGTAATGAGTGGGTGGTTTTTGTGCATGGTGCAGGCGGCAGCTCATCTATCTGGTTCAAGCAGATCAAGGCTTATCGACAGCATTTTAACTTATTGTTGGTGGACCTTCGTGGACATGGCAAGTCGAACCCGTTCATCAAAGAACTGATCTCAAATCGCTATACATTCAAAGCGGTTACGGCGGATATTCTCAAGGTTTTGGACCATTTGAAGATCACATCAGCGCATTTCGTTGGTATGTCTTTAGGAACCATTATCGTAAGAAATCTGGCAGAAATGTCGACGGGTCGGGTTAAATCTATGGTTCTGGGAGGCGCTGTAACGCGTTTGAACACGCGTTCACAAGTATTGGTGAAGCTGGGTAACTTGTGTAAGCACATCGTGCCTTATATGTGGTTATACAGCTTATTTGCTTATATCGTCATGCCACAGCGTACACAAAAAGAATCTCGTCACCTGTTTATCCGCGAAGCGAAGAAGCTATGCCAGAAAGAGTTTAAACGTTGGTTTATTCTCACGGCTGATGTGAATCCGATGATGCGATACTTTAAAGAGCGTGAATTGCCAATTCCTACATTGTATCTAATGGGGGAACGGGACTACATGTTTATTCGCCCGGTCAAAGAAATGGTCGCAGCGCACCAGAAGAGTACGCTACTGGAAATTCCCGATTGTGGCCACGTGTGCAACGTAGAGCGTCCAGAAGAATTTAATCAACACTCTATTGCCTTCATAAAACAACAAGCCATTACCAATTAAGCAGGGCCAGCGGCACCACACTGCCAGCAGATAGCGAATTGTGCTTCGTTAGTTTCTCCGCATTCCTCACATTGCCATTCTGAGCCAATCAGTGTTTGCTGCATATATTGTTCAATGATAGCGCTGGCTTGATTATGCATCTTGCTATCGAGAAGCCATATATAGGGTTGGGAGTTTTCACCGAAAGGGACTTCACCCTGCAAGCCAAACATACCTTCTCCTCGCACTTCACATGGAATGCGGTTTGATTTAAGAAGCTCGCAAACAATGTGAGCTTCTGGTGGGTTATCGGCGGTGAATATCTTCAAGAAGGGCTCCCATTTTGTGCTTGAGGCGCGCCTTTAATTTTTGCCATTACCCATTTAGCAATGACAGGGAAAAGCCCTAGTAGTGCGAATGAGGCTAAGACAGACGGAGATACGATTCCTGACAAGCTGTCAATTTGTGCCAATTGTGTACCTGCATTCAGATACACCGCAGTGCCTGGCAGCATACCTAACTGGCTAACGAGATAAAATCTCGCTGTTGAAAGTGGTGTTAGACCCATTAGAAGGTTGATCAGGAAAAACGGGAATACGGGGATCAGGCGTAATGAAAATAAGTAAAAAGCACCGTCTCTTTCAACGCCTTGGTTGATGGCATTCAGCTTGTCGCCAAACTTACTCTGAACCCAGTCACGCAAGAGGAAACGACTGCTCAAAAAGGCTAGTGTCGCACCTATGGTACTGGCAAAAGAAACAAGTAGTAGACTGGTCCAGAAACCAAACAAAGCTGCGCCGAGTAGAGTGACCACCGCTGCACCAGGGATCGAAAAGGCGGTAATGGCGACGTAAGCCAAGAAATAAGTAACGGCTGCAAGCACAAAGTTGTTATTGATGTATTCAGAAAGCGCTATTTGTTGGGCTTTCGCGTTTTCTAAGGTGAGGTATTGACCAAAGTTAATACCGAGAAAAACGATCAGGCCAACCAGCAGGACACCCAACACAAGTTTCTTATTCATAACGACTTCCTCTGTTTCGAGTCTCAGGCTTACGACTCAATAAAAATTGTTAACAAATAAGAACCGTTTGGCAAAGATTAAATTTCACAAACAATAAAAAAGCCAACCCGATTGGTTGGCTTTTCATCAATTTTGTCGATCAGTTGTTGAGTTTGTTGACCAGCTCTTGTCGTCGCTCTGGTGGAATCACTGACCAGTGTTTTCCGTTAATCGCCCCTTCAAGCGCCCATAGCAATTCAAGAGAGACCTCAGCAGAGTGCGTTGCCTGAATGGCCCTAAACGCTTCTACTGAACCTGCCTCTTCAAGGTTTTCAACGCTATCGATACCTGCTTTCTTTAGCATTCGTTCTGTTGCCAGACGGAGGTTCGGTAGGTCTTTGAGGCGATTTGGTCGTGTTTTAGCCTGCGACGTTTTCTCTTTCTTAGCTATCGCCAATGCACTTTGTGCGAGGGCGAGAGCACGAGTTGGGCAGGAAGCCACATCGTCAGTTAAAGCGAAATATTTGGTAACGACCGGAAAACCTCGTTTTTTATAAACGTAGGGTTCTAAGCCTTCAGATTTGAATTGACTAGCCAGTTTGTCATCCGCGCGGATGTGAAGCTTATCGTTGACCACCAATGCGAACATTGTGTCGTCTGCGAAGATTCCGAATCCGCCGAACATCGAACGCGATTTTATACGACCAAGCTGATCAAAAAGCCGCATCGAGTCTTTAAGTATTGGTTTATCCATGCTGTGTTATCTCGGTGTATATTATTATACGCCACCAAATTCAGGTCCGAGAGAATAGCAAAATAATGCAGATAAAGTGTCAGTAAGGTGTCATACCGAAATAAAACTCACACGTTAGTTACTTAGCTCTAGATAACAATTACAGTGTACTGTTTTAAACGATACGGATCGTTTGCATTTTTGCCCATCGGCAACCCCGCTACCTTTCAGTCTCCTGAGTCAGGCCGGAAGCTTTGCGTCCCACTCTTTCGAAGTGGTTTGCCCTGTTCGTGGCATTAGTCGAACATTTTAAGGATAAATAAAATTTGAGGTAAGTATCACATCTCTATTGACCAAATGTGATCTTGGTTCAAGGAAATTGCGTGAAAATGATATGTCCGACTAATAGATTGAGTTATTAGTCGGACTATTGAGCATGCTATTTGTTTAAGTTGTACACCGTATCACGCACGACAATTTCAGGGTGCATTTCGAATACACGCTTTTCGTGTTCTTTGTCCTTGATACGCTCTAGAAGGATTTCAAACGCGTTTTTACCAACACGACGTTTAGGTTGGTGAACCGTTGTTAGCGGTGGTGAGAAGTACTCTGCAAGCTCAATGTTATCGTAACCAATCACAGAAATATCTTCAGGTACGCGAATACCTTTCTGCTGTAGACGACTCATTAAGCCAAGTGCCATAGTATCGTTGAAGCAGAATACTGCGGTTGGCTTGTCGTCCATGGCGACAATTTTGTCTGCCGCTAATACCGCAGTATCACATTCGAAGTTACCTTCAAGAATCCAATCTTCTTTCACGGTTAGATTCGCTTCATCCATTGCACGACGGAATCCTAGGATGCGTTCCTGACAAGCTGCCTTTTCAAAGTGTCCGCTTAAGCAAGCAATGTCTTTGTGACCGTTATCGATAAGGTATTTCGTCGCGAGGTAGCCACCTTCTTCTGAGTTATCAATGATCTTATCGGCTTGAGAACTCTCAGGGCCCCAGTCCATAACTACTTTTGGGATGTCTTTATGGCGGTCCAGCATTTCGCTCAGTTCTTCAGTCAGGTCAGAACACATAACCAAAATGCCATCGACACGCTTTTCTGCCAGCATGCGAATGTAGTCGCGTTGCTTTTCGTAAATACCACCAGTGTTACACAAGATCAAAGTGTAGCCTTGACGATAACAGTAGCTCTCAACACCATCGATGACTTCAGAAAAGAACAGATTGGTAGATTGAGTAACAAGCATACCAATGGTGCGTGTACTGTTGCACTTTAAGCTACGGGCAACAGCACTGGGGGCGTAATTCAGTTCGGTAACGGCTTCCATTACCTTTTCCTGAGTCGCTTCAGCAACAAAGCGAGTTTTGTTAATTACGTGAGAAACGGTTGTAGTAGACACGCCAGCTAAGCGTGCCACGTCTTTTATAGTGGCCATAAGGTTCTGTCCTGTCGATGACTGCCAGGAAGCATATTCAGATTGTAGAATAATTTGGCAGAAAGTATCAGAAACACAAAAACCGCTGTATTCAGCGGTTTGTCTCTAGTTCATTCGTTTTTATCGTTTGCGGTCACGATTTTAGACCGCAAACAACAGAAGAGCAAATAAAAAACGTAACAGTGATAAGTTATGTATCACACAATTACTATATGGTTACTCGCCTTTCAGATAGGCACAATCCAACTCAAGAAAGGCGATCAACAGCAATGAAACTGCAGAATAAAATCCAAACTCATCTAACGCCTGACACTTTTTACTAAATTGTGGAATCCAACTGAGGAGCTGTTGCTGGATAAACTGCTCTTGCTCTGAAAACGCTTCTTCCATATGTCGGTCTTGCTCTAACTCATTAGAACGGATGATCAGATTGCCAAGGAAATCGAGCTCAATAGCGATATGGTCAGCTGGTTCATTAAGTCCCTTTTCGACCTCGATGCCATGCTCTGCCATCAGCTTTTCCATATCAGTAGCAGGCTGATCATTGAGCAGGCCAGACTTGCCAATGTACATTGACGCGTAAGGCAGTGCGGAATCCTTATCTGACTTTAGAAACAAATCGCAGAAATCAGCGGCAAGTTCCAGTTGTGCATCATCGCGATCCATCAGTCGATTTAATGCGTCAATTACGCGCTCTATTGCTGGCTTAAGGTGGGAGTTTTCACCAAGTCCGGTCAAGAAAGATCGGATCTCTGCTGAGTGATACTGCTGAAGGTTATCTTCTGTGAGCTCTTTGGCATAAAGGCTCGACAGCCACCAGTATATTTCGGCACGTTTTTCGTTGAATGCTTTGATTTCTTGCATTAGTTCAGACTCCTGAAAATTCTACCTATTAGTTTAACGAATAAAAATGAATAGCGGTAATGGTGGTTGTTTCAGGTTGAGTGCAAAAATGGAAAGTTATGAACGCCAGAGACTAGGTTTGTTTTGAATCAATAAACACTCAGGTTTCTGGATAGTAAGCGGACAAAGACTAGAATTGTTACTGATTATGAATAGAATACAAGTGAAGACAATTCCAAGTGTAATTAAGTGGTGTAAATGAGCTATCACGTATTAGTAGTTGAAGATGACGCAGTGACTCGCAGCAAGTTGGTTGGGTACTTTCAAAATGAAGGTTATCAGGTCAGCGAAGCCGAAAGCGGCGAGCAAATGCGCGACACGCTACAAAATCATGCGATTGACTTAGTGATGCTTGATATCAATCTTCCTGGTGAAGATGGGTTGATGCTCACTCGCGAACTTCGCAGTCAGTCGGATATTGGAATTATCCTGGTAACAGGACGCACGGATAGCATTGATAAAATCGTAGGTCTAGAAATGGGCGCAGACGATTATGTAACCAAACCGTTCGAACTTCGTGAACTGCTTGTTCGTGTTAAAAACCTATTGTGGCGAATTGCCGCTGCTCGCAATGCCATCGACGTCAATGAGCAGAATAAAAATGAGGGCAATGTGGTACGTTTTGCGGAATGGACTTTCGATGTTCAGCGTCGCGCTCTAAGTAAAAATGGCGAACCCGTGAAACTGACCAAAGCCGAATACGAGCTGTTAGTAGCCCTTTCCTCATACCCGAATCAAGTACTGAGCCGTGAACGTATCCTGAATATGATCAGTCACAGAGTCGATGCACCTAATGATCGCACCATCGATGTGTTAATTCGACGCATGCGCGCTAAGATGGAATTTGACCCCAAGAACCCACAAATCTTTGTTACCGTCCATGGTGAAGGGTACATGTTTGCGGGTGATTGATCTAAACAGATAAGCAAAAAAATACCGAGGCATGCCCTCGGTATTTTTTTAATTAAACATTACTATCGGAAGCTTGTATTGCTTTCTCTTCGTAATCGGATGCCCAATCACGCAGAGATTGCCAGATACGGCCTAATGTTTCGTGCCAATAGCGCTCTGTTTGCTCTAGGTAGACTGCCTTAGGTGCGTATTTTGCCCAAGCCTGTGTCACCTTATCGTGCGCCAAATAGTTAGTCGGAGCAGGGTAAGGTTTAAGGCCCGCAGAATGGAATTCATTCAGTGCGCGTTTCATATGGCTGGCTGATGTCACCACAACCAGTTTTTTGCGTTTAACAAACGCCGCCGCTTGCCTTGCCTCTTCCCACGTATCTTTTGCGGTTTCCAGCAAAATAATATCGGATTTTGAAACCCCCAGTGCTAGAGCCACTTTCGCCATCATACGTGCGTTACTGACTTCAGACCCTCCGGCGTACCCAGACAGGATCAATTTAGACCCCGGATAGATGCGCATAATGCGAATACCTTCTGCCAATCGCATCAGGCCGGTGCGACTAAGCTCAGAAGTGGGCGGAATTTTATCATCCACCACATGACCACTGCCCAAGACCATAACGTAGTCGATCGTCTCATCGACAGGGAAAAATGCAGAATACTGACGCTCAAGTGGCATCAGGAGACGAGATGAAACTGGCTGGAATGCAATGAGAAAAATGCCAATGAAAGAGAATAGAACAACAAAACAGCCTGTTTTTTGCTTCCTTGTAAACATAATCAGCATCAGACCTAAAAAACCGATGATCAGCATTGCTGGCAAAGGCATTAAAAGGGATGACACCACTTTTTTCAGCTCAAACATACTTAAATAGTCCGAAAAAACACCAATTGATTTTAATTTAAGAGAATCCCTCTTTATATCTGCCTTTCTTATGACAGAATAGCAGCACGATTCGACATGATAACCTAAGCCGCCGTGACTGAAGACCGCAATTTCGACGATATTGCCCACAAATTTGCAAAAAACATCTACGGCTCCGATAAAGGAGAGATACGCCAAGTCATTGTTTGGGAAGAACTTGAACAACTACTTTGTGCGGTTAATGGTAGCAGGAAAAGCCTCGATGTGCTGGATGCTGGCGGTGGTTTAGCACAAATGTCGCAAAAGCTGGCTAAACTCGGACATCGCGTCGCTTTATGTGATCTATCTTTGGAAATGCTGCAACTAGCCAAGCAGGATATTGAAAAAAATGGCTTGCTTGAGCAGTATCGCTTGATTCATTCGCCAGTTCAGAACATTGCAGAGCATCTGGAGCAGCCCGTTGATGTGGTTATGTTCCATGCTGTGATGGAGTGGTTGGCAGACCCTAAACCCGCTTTAGAAACGGTGCTTGAGCAGGTGAAACCGGGGGGCGCAGCTTCCATCATGTTCTACAACCATCATGGTCTGGTCTACAAGAATGTCGTATGTGGCAATATTCCTCATGTATTAGAGGGCATGCCGCATCGAAAACGATTTAAGTTACAGCCGCAGAAAGGGCTTAAACCAGAAGAGGTCTACAAGTGGATCGAAGACGCTGGCTTTGAAATCTGTGGTAAAGCTGGTATTCGCTGTTTCAGTGATTACATCGGAAACAGAGAATACATGGGCGACTATAAGACAGAAGATGTGGTGGCACTTGAGCGACAGCTGTGTCGACAAGAGCCCTACCTCTCGCTAGGCCGATACATACATGTATGGGCCAAAAAGAAAGAAGAACAGGAATAATAATGAGTGAGATGACTCTCAACGCTGCTGAGCAACCTATTGATGAATTGGTTGGCTGGGTTAAGCAGCACGATTTCTCATTAAACCTGCCGACTGAACGTCTCGCATTTCTCATCGCTATTGCAGTGCTTAGCAATGAGAGGTTTGATGAAGAATTGGGTGAAGGTGAATTGCACGACGCATTTACTATCGTCACTCGATTATTTGAGGATACCGGAGAAGCGTCTGCTTTTCGGGCTAACAACGCAATTAATGAGATGGTAAAGCAGAGGCTGATTAGCCGCTTTACCAGTGAAGTGAACGATGGCGCAAGTATTTATCGCTTGTCGCCGCTCGCGATTGGGATTACGGACTATTATGTTCGCCATCGTGAGTTTTCGAAGTTACGTCTCTCTATTCAGTTGTCGATGGTGGCGGATGAAATGGCGAAAGCGATTGAATCTGCTCAGCAAGGCGGGACGCCGGGGCACTGGAAAAAGAACGTTTATGGCGTGCTCAAATATTCCGTGGGTGAGATATTTGATCAAATTGATCTCAACCAACGTGTTATGGATGAGCAGCAACAATCCGTCAAAGTGCAGATTGCTGAGCTACTGAACAAAGATTGGCGTGAAGCGATCAACAACTGTGAAGAGTTATTATCTGAAACGTCTAGCACCTTGCGCGAGCTGCAAGATACATTACAAGCGGCCAGCGACGAGCTACAAACTCAAATCCTTGATATTCAGGAAATTGTTTATGGACAAGATGAACTGGAATTTATTGAGGAGGCCTTGTTTGGCTTACAGATGAAACTAGATCGCATCACAAGCTGGGGCCAACAAGCGATTGATTTATGGATTGGTTACGACAGACACGTCCATAAGTTTATCCGCACCGCAATTGACATGGATAAGAACCGTGCCTTCAGCACGCGTTTGCGTCAGTCTGTCAAAGATTACTTCGATACACCTTGGTATCTCACTTATGCCGATGCAGAAAGGTTAGTCGATCTCCGCGATGAAGCATTGGTTCTTCGAGATGACGAAGTGACCGGACAAGTGCCTCTGGAAGTGGAGTATGAAGAATTCCAACAAGTGAATGATGAGCTTTCTGAGCGCATAGGTGACATGCTCAAAGTACACAAAGAGCAGGGTACAGCTATCCATCTTGGAGCTGTATTACGCGACTATCTAGCACAGCATCCGCGCACTCATCATTTCGATTTAGCTCGTATCGTCATTGATCAAGCAGTACGTCTGGGTTACTCCGAATCGGATTATCAAGCGATTCAGCCAGACTGGCAGGCAATTAACGAATACGGAGCAAAGGTACAAGCAAATGTCATCGACCGATACTAATGATTACATGTCAGAAAATCTGGCAAAAGCGATTTCAAATCCACTTTTCCCGGCGCTGGACAGCATGCTTCGTGCCGGACGTCATATTTCTACCGAAGATCTCGACAATCATGCGCTGCTGTCTGACTTTGAAGTTGAGCTGTCTTCATTTTACCAGCGTTACAATACTGAGCTGGTCAAAGCACCGGAAGGTTTCTTTTACCTTCGCCCTCGCTCTACGTCTCTGATTAACCGCAGTGTGTTGTCTGAGCTCGACATGCTGGTGGGCAAGGTCTTGTGTTTCCTCTACCTAAGCCCAGAGCGTCTAGCTCACGAGGGAATCTTTACCAATCAGGAACTGTATGAAGAGCTGTTGGCTTTATCTGATGAGAAAAAGCTGATGAAGCTGGTCACCAACCGTGCGACTGGTTCAGATTTAGATAAAGAAAAACTGTTTGAAAAAGTCCGCACTTCTCTGCGTCGTTTACGCCGTCTGGGCATGATCATCAACATTGGCGAAACCGGTAAATTCAGTATCAGTGAATCGGTATTCCGCTTTGGTGCTGATGTCCGTGTGGGCGACGACATGCGTGAAGCGCAGTTACGCTTGATCCGTGATGGTGAAGCAGTTGTGCATACCAAAGAGCCAAGCCAAGGCAGCTTACTGGCAGAATCAGAACAAGGTGATGAGTCATCTCAATCAGAAAAATTAGAAGAAGGTGAAGCATGATTGAAAGAGGTAAATATCAATCGCTGACCATGGTCAACTGGAACGGCTTCTTTGCACGAACCTTTGACATTGATGGCTTAGTTACCACGTTATCCGGGGGTAATGGTGCAGGTAAATCAACCACAATGGCGGCATTCATTACAGCCTTGATACCTGACCAGACGCTGCTGCATTTCCGAAATACGACCGAGGCGGGCAGTAGCCAGTCTTCACGTGACAAAGGCCTCTACGGTAAATTGCAACCAGGTGCCTGTTATGCGGCACTGGATGTTGTGAACTCACGTAATCAGCGCTTACTGTTTGCGGTTAAGCTGCAGCAGGTCGCGGGTCGCGATAAGAAAGTGGATATCAAACCGTTCGTGATTCAAGGGCTGCCAAGCAGTGTGAAGCCGACAGATATCCTGATTGAAAGTGTTTCTGCGACTCAGGCGCGTGTGCGTCAGATCAACGAAATCAAAGAGTCAGTCGCGCAATACGAAGGTGTTCAGCTTAAGACTTTCAATTCGATTGTCGAATACCACGCACAAATGTTTGAATTTGGCGTGATTCCTAAGAAATTGCGTAACTCCAGTGACCGTTCTAAGTTCTATCGCTTGATTGAAGCGTCGCTGTACGGTGGTATTTCGAGTGCGATTACCCGCTCATTACGCGATTACCTACTGCCTCAGAATGGCGGAGTAAAGAAAGCTTTCCAAGACATGGAATCGGCGTTGCGTGAAAACCGCATGACGCTTGAAGCGATCAAAACCACTCAAGCAGATCGAGACCTGTTTAAACATCTGATCACTGAATCGACAAATTACGTGGCGGCTGACTACATGCGCCATGCAAACGATCGTCGTAACAAGCTTGAGCAGACTCTATCTCTGCGCTCTGAACTGTTTGGTTCGCGTGAAACACTGGTTGAGCAAAACAATTTACTTAATCGCGTTCAAGAAGAGCTTGAACTGCTGGTGGAGTCTGAATCTGCCCTAGAGCAGGATTATCAAGCGGCTTCCGACCACTTACAGCTTGTCCAGAATGCGTTGCGTCAGCAGGAAAAGATCGAGCGTTACAAAGAAGATCTTGAAGAGCTCAGCGAACGACTTGAAGAACAGATGATGGTCGTTGAAGAAGCGCAAGAACGTGTTCTGATGATGGAAGAGCAAGCGACGGTTGCGGAAGAAGAGGTAGACAGCCTTAAGACTCAGTTAGCGGATTATCAGCAAGCATTAGATGTTCAGCAAACCCGTGCACTTCAATACCAACAAGCAGTTCAAGCGCTTGAGAAAGCCAAAACCTTGCTGGAGGATGATGACCTTACTGCTGAGCGCGCGCACTCGTTGGTCTCTGAGCTGAAAAATCAGGAATCAGAAAGCACGGCAGCTTTGCTGTTGGTGAAACACAAACTGGATATGTCTTCAGCCGCCGTTGAGCAGTTTGAGACGGCGCTTACCTTGGTTCGTAAGATTGCTGGCGACTCAGTGGAACGTAAGAATGCCGCAGAAATCGCAAGGCAGTCGATTCGTCAAGCGCGAGATGCTGAGCAAATTGCACAAAATGAACAACAATGGCGAGCGCAACACAGAGATCTAGAGCGTAATCTCAATCAACAACGTCAGGCCCGTGAGTTAGTCGACGCGTATCAGAAGCAACATCATGCTGAGCTCGTTGATGAGTTAACCTTTGAGCAGGAGCGTGAACGTCACGCTATGCAGGTTGAATCGCTTGAGATTGCTCAGGAAGAGGTACGTGAGCAGCGCAGCGAACAGCGTCGCTTAGAGCAGGATTCTGCTAGCGAAATCGAAAAGCTTGAAGCCATTGCGCCAACTTGGATTGCAGCTCACGATGCGTTGGAAACGCTCAAAGAGCAAAGTGGTGCTGATCTGTATGACAGCCAAGCTGTTATGTCCCAGATGCAAGTGGTGCTGGAGCAAGAAAAGCAACAGTCATTGGCGAAAGAAAAGCTCGCTGAGCGCCGTGCTCATTTAGAGAATGAAATTGAACGGTTAGCATCACCGGGTGGCTCCAATGATCCTCGTCTGAAAGGCTTGGCTGATACATTAGGTGGTGTGCTGCTTTCAGAGATCTATGACGATATCACCATTGGCGATGCGCCTTATTTCAGTGCGATGTACGGTCCATCTCGTCATGCGATTGTGGTGTCTGACTTAACGGGTATTGAAGAAAAGCTGGTTGAGCTGGACGATTGTCCTGAAGACCTTTACATAATTGAAGGCGATATCGATGCCTTTGATGACAGCTCATTTGATGCTGAAGAACTGGAAGGGGCGGTTTGTGTTCGCATGAACGATCGCCAGATGCGTTACTCACGCTTCCCAGAAATTCCTCTGTTTGGACGTGCTGCGCGAGAACAACGTTTAGAGCTGCTACGTAATGAACGAGAAGAAGTGGTTGAACAGCATGCGAAAGCTGCGTTCGATTCGCAAAAACTTCAGCGTCTATATCAGGCATTCAACAACTTCGTTGCTAAGCACATTCAGGTTGCTTTTGAAGCGGATCCGGAGCAATCGCTGACAGTGGCTCGTGAGAAGCGTAACCAAGTGTCACGAGTACTGGCAGATTTGGATGCCAAAGAGCAGCAGCAACGTTCTCAATTGTTAGCAAGTAAGCAGGCGTTGTCATCGCTGGATAAATTAGCACCAATGATGGCGCTGATTGAAGATGATTCACTGACACTGCGTTTCGAAGAGCTTGAAGAAAAAATCGCTCAACTGTCTGAAGCAAAAGCATTTTTGAGCAGCCACGCGAAAACAGTTTCTGAACTGGAAAAAATTGCTTCAGCGCTTGAAGCTGACCCTGAGCAATTCGATGCGCTGGAAGCCGAATATAAAGCAGCGGATGTTCAGTTACAGGAACTTAAGAAGCAGATCTTTGCGTTGTCTGACTTGGTGGAGCGTCGCCATTACTTTGCTTATTCTGACTCTGTGGACTTGCTAAACAAGAGCAGTGAACTGAGTGAACAGCTTAAAGCTAAGCTTGTTGAAGCAGAGAGGCAGCGCACGCGTTCTCGTGACGAACTGAAGCAATCTCAAGGTCAGATGAACCAGTACAACCAAGTCTTGGCTTCATTGAAGAGCTCTCATCAGGCTAAGCAGGAAACGGTTCAGGAATTTAAGCAAGAGCTTCAAGAGTTTGGTGTTACTGCAGACGAAGGTGCACAAGAGCGCGCCATGCGTCGTCGAGACGAGTTGCAGGAACGTCTGCATACGTCACGCAGTCGTAAGAGTGAATACGAGCGTACCATCACGTCGACTGAGCTGGAAATGAAAGGTCTGGCAAAACGTCTTAAGAAGGTTCAGAAAGAGTACATTGAGCTGCGCACCTTTGTGGTTGCAGCGAAAGCAGGTTGGTGCTCAGTACTGCGCTTAGCACGTGAAAACGATGTCGAACGTCGTCTGCATAAACGTGAGCTTGCTTATATGTCAGCGGATGAACTACGCTCGATGTCGGATAAATCGTTGGGTGCGTTACGTCTGGCGGTGGCAGATAACGATGACTTACGTGATGCCCTGCGTCTGTCGGAAGACAATGCACGCCCTGAGCGTAAGGTATTGTTCTATATCGCTGTGTACCAGCATCTGCGTGAACGCATTCGTCAGGATATCATCCATACCGATGACCCGGTTGAGGCCATTGAAGAGATGGAAGTAGAGCTGGCGCGATTGACCGAAGAACTGACGCAACGTGAAAATCGCCTCGCGATTAGTTCTGAATCTGTCGCTAGCATCATCAAGAAAACGATTCAGCGTGAGCAAAACCGCATCCGCATGCTAAACCAAGGCTTGTCGAACATTGCCTTTGGTCAGGTAAAAGGTGTTCGTTTGAATGTGAAGATTCGTGAAAGCCACGAAATTTTGCTTCATGGTCTAGCTTCACAGCAAGAGCAACACAAAGACTTGTTTGAGACTTCTCGTTATACCTTCTCAGAAGCGATGGCGAAATTGTTCCAGCGCGTTAACCCACATATTGATATGGGGCAACGCAGCCCTCAAGTTCTGGGTGAAGAGCTGCTGGACTACCGTAACTACCTAGAGTTGAGTGTTGAAGTCTGCCGTGGTTCAGATGGTTGGCTACAAGCGGAATCTGGTGCGTTGTCTACGGGTGAAGCGATCGGTACTGGTCAGTCGATTCTTCTGATGGTTGTTCAGAGCTGGGAAGAAGAATCTCGTCGTCTACGCAGTAAAGACATTGTTCCTTGTCGACTGTTGTTCCTCGATGAGGCGGCGCGTTTGGATGCTAAGTCAATTTCGACTCTGTTTGAACTGTGTGACCGTCTGGATATGCAATTATTGATTGCGGCGCCAGAAAACATCAGCCCAGAGAAGGGCACCACTTACAAGCTAGTACGTAAAGTATTTAAAGACCATGAACATGTTCATGTGGTTGGTCTAAGAGGCTTTGGACAAGCTGAGCAAGACAAGTCAGAAGCTCAAGAACTGATTGAAGAGCTATAAAGACAAGCTGATAGAAAATACCCGCTGAGTTAGCGGGTATTTTTTTGTTTAGCGTCAGCGGCTTGGTTACGAAACGTTTTCGGTGAGCAGCCATTCCATTTGCGAAACGCGTGGCGGAAATTTGCACTGTCTGAGAAGCCGACCCGCTCAGAAATTTCTTCGATATTTAAGCCTGTTGAAACAAGGTAATGTTTTGCTAGGTGAAAGCGGACGTGATCCAATATTTGTTGATAGCCTGTATGTTCTGCTTTGAGGTGGCGACGCAATGTACGAGATGACATTCCTAGCTCAGAAGAGAGCGCTTCAATCGAGGGGTAGCGACCAGGCCGCTCAATGAATATCTGAGTGATTTTTTCTTTCAAATTTGGCGTACTGCTCACTTTAGCCAACATCTCGTCACAGGACTTTAAGCACATCTGTAGCGTCATTGCGTTCGCTGACGGCAGAGGGTTGTGTAATTGGCTAGCGTCAAATTCCCATTCCAGCTCTTGGCTATCAAATTCAATTTGGCAGCGAAACAGCTCGTTATACAAGTCTCCATACTCTGGCTTCGGGTAAGGAAACTTAAGTACATGGGAAGGAAATGGTTGTTGCATTACCTCTTCACACAGATTCTGAATGGTAGCAAACCAGTACTCGCAGCAAAAAGGAAGCAGCGAATCGAGCTCTATAAGTTGCTCTGCGCGAAAATAACCGCGATTTTGTTCAATCCACATTTTCTTTCTTAGTACGGGGCCGGCAAGGCGCAGATATTTGAAGCCAAGTAGCATGGCATCGAGTAGCGTGCTGCTGCTAAAAGCCGCATAACCAAGGACACCAAAGTCACTGAAACGCGCTTGTTGACCTATTTTTAAGCCAAGAGCAGACTCGTTTGACAGGCTTGTCGCATTACTAAAGATGATTAGCTTCTGAGCGAGGGTGAGATGTGTGTCTGGAGAGTAGAGCTCCGCAAGCGATACACCACTGCCTTTAAGCAGATCTTCGACTGGAATCTGATGTTCCAGATACCTAGTTAACAGCTGTACATCTAGGATACCAAAAGCCTGCATATCGGGTTCATAAACCGCACTATACTCCATTTTCCTTTCTTCCCTTTCCCTTGCACATTGTCAGCTTGAGGATACTTTATAGCCTAAGGATGTCTTTAGAACTGTTATTTGTGTCCGAATTTCACCGCTTTATGTCTCTCTACAACCTATGCGTCATGTTAGCAAAATGTTGTAATAAGGTATTGGGACATGCGAGGTCACTTAGATGAATACGATGGCAACACACTTGGCCGACAGCGATACACTGGCGTCTGACGCTTCAGTAAGTGAGCTGACAACTTGGTTCAATGAGCTTCAATTGGCATACCAAAATGAACCATTGCCAAGTTTGAGCGTCAGGAAGCAACGCTTAAGAGCACTTAAGCAACAGTTATCTCGATATCAAGATGTTCTCGCGGATGCGATGAGTGAAGACTTTGGTGGTCGTAGTCATACCGAGTCGATTATGGCGGATGTTCTAGCCCCGATACTGGATATCAATCATGTCTTAAGCCACATTGGACGCTGGATGAAACCGAGCATTCGCCCTACGGAGTGGCTATTCAAAGGCAATAGGCTTGAGGTGAGATATCAGCCCAAAGGAGTGGTTGGTATTATCTGCCCATGGAACTTCCCTATTTACCTTTCTGTTGGTCCACTCGTAACTGCTTTAGCCGCGGGTAATCGTTGCATGATAAAAATGCCCCCGAACTGTCCAGTTGTGACGGGAGTATTGACTAAGTTATTGAGCGAGATTTATTCAACCGACTTGGTTCGCGTCGTAGAGGGTAGCCATCCACAAGCGATGGATATTTCGAGTCTTCCATTTAACCATCTTGTTTTTACCGGCTCACCGAAGAGCGGCAAAGTTATCATGGCTAATGCGGCTAAGAATCTTACTCCGGTGACGTTGGAGCTAGGGGGCAAGTCTCCGGTTATTGTTTTTGATGACTTTGATATTGAGCTTGCTGCTCAACGTGTGGCTCATGGCAAAGGATTTAACTCTGGGCAGATATGTATCGCGCCAGATTATGCGTTTGTCCCCGAAGACAAAGTGGAGCGGTTTGTCACTGCCGTGTCCCATGCGCACAAAGCAATGTACAAATCGATTCGAGGTAACCATGACTATACCTCTCTAATCGATGATGCACAGGCGCAACGTTTCCAAGAATTGTTAGAGGATGCTCGTCACAAAGGAGCGGTCATAACGCAATGTTCAGAGGGTGGAGAGGGACGCAAGACGCCCTTGTTCATCGCCACCCAACTAACGCCTGAGATGCGTATCTGCCAGGAAGAGATTTTTGGTCCACTGCTTCCGGTGCATGGCTATCAGAATTTGGAGCAAGTCACTGATTACATTAATCAGCGTCCAAGAGCTCTCGCGTGTTATCTATTTAGTCATGATCTGCAACAGCGCGAAGCGTTACTGGCTCGAACACACAGTGGTGGCGTGACGATCAATGACTGGGGATGGCATGTGCTGAATCATTCAGTGCCATTCGGCGGGGTTGGCAATTCTGGAATCGGCAATTATCACGGGGAAGAAGGCTTTCGTGAACTTAGCCACGCGCGCAGTGTGTTGCAGATGCGTCGGTGGTTTCCAATCGCTTTGTTTACGCCGCCCTATGGAAATACGATTCAGAAACTGGCGGTTCGATGGTTTGTTGGAAAACCCGATCCTGCACTCAAAGAGCAAGCCAAATAGATTTGCAGAGCAGTCTGCATATATCCAAGTTACGTACTTGTGCGAGTAGGGGCGTTTCCCCACTTCTATATGCCCCTGAATTTGTGCTGAGGAGTAAACTGATGGACAGTTATGATTTTATTATTGTCGGTGGAGGTTCTGCCGGGTGCGTGTTAGCGGCTCGCCTATCTGAAGACCCCAGTAGCAGCGTATGCCTATTAGAAGCTGGTGGTAAAGATACCAGCCCCTTTATTCATACACCTGTCGGAATGGTCGCAATGATGCCGACTAAACACAATAACTGGGGTTTTGAGACGGTTCTACAGAAAGGCCTCAACGGGCGCAAAGGCTATCAGCCACGTGGTAAAACACTGGGTGGTTCAAGTTCGATCAATGCCATGATGTACGCACGCGGGCACCGTTATGACTATGATTTGTGGTCAAGTTTAGGCAATGTCGGCTGGAGCTATGACGAGTGTTTGCCTTATTTCAAAAAGGCTGAGCATAACGAAGTCCACCAGGATGAATTTCACGGCCAAGGTGGGCCGCTGAATGTCACTGACCTACGTTGCCCAAGTGAGATGCTTGAGAAATACCTTCAGGCATGTGAATCTATTGGTGTACCGCGAAACAAGGACGTCAATGGCGTTGAGCAACTCGGCGCTATGGCAACTCAAGTGACTCAGCTCAATGGTGAGCGTTGTAGTGCGGCTAAAGCGTACCTGACTCCCAATTTGTCTCGTCCTAATCTTACCGTTGTAACTAAAGCTACAACTCATAAAGTCCTGTTTCGTGATAAGCAAGCTATTGGTGTGGAATATGGCTTAGCGGGAAAGTTGTTTCAGATTAAGTGTCGAAAAGAAGTCATTCTTTCGGCTGGGGCATTTGGCTCGCCACAAATCTTGCTGCTGTCCGGCGTTGGACCTAAAGAAGAGCTGGATAAACACGGTATTTACCAGGTCCATGAACTCGCGGGGGTGGGTGAGAATCTGCAAGATCATATTGATCTAATCCACTCCTATAGATGTAATGCGAAGCGTTCGACTTTTGGTATTTCATTACAAATGGCCGCAGATATAGGTAAGGCGATCCCCGAATGGCGACGCCATCGGAGTGGAAAGTTAACCAGTAATTACGCAGAGGGAATTGGGTTCTTTTGTTCTGATGATGAAGTATACGTTCCTGATCTTGAATTTGTTTTTGTTGTCGCTGTCGTTGATGACCACGCGCGGAAAATCCATCTGAGTCATGGTTTTAGTAGCCACGTTACTTTGCTCAGGCCCAAGAGCAAAGGAACAGTCAAACTCAGAAGTGCAGACCCGTATGATTCACCAAGCATTGACCCTGCTTTCTTCAGCCACCCCGATGATATGTCGGTGATGATTAAGGCGTGGAAAAGACAGTATCAGATGCTAGAAAGTGAGGCGTTTGATGATGTGCGAGGAGACAGCTTTTACCCCGTTGATGCGAGTGACGATAGTGCGATTGAGCAGGACATTCGAAACCGTGCGGATACTCAATATCACCCAGTCGGAACTTGCAAAATGGGAACAGAACAAGATGCATTGGCTGTGGTAGACAGTAATCTTTCTGTGTATGGGCTAGAGCGTTTAAGAGTCGTTGATGCCTCAATTATGCCCACTTTGGTAGGCGGTAATACCAATGCACCAACAATAATGATTGCCGAAAAAGTGGCAGATAAGATCAAGTTAAAATACGGTTTGTGCAAGGAGCATGCTAGTATGAATTTGGCTTGATCGTTTTACTTCAGCGATTAAAAAACCCGCATGTCGCGGGTTTTTGAGTTATTGAAAGCTTTTAGCTTGTCACTTCATTGGCGAATATACCAAACTGCTTGGCCGCATAAGCGACGCGTTCTTCTGCGCTTGGATAAACTCTTGGTGAGCCAAGGTTCTCTATATGATGCAGTCTAGGCAGTAGCCCCGCGCCATTGGCGATTTGGATAGCCAAGCCCGGACGTGCGTTTAGCTCAAGCACCATAGGCCCTTCTTCTTTATCCAGAACCATGTCAGTGCCCATGTAGCCCAAGCCTGTCATTTCCCATGCACTCGAAGCCAATGTTAACAAGCGTTCCCAATGAGGTACTTGCAGCGTAGCGAGTTCTTTACCTGTATCGGGGTGATGCGTAACGGGTTGATCGAATTGTACGGCTCTCACTGCGCGACCTGTCGCGATATCAATACCGACACCTACCGCACCTTGGTGTAAATTCGCTTTACCATCAGAGGCGGCGGTGGAACAACGCATCATTGCCATAACAGGGTAGCCCTTGAAAACAATAATACGCACATCGGGTACACCTTCGTAGCTAAACCCGTCGAAGCAGTCATCAAACTTAATCAGGTTTTCAACTACAGCAACATCGTTTTTACCACCTAGCGAAAAAAGACCCGCCAGTGCGTTACTTATATGGCGTTCAACGTCTTCTTGGTTGATCGTAGCGCCCGACGGCTTGGTGTAGATACCATCTTTGTGAGAAGTGATAACCAAGATGCCTTTACCACCACTTCCTTGAGCAGGCTTAATAACGAAACCCGGCCAGTCTTTGACCATCTTATGAATGGTTTTGACTTCCACTTGGCTACTGATCACGCCAATTAACTCAGGTGTCGTGGCACCATGCTGCTGAGCAATAATTTTTGTTTTAAGCTTGTCATCTACCAGCGGATACTTTGAGCGATCATTGTAACGACCAATGTAGCTGTGGTTACGTTGATTCATGCCCATAATACCTTTATGGCGAAGCTTATCTGGCGATGTAAACTGCGAAGTTAAACGTGTCAGCATCGGTTAGTCCTCCGCTAGTGGTTTAAAGCGACGTAGTTCTGTTAGGCGGTAACCCGTGTAAGTACCAAGTAGCAGAATGCCTGCCAGAACAATCAGTTGAAGACCAATAAAGTTGAAAGTCAGGTGCTGAATGTAAGTGCTGGTCATCGCTAGATAGACCAGTACGGCTGTTGCTAATGAGCCACCGCCTTGCAGCATAACCTCTTTAGCGCCTTCTTCTTCCCATAGAATCGACATACGTTCGATGGTCCAAGAAAGGATGATCATCGGGAAGAAGGTAATCGACAGACCCTCTGTCAAACCAATCTTAAACGCGACTACCGTGAAGACCGAGATGATCATGATGACCGTGATAATCACGGCAGAAATCCGAGCGACTAACAGCAAGTTTAGCCTTGAGAGATAACTTCGTATTACCAGACCAGTACCGACAATCAGCAAAAAGCCGACAATACCAGTGACAAGCTGAGTCTGAACGAAGGCAACCGCAATCAGGACTGGCATGAAGGTACCGGAGGTTTTCAGGCCAATGATGACACGTAGGAACACCACAATAAGTGCACCAATCGGAATCAGCATGATGGTTTTAAACATCGCCTGCTCTTCAAGTGGCAAGCTATGAATAGAGAAGTTAAGCAGACCGTCTGCTTCAACTTTGTCCAGAGTCGCCTGTTTTGGTGAGACTTCCTGAGCGATCATCGAGAAGTGAACTTGGCTGTTTTGGCCGCCGATGATATCAAGCAGTGATACATTGGACTCATCCCAGACTAGGATGTTCTCAGCGATGACTTGATTAGCGTTCTGAGGATTAAACAGAATCCACTCTTTACCATTCCATACTTGGTTCATCTGCTGAATAGTCTGACGTCGACGGCCATCTTCTAACTCGATGACACCAACCACTTTGCTTGGTATTTGAGCGTGAGCAAGGATTTTATCGACCGCTTCTACTTTGGACATCTTGTTCAGCAATAGAGCGGCGTTTTGGCTATCTGAATCGTTAAGGATTTTTATCAGTTCGCGAGTGAACGTGATGTCATCAGCAGAGCGTTTGTTGGCGCGCTCAATTAAAGAGATCGCCGCGGCTTCTGTCGGACCGTCAAAGGTTGGTGGGGTGATATCTTGATCTGGCTTGAGTGGTTCAACTTTCGCCTGAGGATCCACAAGGAATTGCGCCTTGTAGTAGATAGTTTGTGCGCCCACTGCGTGGCGAATTGACCACTCAGCTCTTCTGCCTGTTTCAGTGTTAACGTATGAAACGCCGTAGCCTGGTGATGAAGAAGATTCACTGATCAGTGTGAATCCGTTCTGAGTGTGTGGTGCGGCTAATGACGCCTTGACGGGTTTAGCCTGAGCATTGAACTCCACTCGAGCTTCAATATCCCAAACCTGACGGGTTTCTCCCGGTGTCCAAGGAACGCCATAAGTCTGATGCCTGAACATACTTAAAGCGATGCCTGCAATAATAAGCAGGACGACCGATATATAAAAAGGGACTTTAGACGTCATAAGCTACCTTATTGTATTTGTTCGTTTTTCGTTTGGATGTATTGTTTACTGACATCCACCACTGCAATATCTCGGATAAATTCACGACCCAATAACACAGGATGGGTCATCTGAGAACGATCTGCCAAAGTGAACTGTGTTTTTTCGTGAATCTTGCCCAATCTTACCCACAATTCCACGACCGCGCGGCGTTCCATTTTATCGCTTGTTGCTTGTCGTATTTTCACAAAGCGGATGATAGGGGCTTCAATCCAGTTTGTGTCATCTAGTGCGGTTTCACCGTCTGATAAGTGAAAGCGAACCCAATTCTTGCCATTACGTTCGAATTCTTCGATGTCGACAGCATTGAGTGATGACGTGGCTGCACCGGTATCGATGCGAGTGTCAAATGCCTGCTTGATAGAATCTATGGTGACTTTTTCAATCTCACCTAACACAACGTCTTGGGTCGGTGCAGCTTGAACTTGGACTTGAGTAGGCACCAGTACAGGTTCGCGCTTTTTCTTTACTTCGGCCATGGCTTCGTATTTGAACTTCATCAGCTCTTTATCCAGCATGTCGACCTTAGATTGTAGATTTTCAATGTGTTCGGCTTGATCGCTTACCTGACTCTCTAAACGAGTAAATTTTTGTGTGAGATTTGTTTCTGAAGATTGAATCGCTGCAAGGGTTTCCTGATGGTATTGCTCACTGTTGGTGAGCGTGCAGCCTGAAAGTAAGGCAATCGCAATGACCGGAGTCAATTTGGTAAACATTGAAAATCCTGAATTAGATTAAGTTGTTTATAAATTAGGAGTTTAGATCATTACTCGTTGGTCTCACAAGGCACATTGCCCTGATAGATTGTATTGAGTATTGATTAGTGATGTACTGCAAAAAAATAGGACGCAGTCAGCATCCTAAATTTTAGAGTCTTTTAGTGTTTAGATTAAGTATTTGAAGTACCTAAAAAGTTAGGAGTCTGTCAATAATTAATCATAATTAGGTTTTTTGGCGACAAGTACTGCTCGACGAGGTGCCGGATGACCTTCCACTGTTTTGCTTAGGTCGTTGGCATCAAGATAGTCTGGCAAGGAATTGTGCGTCATCCAGTCAGTTGTGCGCTGCTCATCGACAGAAGTGACGTTTTCGTCAACGATGCGAACATCCTCAAATCCGACTTGCTCTAGCCACACTTTGAGGGCTTTTGAAGAAGGGAAGAAGTAGACATTACGCATTTGAGCATAGCGATCAACTGGCACAAGCACGGAAGTTTCATCACCTTCAATGACCAACGTTTCCAAAATCAACTCACCACCCGCTACAAGCTGATCTTTAAGTTGAATCAAGTGGTCGAGTGGAGAGCGGCGATGGTATAGCACGCCCATGCTGAACACAGTATCAAATGCTTCAAGTTTCGGTAGCTGTTCGATACCCAGTGGCAGCAAATGCGCACGTTGGTTATCGCCCATTAGCTTGCGTACTGCTTCAAACTGAATCAGGAATAAATGTGATGGGTCAATACCTACACACAATCGCGCGCCTTCGCCCAGCATTCGCCACATGTGGTAACCGTTGCCACAGCCAACATCAAGGACACTGCGATTCTTAAGTGGTGAGATGTGTGGTAGCACGCGATCCCATTTCCAATCGCTGCGCCACTCTGTATCAATGTGAATGCCGTGCAGATGATATGGGCCTTTACGCCAAGGGTGGAACGTACGGAGCAAGTTTTCTAGCTTTTTCAGCTCACCAGTATGGAACGGAGTATCGTTCGCAATAGTGACAGAGTGCTTCAGATCAACCTGATCAGGTGAACCTTCAGGGATTTTGTTGAGTGCTTTTAGCCAGCGACCAAAATCACCGTGCTCTGCGTTTTGCCAATCGGTTAGCTGCTGAGGTAAAACATTAAGCCATGGCTGAAGGCGCGTATCCGTGGCAATTAACTGATAAAAATTGGCAAAGTTAAACATAGTTTTTCACTGATAATAAATTAAACAATTTAGCCCAACATACTGAGCGAACGACTCATTTTTCGCTACTTTATCGCGAACATTGAACCAAAGTTGAAACATTGGAACCAGACATCGAAGCTACTAAAGCCGATTTCGGCAAAACGCTCTTTGTGTTCCTTTTTCGAATCAGGGCGCATGACGTTTTCAATCGCACTGCGCTTCTGGCTGATTTCCAATTCGCTATAACCGTTGGCGCGCTTAAAGTCATGATGAAGGTCGATGAGCAGTTCATTAGACACTTGATCTTCAAACACATACTTTTCTGACAAGATCAAAATGCCCCCCGGACGCAGACCCGCATAGATTTTCTCTAGCAAAGTATACCTATCCTGAGGCGACAGAAACTGCAGCGTGAAATTGAGTACCACGACAGAAGCGTTTTGGATTTCGATATTGCGAATGTCTGCTTCCACCACATCCACAGGTGTATCGCTGCGGTAAGCATTGACGTGCAGTTTACAACGCTCAACCATGGCGGACGAGTTGTCGACTGCAATGATTTGGCAACCTTCCTGCTGAATATGACGACGCATGGACAACGTAGCGGCGCCGAGTGAGCAGCCAAGATCGTAAATGTTTGAATGCGGTTTAACGAACCTTTCGGCCAACATGCCAATGGCAGAGATGATATTGCTGTACCCAGGAACAGATCGCTGAATCATATCAGGAAAGACTTCTGCAACACGCTCATCAAACGTGAAGTCTCCTATTTTATCGATAGGAGCGGAAAACATCGTATCTGGATTGCTCTTAGGGTTCATAATCGATTCTCTGACAAGTTTCGCAGTGGCATCAAAAAAGGCGCGTATTTTATGAGAAAATCGCGCCCGTGTCATGTGTTGAGACAATTCTACTCAGAACATCTGTAACTGCGAATTGCCATCATTTGCCGGGAATGCTGATAAGTCAGGCAATTGAGTATTGTTTTGCAGCATTTTGTACAAATTACTCGCAAGTTCTGGCGCAATAATATTGTCGGCGGTATGGATCATTACATAAGGTTGCTTACCTTCGGCTATCCACTCTGGTAGCTTTTTCAGCCAAGGGGTGAAAAAAGCGTAGTTTTCAGACTCCGTTGGATGACCGATAAAGCGAATCATGGGGTGTGAGGCTGTGGCGATAGCGTGCACTGGGACTTTAGGTTTCTTTTGCTGTGCGTCGATGATGGCTTCATTGTCCGGTTTTGCTGCAAACACAGGCCGGCTATCCATGATGATCCGGTCGTAGCCTTTCTCGTGCAGCCACTGGTTCAATTGACGCTCTTCTTCACCTTTAGAGAAAAAAGAGGGGTGTCGAACTTCAACACCAATAGGGAAGTTTGGTGGGAATAAATCGCAGAATCTTTGCAGGTCGTTTAGATGTTCTGGGCCAAAAGCCGCTGGCAATTGGATGGTCCACTGGCCGATGCGGTCATGCAAAGGTGCCATGATTTGCATGAACTCATTGAGTGGCCCTTGACTGCCTCGTAGCATTTGTTGGTGAGTAATCGCTTTTGGCAGCTTAAAAGTGAATTTGAAATCATCATGCGTCGCAGCTCGCCAGTTCTGCACGGTTGAAACACTTGGTGTGGCGTAGAATGTCGTATTCCCTTCGACAGTATGGAAAACCTGAGCGTACTTTTCTAGCCTTTCGGCGGGCTTGGTGCCACTGCCGTAGAAGCTTTGTTGCCAGTTGTTGTGAGACCACATGGTCAAGCCAAGTCTTAGGGGTAATCCATCCATATTGAGCCATCTCTACCTTTAACGCTTAACCACTTTACGAGAGTTTTGAAGAGAACGGTACTTTCAAGCTATAATCAGCACCAATTTTTTCTGATTGATGTGGTTTTGCTCTTTTATTGCGCTAAAAAGCATCAAAACCGGATAAATAGCAATAAATTGTATTCTGAGTAGTCGATTTTGAATGACTTTCAGCGTATAAATGGATCTTTGCGCTATCAGCTAGGAAAACGCTGATATCGAGTAATTAACAAATTTAAAGAGATTGGGAAATTCATTATGCGTACCCATTACTGTGGTCACCTGAACAAGTCCCTTGCAGGACAAACTGTAGAACTTTGCGGCTGGGTTAACCGTCGTCGTGATTTAGGCGGTCTTATTTTTATCGATATGCGAGATCGTGAAGGCGTCGTTCAGGTAGTTGTTGATCCAGATATGGCAGATGCGTATGAAGTAGCTAACACACTTCGTAATGAATTCTGTATCAAGCTAACTGGTGAAGTTCGTGTTCGCCCAGATAGCCAAGTAAACAAAGATATGGCAACGGGTGAAGTTGAGATCATCGCGAAAGGTCTTGAAATCATCAACCGTGCGGACGTTCTGCCTCTAGACTTCAATCAGAAGAACTCTGAAGAGCAGCGTCTAAAGTATCGCTATCTAGACCTTCGCCGCCCTGAAATGAGCGATCGCATCAAGCTACGTGCTAAAGCGTCTAGCTTTGTTCGTCGTTTCCTAGATGACAATGGTTTCCTAGACATTGAGACTCCAGTTCTAACTAAAGCGACGCCAGAAGGCGCACGTGACTACTTAGTACCAAGCCGCGTTCACAAAGGTTCGTTCTACGCGCTACCTCAGTCTCCGCAGCTATTCAAACAGCTGCTAATGATGTCTGGTTTTGACCGTTACTACCAAATCGTTAAGTGTTTCCGTGATGAAGACTTACGTGCTGACCGTCAACCAGAATTCACTCAGATCGATATCGAAACGTCTTTCATGACGGCTGATGAAGTTCGTGCTACGACCGAGAAAATGGTTCGCGATATGTGGCAAGAGCTACTAAACGTAGACCTAGGACAATTCCCAGTGATGCCTTTCTCTGAAGCGATTCGTCGTTTCGGTTCTGACAAGCCAGATCTACGTAACCCACTAGAGCTAGTAGATGTTGCTGACCTAGTAAAAGACGTTGAGTTCAAAGTATTCTCTGGTCCAGCAAACGATGAGAAAGGTCGCGTTGCAGTGATTCGCGTACCAGGTGGTGCTTCTCTAACTCGTAAGCAGATTGATGGTTACGGTGAGTTCGTTGGCATCTACGGTGCGAAAGGTCTGGCATGGATGAAGGTTAACGACCGTGCAGCAGGCATGGAAGGTATCCAATCTCCAGTGGCTAAATTCCTAAATGAAGATGTGATTAACGGTATTCTGGATCGCACTCAAGCTGAATCTGGCGACATCATTCTATTCGGTGCAGATAAAGCGAACACAGTTGCAGAAGCAATGGGTGCACTGCGTCTGAAACTGGGTAAAGACCTTGAACTAACAGACGAGAACGCATGGGCTCCGCTATGGGTTGTTGACTTCCCAATGTTCGAAGAAGACGATGAAGGCAACCTGCACGCAATGCACCACCCATTCACTTCTCCATTAGGTGTGAATGCTGAAGAATTGAAAGCAAACCCAGCAGCAGCGAACTCAAATGCTTACGATATGGTTATCAACGGCTACGAAGTTGGTGGTGGCTCTGTTCGTATTCACAACGCAGAAATGCAGGCCGCTGTGTTTGATATTCTAGGCATCGATGCAGAAGAACAGCAGCTTAAGTTTGGCTTCCTACTTGACGCTTTGAAATTTGGTACGCCTCCACATGCAGGTCTTGCATTCGGCCTAGACCGTCTGGTTATGCTGCTATGTGGTACGGAGAACATCCGTGACGTTATCGCGTTCCCTAAAACAACAGCGGCGGCGTGTCTACTTACCGATGCACCAAGTGTTGCAAACCCTGCAGCACTTGAAGAGCTTGCGATTGCAGTAACGGCTGCAAAAGAGAAAGACGCAGAATAAGCTTTTCGCTGATAGTGAATATAAACGGCGCTTCAATTGAAGCGCCGTTTTTGTATATGCGGAGTAATCGTACTGGCACTTAGATCAGGATTTCTTTCCATTCACCTGGCTGCAATTCACCCAGCGTAATATCGCCCATTGAGTATCGAATTAGACGTAGAGTAGGGAAGCCAATATTGGCCGTCATGCGGCGTACCTGACGGTTCCGTCCTTCGATAATAGTGATAGCCAGCCAAGTGGTCGGAATATTGGCCCTAAAACGAACGGGAGGGGTGCGTTCCCATACACTGGGCTCTGCCATTACTTCAACTTTTGCGGGTAGAGTCATGCCATCTTTAAGCTCAACCCCTTTCCTTAATTTATCGAGATCAGATTCTGACGGTGCGCCGTCAACTTGCACCCAATACGTTTTCGGTGACTTAGATTTTGGTTGAGTCAGCTTTGCCTGCAATATGCCATCATTAGTCAGTACCATTAGCCCTTCGCTATCTCTATCTAAGCGTCCAGCGGCATAGACATCTTTTACTGGGATAAAGTCAGCGAGTGTTTTTCGGCCTTCGCCATCAGTAAATTGGCTCAAAGTATCAAATGGTTTATTAAACACGATCACCTTGCGACCTTCGGGTGCTATTTTAGGCTTACTGCTCGCCGGCTTTTTACGGTTCTTTGATGAGTGATGCTTGGTTTTATTGGTCGAAGTCGGGTGTTTAAAACCGGGCTTACGCGAACGAGAGGAAGGCGTGGAGGACTCACGGCGTGAGCGTGGTGACATGTTAACTACCTTGCAAAAATGTAAACGAAGTGTGGGCGAAAATTTTCAAAACCATCCGTTTTAGGCTATGATGTGCGCGCCCGAAAACAGGATTGGTGCACAAGATAATAGACTATTCTTCCGATTTTGTTTAATTATAAAAGTACAGTTCTCACGGATCTTACGCTTAAGCAAACGTAAGGAAAAAACAAAAGAGACAATAAATCGCAAACAAGTGAGGGGATGACAATTCAACTTGTTGGCGGACACACAACCCAAAGCCGTTCATCCGACGGGCTTTGTAAGAACAATAGGGAAATTTCATGCCTACAGAAAAACCTACAATTATTTACACCATCACTGATGAAGCTCCTGCACTAGCAACGTATTCACTGCTACCAATCATTCAGTCTTTCACGGCTTCATCTGGTATTGATGTTGATACTCGTGATATCTCTCTAGCTGGGCGTATTATTGCAAACTTCCCAGAGCATTTGACTGAAGAACAACGCATTGGTGACGCACTGGCTGAGCTGGGTGAGCTAGCGAAAACGCCTGAAGCTAACATCATCAAACTTCCAAACATTTCTGCTTCTATCCCACAGCTTAAAGCGGCAATCAAAGAACTTCAGGACAAAGGCTACAATCTGCCTAACTACCCTGAAGAGCCAAGCACGTATGAAGAAGAAGCCATCAAAGCGACTTACGACAAAATCAAAGGTAGCGCAGTAAACCCTGTACTACGTGAAGGTAACTCAGACCGTCGTGCGCCACTGTCGGTTAAGAACTACGCGAAGAAAAACCCTCATTCAATGGGTGCGTGGTCTAAAGATTCTAAGTCCCATGTATCAAGCATGTCTGGTAACGATTTCTTTGGTAGCGAAAAGTCTCACACGGTAGAAGGTGCGACGGAAGTTAAAATCGAATTCACTGCGGCTGACGGTGCGGTTAAAGAGCTTAAAGCACCATTCGCTCTGCAAGACCAAGAAATCATTGATTGTTCAGTAATGAACAAAAAAGCATTAGTAGAATTCTTTGAAAAAGAAATTGCTGATGCGAAACAGCAAGATGTTCTGCTATCGCTTCATATGAAAGCGACCATGATGAAAGTGTCTGACCCAGTGATCTTCGGTCACGCGGTTAAAGTTTACTACAAAGATGTGTTTGCTAAGTACGGTGACGTATTTGAACAACTGGGCGTAGATGTGAACAACGGTATTGGCGATGTTTACGCTAAGATTGCCTCTCTACCAGCTGCTCAAAAAGAAGAAATTGAAGCTGCGCTGCAAGCTGTTTACGAAACTCAGCCTCCGCTAGCTATGGTTGATTCAGATCGCGGTATCACTAACCTTCACGTGCCAAGTGACATCATCGTTGATGCTTCTATGCCTGCAATGTTGCGTTCTTCTGGCCAAATGTGGGGCCCAGATGGTAAGCAGAAAGACACCAAAGCGATGATCCCTGATCGTAGCTACGCAAGCATCTATCAAGCGGTTATCGATTTCTGTAAAGAAAACGGTGCGTTTGATCCAACGACAATGGGTAGCGTGCCAAACGTAGGTCTAATGGCTCAGAAAGCGGAAGAGTACGGTTCTCACGATAAAACGTTCATTCTTGACCAAGCGGGCACAATCCGTGTTGTTGATGCTGTTGGTGCAGTGCTCCTAGAGCAAGCGGTTGAGGAAGGTGATATCTTCCGTATGTGTCAGGTGAAAGACGCTCCGATTCAAGACTGGGTGAAACTGGCGGTAACACGTGCTCGCGCAACGGGTGTACCAGCAGTGTTCTGGTTAGATGAAAATCGTGCACACGACGCTCAGCTAATCAAGAAGGTGAATGCTTACCTACCTAACCACGATACAGCAGGTCTAGAAATCAAGATCCTAGCACCACTGGATGCATGTAAGTTCTCGCTAGAGCGCATCAAAGAAGGTCAGGATACTATTTCTGTAACAGGTAACGTACTGCGTGATTACCTAACGGACTTATTCCCGATTCTAGAGCTTGGTACGTCAGCTAAAATGCTTTCAATCGTGCCACTTATGAATGGTGGCGGTCTGTTTGAAACTGGAGCGGGTGGTTCGGCACCTAAGCACGTTCAACAGGTTGAGAAAGAAAACCACCTACGTTGGGATTCTCTTGGTGAATTCCTTGCACTAGCGGCGTCTCTAGAGCACCTAAGTACAGTGACTGGCAATGCTAAAGCTCAGGTACTGGCTGATGCACTAGACAAAGCAACCGGTGAATTCTTGGATAACAACAAGTCACCTTCGCGTAAAGTCGGCGAGTTGGATAACCGTGGTAGCCATTACTACCTAGCAACCTACTGGGCGCAAGCGCTAGCAGCTCAAACTGCTGATGCAGACCTTGCTGCAGAGTTTGCTCCTGTTGCTGAAGCACTATCTTCAAAAGAAGACGCGATCGTTGCTGAGCTTAACGGCGCGCAGGGCGTGGCAGGTGAACTGGGTGGTTACTACGCACCTGAGTTTGACAAAGCTGCACCGCTGATGCGTCCAAGCGCAACATTAAACGCGATCATCAATGACTAATTAGTCATTTTGAAATTGAAAAACCCGCCAAGTGGCGGGTTTTTTTATTTCTCTATTACGACACTTTAGGTGTCGAACGTTGTTTGGCAGCGTATTATTTAATGGCTTGAGCTTCTACTGGTACCACAGAACTTGCGTGATACCCTTTAGGACCTTCTTCCACTTCAAATGTGACTTGTTGGCCTGCTTTCAGAGTACGATACCCATCCATTTTGATTGTGGAGTAGTGCGCGAAGACATCACCGTCTTCACCCTCCGGACAGATAAAACCAAATCCTTTGGCGTTGTTAAACCATTTTACTGTACCTGTAGCCATGCTATACATCCCTCATGCATATTGTTACTGAAGTTGTGTGATTACACGATGATTCCGTGTGTAAACAAAAAGTGAATATCCATTCAGCCGCTGCCAAATTTTGAGTCACTATTTGACCAATGTAGCCAATGATTGAGTTCAGTCAATAGGAAAAACGTATCACACTCAACATATTTGCAAACAAATCACTTTTAAGATTTACATTTTTGCAACGAATTTCAGCGTGATCCGGTCTATTGTATTTATGCCCTGAATGGTTTTTGGTGTCTTTTTAATCAATTAGATAGAGAATGCTGTTTGATAGAAATCTTTTATTTGCAGCGATACAATTGCTGCATTAGTCTCTAAGTAAGGGCACAAATTTGCTTGGCTCAATTTGTTCTTACTTATAAGAGCTAAATCGATAACTTCCGCACAGTGAAGTGGTAAAATTATCTTAAGCAACTTTCTAAACACGATTAGTCATGAGCAAGCAATTTGAATGGGTCACTCCAGACTCTGATTTACTGGAGCTAGAAAAAACAAAAGTAAAGCCGCCGTCCATGTATAACGTTGTTTTGAATAACGATGATTACACACCAATGGACTTTGTGATTGAAATCCTAGAGCGTTTTTTCTCTATGGATATAGACAAGGCAACACAAGTGATGCTCAAAGTGCATTACGAAGGCAAAGCGATATGTGGCACGTTCACCGCCGAAGTCGCGGAAACCAAAGTAGCGCAAGTCACTATGTATTCTCAAGAAAACGAGCATCCTTTGCTTTGTACAATGGAGCAAGCGTAAAGCTGAATCAAGCAACCCAAGTTGCTGCCAAAGGAGGTACTTATGCTGAATAAAGAGTTAGAGTCGAGTCTAAACGGCGCATTCTCCCGCGCTAGAGACAAACGACATGAGTTCATGACTGTCGAGCACCTCCTGCTAGCATTGTTGGAAAACGATGCTGCAAGGGAAGCCCTTCTTGCCTGTCAGGCAGATATCGATGCATTAAGAAGCGAGTTAGATATCTTCATTGATCAGACAACTCCTCTTATCCCTGAAAATGATGAAACTCGCGAAACCCAACCTACATTAAGTTTTCAACGTGTCCTGCAGCGCGCGGTGTTCCACGTGCAGTCTTCAGGACGCAGTGAAGTAACAGGCGCCAATGTTTTGGTCGCTATCTTTAGTGAACAAGAGTCTCATGCGGCTTATCTTCTGAAGAAGAATGATATTAGCCGTCTGGATATCGTTAACTTTATTTCACACGGTATTACCAAAGCATCAAGCTCAGGTGATGACTCTTCTTCATCTGACTCTTTCAGTAGCAGTGACAGTACTGAAGAAGCAGGTTCGGAAGAGCGCCTAGAGAGTTTTGCTTCCAACTTGAACCAGCTTGCTAAGCAAGGCCAGATTGATCCACTGATCGGTCGAGACAAAGAGCTAGAAAGAACTATTCAAGTATTGTGTCGCCGCCGCAAAAACAATCCTCTTCTAGTGGGTGAAGCGGGCGTCGGTAAGACAGCCATTGCTGAAGGTTTGGCGTGGAGAATTGTTGAAGGGCAAGTGCCTGAAATTATTAAGAATAGTGTAATTTATTCTCTGGATATCGGTTCGCTACTGGCTGGCACCAAGTATCGTGGTGATTTTGAAAAACGTTTCAAAGCCATTCTTAAGCAACTAGAGAAAGAAGACGACGCGATTCTTTTCATTGATGAGATCCATACCATTATTGGTGCTGGTGCAGCATCTGGTGGTCAAGTTGACGCTGCTAACCTGATTAAGCCTCTGCTAAGTAGCGGTAAATTGCGTTGTATCGGTTCAACCACGTATCAGGAATACAGCAACATCTTTGAAAAAGAACGTGCCCTGTCTCGCCGTTTCCAGAAGATTGATATTGTTGAACCATCGCTTGATGACACAACGAAAATCCTGATGGGCCTGAAGCCTAAGTATGAAGCTCACCATGAGGTGCGCTACACCAACAAAGCACTTCGTGCTGCGGTAGAGCTTTCGGCGAAATATATCAACGAGCGCCATTTACCAGATAAAGCGATTGACGTGATTGACGAAGCTGGGGCTCGTCACCGCCTAGCGCCTGCGAGCCGTCGTAAGAAAACTGTTGGTGTGGCCGACATTGAGGCTATGGTCGCGAAAATGGCCCGTATTCCTGAAAAGTCAGTGTCTTCCTCCGATAAAGAGATTCTTCAGAATCTGGATGAGAAGATGAAGATGCTGGTATTTGGTCAGGATGACGCCATTGACGTTCTGAGCGAAGCCATCAAGCTAACACGTGCTGGTCTTGGTGCCGATAACAAACCTGTGGGGTCATTCTTGTTTGCAGGCCCAACTGGGGTGGGTAAAACGGAAGTCACGGTTCAGCTGTCTAAACTGATGGGTATTGAACTACTTCGTTTCGATATGTCTGAATATGGCGAACGCCACTCTGTGAGCCGCTTGATTGGTGCGCCACCGGGGTATGTTGGTTACGATCAAGGTGGTTTGTTAACCGACGCGGTAATCAAACATCCGCACTCTGTTGTACTTCTGGACGAAATTGAAAAAGCTCACCCAGATATCTTTAACCTGCTTCTTCAGGTTATGGATAATGGTACCTTGACGGATAATAACGGTCGCAAAGCGGACTTCCGCAACGTCATTCTTGTGATGACAACCAACGCAGGCGTTCAGGAAACGGTCAAGAAATCCATCGGTCTGATCCAGCAGGATCACAGCCATGATGCGATTTCAGAGATCAAGAAGGTGTTTACACCAGAATTCCGTAACCGTCTGGACAACATCATCTGGTTTAACAGTCTTGATGAACATGTTATCCATCAGGTGGTTGATAAGTTTATTGTCGAACTTCAGGCGCAACTGGATGCGCGTGGTGTATCACTAGAAGTATCGGATGATGCACGTCATTGGTTAGCACTGAAAGGTTACGACAAGGCGATGGGTGCGCGTCCTATGGGACGTGTTATTCAAGAACAACTGAAGAAGCCTCTTGCCAATGAGCTGCTGTTCGGTACGTTGGTTGACGGCGGCACCGTGAAAGTCAATCTGAAGAAAGATGAGCTTAAGTTTAAGTACTTAAGTGAAAAAGAGGCGGCTGTACACTAAGTCGTGTGTTTAATGAAAAAGCCAGAGCGTTTGAAGCTCTGGCTTTTTTGTGTCAATTGAAAACGGATCTTAATGCGAGATAGGACGTCTCAATGTGTAGTGGTATTTCCTGTTCTATCTGGAATCCTTTTTTGGGGTATTCTTTTATTCGCTCAAAATCACCCAACATAGCTTCAACGGTAACATCAAGAGGTATCTCTTCACTAAAGTAATCAATAAAAGCGGTTTTAGGGGATGTCACGCAGACATGGTTGACTTCATTTGGCCATTGTTTCATGAAAGTAGCGTAAGCTCGCCTCTCCATATAGGGCTTTTGGACCAATATGAATGAGCGAAAATCGTAGCAAAGTTCGGTGAGAAGTTTGGCCGTTAACTGTATATTTTCACCGGTATTGGTCGCTTGATCTTCGAGGATGATATCAATTGAGGGTACCCCGAGATCTCTAGCTATAGCAGCAAAAGTATGTGCCTCGGTTTGATCAAAAATACCGTCTGTTAGTCGTCCAACGCCCCCAGAAAATACAATCTTATTTGCCCAACCATCGTGATAAAGTTTTGCTGCATGCTCTGCAACCCTAACGTCGTTGCTACCAAGTACAAATAGGCAGTCAGCTTTATGTAATGGCTGAGCGAGTTGCATGTAATCCCACAGGTTTTCTATGTGTTGGAAAAGCTTGGTGCTCATATCGGATTCCCAGTGCTATACAAGTTCTAAAGTGTGCTGGTAATGAAAGCGATAGCCCAATTTTTGCAAGCGATCCGCTAGAATTCGTTTGTCTGCTTGTTGTACAACAGGTGGTAGGCGGACATCAGAGCC
The DNA here is from genome assembly GCF_000740665.1 of Vibrio sp. B183. Taxonomy (NCBI): domain Bacteria; kingdom Pseudomonadati; phylum Pseudomonadota; class Gammaproteobacteria; order Vibrionales; family Vibrionaceae; genus Vibrio; species Vibrio sp. B183. Next base: position 128,687 of record NZ_JPQB01000002.1, on the reverse strand, counting down.
GACATTGTTAAGCGCTGCTTGATAAAACTCTGCCTTGCTAACTGTGTTGGGTGTCGTCGCATTGATTACAATGTTCTTGCAGTTGAGAGCAACGAAGCTTGTTGCACCTATAGCATCGGTCAGATGAAGCATATTGGCTGGAGCAAGTTCACTGACTTGCTTCAATTTATCGACAAAGCGAGAAGGGTGACGATCAGGTCCAACGAGCCCACTACAGCGGACAACGCCGTAATCAAGCCCTGAATCAATTACATACTGCTCTGCTTGCAGCATCGTAGCTGCTTTTTCCGAGAATAAGTTGCTGCTGTACGCTTTATTGAGAGAGGCAGCATCTTCATCTAATGCGTCAGCTAGGTTGGGGTATACGGTGGTCGAGCTGACCATGATGACTTTTTTAACCTGAGCAACCAGGCAAGCCTGGCAGAGCATATTCCAGTGTTGAGCGTACTGTTGTCCCATCCCTTTTCTAAAACCGGGAGGGAAACAGCCAATCACAATGTCCGCTTTAGTGTTACTAATGGCTTGAGCGACAATATCCGGATTAGTCTGTAAGTCGATTTTTAGCCCTGTGAGATGCTGAGCTTCCAGCTCTTTTACACCATCATCAGTGGTGCGGCTCACATACACTTTGTGCCCTATGGTTTCTAGGTAATGGGCGAGAGGCTTACCTAGCCATCCGCCACCAATGATCAATATGTTTTTCACACTAAGTCCTTGTCCAAAGTGATTTTCCATTTAACTATCTTAAAGACGTTGAGAATAATCAACAGTTAGTTTGATGGTTTCATAGCCTTTGCTTCGCTAAACCAACAAACCCAATCTCTTATTATTGAGTCTATTATTAAGTATTGGGTGCGTTTTGACACTCGACTTTTTAGGTAAGTACATGAAGTGGTGTTTGTTATGGGCCACCTTGTTTTGCTCAAGTGTAGCGGCCGAACAAAAAGTTTATATGACATCTCTAGAGTGGCCACCTTATTCAGGCGCAGACTTGCCTGAAAATGGTTACTCTGTTGCCGTTGCTCGCGAAGCTTTTGCCGCAATGGGATACGAGCTGGTGGTAGACTTTCAACCTTGGGTCAGAGCTGTGGCATTAGCCACTAAATCTGACAGGTACATGGGCTATTTCCCCGAGTACTTTTTTGAAACCTCTGATTTTGTTTTCTCTGACTCTATAGGCAGTGGCCCATTGGGTTTTGTCGAAAATACCCGCTTTCCGATTAAGTGGCAAAGTCTCTCTGATCTCAGATTCCTTCGCATTGGTGTTGTACAAGGTTATATCAATACCAAAGAGTTTGACCAAATGGTGGCAGAAGGCCACCTACAAGTGGAGGCATCAGCTAATGACACCAGAAACATTCATAAAGTAGCCAAAGGAAGACTGGATGCGGCCGTGATTGACCCGAATGTCCTAGAATATCTTATCAGTGTTGATGTGCGAGAGGGGCTGTTGAGGAAACGTTTGAGAATGAATGCTAGGTTGCTTGAGAATAAGCAGCTTTATATGGCGTTTAAAAATCAGCCGGAAGGTAAAGCGATAAGAGAAATATTTAATCAAGGATTGGAAAAAATAGATATAGACTCAATCGTCAGTCGGTTAAAGAAACCGACTGACAACAAGAACGCCTTAAGCAGTGTTCCTACGATAGATAAATCTAACTAGATAAAACGCGTAAAATTTTGTCTGCATGTTCGGCAATTTCGATGCCCTCGTCAGTGAGGTAACCGCCGTCAGGGAGAGTACATAGGCCTTTATCAAATAGTCGTTGAACCGCCGATTGCATATCTTCTGATGCATCATGATGAACTTTAATGCCAGTAGCGGCGCTGCTAATGTCGAATTGAAGTAACAGGTTTAACTCGGCGATCTTATCAGCGGTATATTTCATAATGAATTCCTTAGAGAAAGTATTAAAACAACCATAATCCTCGTATTGGTATTCATCAATTATGGGCAAAGAGAAATGTTATCTACCCCTTAATTTGCATAAAAATAGACGTTGATTAGATTAGTTATTGACCAACTGTTTAACTGTGTTTAAGGTGTTTTTCTTAATGCTTAAACTTCATAACGGTGAAGGTTGATATGAAGAAATTGACTAAATGCCTTTGATGAAAATATTACTGGCTTAAAATGAATTCTAACCAATTGATTTAATGTAATATTACTCATTTTAAAGGTTCTTATTTTACCTTCTTTTATTATTCTAAACCTGACAAACACTCGAAGTTTTTATTGTTTTAAAGCCACTTCGTTGCGCGCAGGGAATTAAGGCTTGAAATTGAGCACAATAAGAGTAATTATCCGCGCCCACAAATCCACATTAATTTAAATGTTTTACCATGATGAACTTAAACCAGTTTGATTCTCTATTGCCGCCACAGATGGCGGAACGTGCCGCTGAAATCGGTGTAGGTAAAGTGACGAAAGACCCGATGAAGTCGTTTCTTCTGGCCATTTCGGCTGGTATTCATATTGGTATTGCGTTTGTCTTCTACACAATAGTCACGACTGGGGCCGGGGACTTACCTTGGGGCCTTACTCGCTTGTTAGGTGGATTAGCATTCAGTTTAGGTTTGATACTCGTTGTCGTTACCGGTGGCGAGTTGTTTACCAGTTCAGTTCTCACCTTGGTTGCCCGTGCGAGTGGTAAGATTACGTGGAAAATGCTGATGAAAAACTGGGCTGTTGTGTACAGTGGAAACCTCATCGGTGCGTTATTGCTAGTGGTGTGTATGTTGCTAACCAAGCAGTATATGTTCGATGGCGGCCAAGTTGGCCTCAATGCTATGGCTATCTCTCAGCACAAACTGCATCACAGTTTTGTTTCGGCGGTCGCGCTGGGCATTATGTGTAATGTTTTAGTCTGCATCGCGGTTTGGATGACATTTAGTGGGCGTACACTGACAGATAAAATTGCTGTGATGATTTTACCTGTGGCGATGTTCGTCTCTGCTGGGTTTGAGCATTGCATCGCAAACATGTTTCAGGTGCCGATGGCTATTGGTATCAAGTTTTTTGCACCTGCTGAGTTTTGGCAGATGACGGGAGCGAATATTGCTGATTACGCGGATTTGAATTTGCTCAACTTTATCACCAACAACCTTATACCTGTGACTCTCGGTAACATCATTGGCGGCGGTGTCTTTGTTGGGATGTGGTATTGGATGATTTATCTGAGAGACTAACCCGAATTGAATGAATAAAGGCTCGTTGAAGAACGAGCCTTTTTTGATCTTGCGGATCTCAATGAAGTTGCCCCCACGGCTCTTCAATGATGTCATCCATTTCCAATATTTCTTCTGGTAGAGAGACTAACCAGTCACGACTATCTTCGTTTTCCAGTTGGACTACGTCGTTAGGGCGATAGAAAGCGTCAAGTTGCATGTTTTTAACCTCACAAGATCAATTGTCTAAAGCATAATCTCGGGATTTGACGGTTTTATGACGTCGTTTGAGCTAATTCATATGCATATGAATACTAACATTTTTACTGACTAGAATACGTTTGAGAGGAAGAATCGAAGTTATCCTGAGTAGTATGACATGGTTATCCACAGATTCTGTGGATAAGATCTTTTCTACTCGTGGATCCTTATTGTCATGACGGTGTGTTATTAAGATCCACTAAGACTCTTCCTTCTTTATTAATGCAGCTTCGAACAGATAAGCTGAGGGTCAAACTGATGGAGACAGACAGCATGACAAAGATCGCGACCATGATCATTAACTGATACTTGATCGCGATAAGTGGGCTTGCTCCTCCTAAAATCTGGCCTGTCATCATTCCTGGCAATGTAACTAGGCCGCTAGTGGTCATTGAGGCCAAAGTGGGAGCTAGGGACTTTTTAATCGACTCTCTTACAAAGGGTAATGTGGCGAACTGAGGAGAAGCGCCTAAGGCAAGCGCAGCCTCATATTCACTGCGACGAGTATCGATTGAGGTAAACATATTCTGTAATGCGACGATATTGCCGCTCAGTGAATTTCCCAGAAGCATTCCCGCCAAGGGGATCAGATACTGTGCATTAAAGAGCGGTTGTGGCTGAACGATCACGACACAGATGAGTATCAGAATGGGTAAAAGGCCGACGAGTAAACCAGCGGTAACAGGGTACATTAAAGGCTTCCTAGGCAGCTTAGCCTTGCTGATGATGGAGCTCGCACCAATTAAAGTCATGACCAGCAACCACAAAACGTTTACAAGCAGGCTGTTTATACTGAACAAGTACTGAAGGTAAACACCGACCAACAATAGCTGTATGGTCATTCTAGCGACGCTAATGAGCGCTTCTCTTTCGATATTAAGCCGGTAATAGCGACTGATGAGTACTGGGATCGTCAGAGTACAAAAAAATAATGCCAGCAGTGGCCAAGAAATATCTACAACACCGCTCATGATTTCTCCCCCCAAAATTTCAATGCGCATTGTATACCTAAAAACTTTAGTAAGGGTCGAATTCCACGAAAAAGTGCCCGATTCAGTTCTAGTACATTCGACGTTTACATGGTTAAGCTGCCTGAATTTTATACATTGCCCGATACAACTTATTAACATTTAGGTGTTCTTTTCTGGGGTGGATAACGTGCTACATCCTTAAAAACACACGCAAAATGTTACTTATTTGTTGTTTGCTGGTTGTTTTTTTAACAATGTTTTCCTGTTAATAAATCTTCATAAACTTATGCATGTTGATATATGAATTATTAATCAAACACATCTCTGGATGAGCTCAAAAAAGTGTTGAATAACAAGGTGTGGTGGGGCGGATTTAATTGAACCCTACGATTAGTATGGTCTAACATTTTTATCTAGAGATTGTAAAAAACGTTAGCTCGGTTACAAGAGCTATCCAATAACACTAAATACAAAATAGGCAAATGTATGAGTGATGTTAACAAAATTGAGAGTGGTGAAAAACGCTCGCTGGAGTGGAAGTCTTTTCTCTTCATCGCGGTTGTTCTCTTCCCGGTTCTAAGTGTGGCTTTCGTAGGCGGCTACGGATTCATTGTTTGGATGCTGCAAGTATTCTTCTTTGGACCACCTGGTGCCCATGGCATGTAAGCCAGTGAGCTCATTTCCACATTTTTGAAAAGATTTTAAGAGAGCAAACCATGAAATCATTTATCGTTAAACTGTGGCGTACCATGACGCGCCCAGCAGTGCATATAAGCCTTGGCGTGCTGACTATGGGCGGTTTTATCGCAGGTGTCATCTTCTGGGGCGGTTTCAACACAGCACTAGAAGCAACGAACACCGAAGAATTCTGTATCAGCTGTCATACCATGCGTGACAACGTATACGTTGAACTTCAGGAAACTGTTCACTGGAAAAACCATTCCGGTGTTCGCGCTACTTGTCCTGACTGTCACGTTCCTCATAACTGGACTGATAAAATTGCTCGTAAGATGCAAGCCTCTAAAGAAGTATTCGCCCAAGTGTTTGGTAACTACGACGAACCAGGTGTATTTGAAGAGCGCCGTATCGAACTCGCTAAACACGAATGGGATCGTTTCTCTGCGAACAAATCCTTGGAGTGCAAAAACTGCCACAACTATGAGTCAATGGACTTCGAACAAATGTCCCCAACGGCTCGCATACAAATGAAGCAAGCGGCGGAAAAAGATCAGAGTTGTGTTGACTGTCATAAAGGTATTGCCCACAAGCTTCCAGCCGGTATGGATAGTATTGGTGGGATTGTTGGTGAGCTGGAGCAGCTGACTTCCAGCACAGATTACTCGGTGGGTAACGCTTTGGTGAGCGTTCGCCATTTACCTGTCTACTTTGATGAAACGGGTGCTGAAGAAGCGGGCCTGCTTAACCCAGCATCGACAGTTACAGTTCTAGAAGACAAGGGCGAAATGATGAAAGTTGAAATTGATGGCTGGCGCAAAGCAAAAGGCTTTGGTCGAGTTATTCAGGAAGACTTTGGTATGAACATCGCAGTTGGTTCACTACTTAAAGAAGCGGCAACCAGTGATGATGTGGTTACAAAAGGCGAGAAAAAAGTCGATGAGCTAACTGGTCTTCCATGGGAGAAAGTGGCAGCAACCGTTTGGATGAAAAAAGAAGCAATGCTAAACGACGTCACTCCAATCTGGGAAAAAGCGAGCGAAGCGTATAAGACCAACTGTTCAGTTTGTCACACTCAGCCTGATGAAGCGCACTTCGATGCGAACACTTGGCCTGGTATGTTCAATGGTATGTTGGCGTTTGTTAACTTCGACACAGATAGCGAAGCCCTAGTATTGAAGTACCTACAGAAGCACTCTTCAGATTTTGCTGAAGGTCATCACTAATAAGCGTCGGATGGAGTAATTGAAATGGCTATTACACGAAGAAGTTTTCTTAAAGGTGTAGCAACGACCAGTGCAGCGTCAGTAATCGGTCCAAGCTTATTGGCATCTGCTTCTGCAAGCGCAGCTGAAACGACAGGAACTTGGAAAGTCTCCGGTTCTCACTGGGGCGCATTCCGTGCCCATATCTACGCGGGTAAAGTTCAAGAGATCAAGCCGCTAGAAACCGATACCAACCCAACTGATATGATCAACGGTATCAAAGGTGTTATTTATAACCCGTCTCGTGTCCGCTACCCAATGGTGCGCCTAGATTGGTTGAAAAAGCACAAGTACAGTGCCGAAACTCGCGGCGACAACCGTTTTATTCGTGTTACTTGGGATGAAGCTTTGGATCTGTTCTACCGTGAGTTAGAGCGCATTCAGAAAGACTATGGACCTTGGGCATTGCACGCAGGCCAAACGGGTTGGCGTCAGACCGGTCAATTCCATAGCTGTACCAGCCACATGCAACGTGCGGTAGGTATGCATGGTAACTTCATTACTAAAGTTGGTGACTACTCAACGGGTGCAGGTCAGACGATTCTGCCTTACGTTCTGGGCTCGACGGAAGTTTACGCTCAAGGTACATCGTGGTCTGAGATTCTGGAAAACTCAGACAACATCATCCTATGGGCTAATGATCCGGTGAAGAACCTTCAGGTTGGTTGGAACTGTGAAACTCACCAGTCATTCCCTTACTTGGAGCAACTGAAAGAGAAAGTCGCTAAAGGCGAAATCAACGTACTTTCTGTTGACCCAGTGAAAAACAAAACTCAGCGTTTTCTACAAAATGATCACTTGTACATTAACCCAATGACTGACGTTGCGTTTATGTTGGCGGTCGCTCATGTGTTGTACAACGAAAAACTTCACGATCAGAAGTTCATTGATACCTACTGCCTTGGTTTCGACGAGTTTATTAAGTACGTTCAAGGTGAAACGAAAGACAAACTTGAAAAAACACCGGAGTGGGCGGCTGAGATCTGTGGCGTAAGCGCTGACAAGATCCGTGAATTTGCGCGCATGCTAGTTAATGGTCGCACACAGATCCTGATGGGATGGTGTATTCAGCGTCAGGAGCACGGTGAGCAGCCTTATTGGGCGGCGGCAGTAGTTGCTGCAATGGTTGGTCAAATTGGTCTTCCGGGTGGTGGTATTTCTTATGGTCACCACTATTCTGGTATCGGCGTACCTTCAACTGGCTTCGCTGCACCGGGTGGTTTCCCACGTAACCTTGACCAAGGTATGAAGCCAAAATGGGACAACAATGACTATAACGGTTACAGCAAAACCATTCCTGTTGCCCGTTGGATTGACTGTCTGTTGGAACCGGGTAAAGAAATTCGCTACAACGGTAGTAAAGTGAAGTTACCGGGTTACAAAATGATGGTGATTTCAGGTAACAACCCATGGCATCACCACCAAGATCGCAACCGTATGAAGAAGGCCTTCAAGCAGCTTCAGACCGTGGTGACTGTGGAGTTCGCTTGGACTGCAACGTGTCGATTCTCTGATATCGTTCTACCAGCTTGTACCCAGTTTGAACGTAATGACATCGACGTCTACGGCTCATATTCAGGTAAAGGTTTGATTGCGATGCACCGCCTAGTGGATCCATTGTTCCAATCTAAGACAGACTTCGAGATCTTCACCGAGCTCAGCCGTCGATTTGGTCGCCATAACGAGTACACGCGTGGTATGGATGAAATGCAGTGGGTTCGCTCATTGTATGATGACTGTCGTGCGGCTAACAAAGGTAAGTTCGACATGCCATCGTTCGACGATTTCTGGGAACAGAGCGTTCTTGATTTCGGCGAAGGTAAACCTTGGGTTCGACACGCTGATTTCCGTGAAGATCCAGAAATTAACGCACTTGGTACTCCTTCTGGCTTTATTGAGATCACCTCCCGTAAGATTGGTCGTTATGGCTATGAGCACTGTCAGGAACACCCAATGTGGTTTGAAAAGACAGAACGCTCACATGGTGGACCGGGTTCAGACAAGTTCCCATTCTGGCTGCAATCGTGTCACCCTGATAAACGCCTACACTCGCAGATGTGTGAGTCGGAAGAGTTCCGTGCTACCTACGCGGTGCAAGGTCGTGAGCCGGTTTACATCAACCCTCAGGATGCCAAAGAGAAAGGTATCAAAGACGGTGACTTGGTTCGCGTGTTTAACGACCGTGGTCAATTGCTGGCAGGGGCTGTGCTTATGGATAGCTATGCTCGTGGCGTTATCCGTATCGAAGAGGGCGCATGGTATGGTCCTCTGAACGAAAAAGAAGGTGCGATCTGTACTTACGGCGACCCGAATACGCTAACAATGGATATTGGTTCTTCAGAGCTTGCTCAGGCAACCTCTGCCAACACCTGTATCGTTGATTTCGAGAAGTTCACTGGTAAGGTTCCACCAGTAACCTCATTTGGTGGCCCAATCGAAGTCGCTTAATTGTATTGAATATGAGCCTGTTATGTGTTGATTAATACTTAGCAGGCTCATTTTTATTCTGAAATTTTAATTGAGTAAAATACTTCGAACTAACTCGACCAATAGATATTTTAAATAGTATTAATTTATCCCTAACCACCATATATATAAACTCATTTCTATTTTGTAAATTCTTTTATTCTTAATTTTACTAGATATATTTTTCTTGTATTTATCTAATAAAATTATATTAATATTTTTTCTTTCTGAAATATTTTTTAATAAAAGAGTTAAATTTAATGTCATCAATTTAAAATCAAAATTGACCAATATTTGTCGCTCTTTAAATTTTTAGTAGAGAGTAACTTTTGAAAAACCAAATAATAGTTTTATCTTTAGTGCTGACACTGATTGGCTGCCAGGAGGAAGACAACGTAGTCTCTTTGAATACTAGGGAGCAGGTCAACTTCATCATTCATCCGTATCTACAAATGCCTAGTAGTGACAGCATGACAGTACGTTTCGAGACCGTCGATAAGCATACTCAAGTTTGGGCTAGGCCTAAGGGTAGTTCTGATGGTTTCATCGTGGTAGATGCCGAGTTGATTGATGAGTCTATTTCCGATACTCGAACAGCTGTGCTCGAAGGGCTAAAACCATCAACGATGTATGAATACTTTATCGTTGCGCTTAACCCTCAAGATGAAGAAAAAATAGAATCCAAGTCTCCTACGTACGCATTTAAAACTCTCCCTAATCAGGGGGATAATACAGAGTTGAATATTGTGGCAATAGGAGATACCCAAAATGGTGATACGATAGGTGTACTCGCCGATGTGGTTAATAAAGGTATTATTCCTTATGCATGTGAGGATAATGAAGCAATATGTGCTGAAAAAATATCAGCAATAACTATTGCAGGGGATATTGTCTCTACTGGTAATGTTATGGCGCAGTGGCGCTATGAACTTTTTGAACAAATGAAGAATATTACTCCTTATGTCCCACTAATTACGGTTCCAGGTAATCACGACTATTATGACGGTTCAAATTTAAGTATATACAAACACTTCTTTGAAAAACCGACAAATGAAGTAGAAGGATACAAAGAGACTTGGTATTCGATGGACTTGGGGCGTTTACGTATTATCGGCTTAGACAGTTTTCCAATCTCGCACGATCACTCAAATTTTCAAAAGGATGTAATGGCGACCCAACGTCAGTGGTTGAGCGAGAAACTGAATTCGACGAAAAACAACGAAAACATAAAGTATGTATTTTCCATGTTCCACCACCCATGTTTGTCTGAGCTATGGATCACCGGTGAGAGCTTGGGCTCTTGTGAGTTAGTCGCGGAAACAGAAAAATACTCAAAAGATACAGGGAATATTTCTGGGCATTTCTTTGGGCATACGCATGCTTATTCGCGTGGACAATCGATGGACACCAATCACCTTTGGGTTAATGTATCAACATCACAAGGTTATCGTGAGCCAATTCATGACAATCATATGCTCTACGATGTTCATGATTACAATACCTTTGCTATCAGTAGAAGTGAATTTGGCTTCAACATATTGACCTTTAACGCTGGCGGCAGCGAGAGCGTCAATATGAAACGATACTCTGCAACGGTGGAGAATAAAGTGGGTGGATACGGTTCACTTCAGGATGGGTTTGAAATGACAGACGAAGTTACAGTGAACCCGGGTAAGACGGTGCTTCCGGCTCCACAGATCATCTCTCCTAATGGTGAAGTAAATACCAAGGACATCATGCTTGAAATTAGCCATAGTGATCCAGATTCGATTTATGAAGTGCAATGGCAGCTGTCTAAAGACGATAAGTTTGAGAACGATGTCTATGACTTATGGGGTAACCATACGCGTAAACACAATGTAATGCCCAAACCTAAACCGGGTGGAGATCCTGGAGACGAAGTAGATCCAACATGGCGCGAAGGCGATCTAGTGGATAGCCAAGAAGGCGTGGATCTTACAAAATTGGCGCTTGCTAACTTTATTGAAAAGTTCTATATCGGTGGTGATGAAGCTTACAAATGGAGTAATCATAAATACACCGAAGAACATCAGCATATGAGTGAGAATGATTCAGTGGAAGGGAATGAAGTCACGGCGGGCACTGTGCGTCGTGAGAAAGTGACTCATATCAGTTCATACGATAGGTTCTCAGGTCAGGGCAACCAAGCACCACAATTCGATATTAAACATGGTGATAGATGGTATTGGAAAGTACGTGTTCGCAGCGCTGACATGAATTGGTCTGAATGGAGTGAGACGAGTGATTTTGAGCTCAACCTGCTCCCGTAATCTATGGTTTGATTAAATGATGCAGTTGCATACAACTGGTGTGCAACTGCTATTGTTCAATTTTTATGTTTGCCTGTTTTTACTGGGGTAAGGTTTGCGCAAACTTTGTTGGTTCAGTGACTATTGAAAGTGGTTATGAAGAACAGCTGTAATGAGAGACCCCGCCTGCTGCGAAATACTCTAACGGTTTTAGCTTGTAGTATTTCTCTTCGACCTCTTTAGATTGCTCACCATACGGGTCAGCTAATATCTCTTCTAACTCATGGATAAGTTTAAAATCTCCCAGTCTAGCTTGCTCATAAGCAGGGACAATAAGCCACTCGCGCCAAGTGTATTTAGGGTTTACTCGCTTCATGTTCCGAGAGATAGCCTCAATACCTTTTTCAACATTCAGTGACTCACGCCATGATGTTAACCACTCACTCCACTCATTTTCTAATGACTCATCAGGCTCAGCATAAAAACTTTTGGCAATTTCAGAGACATCCTCTGGAATATTACAGAGCTCACGGAAGAACATAGTGTAATCGACATGGGTCTTCATCATCAGAGCGAGTAGCGAGTTAAACAGCGGAGCATCAAATGTGTCGAGCCCCAATTTGTCTGCCCACATCTGAGTAATTTTGTCTTGCATGAGTGAAGAGAAGCCATCGCGAATCTCATCCAATTGTTGGATGAGCTCTGGGGAAGACTGCAATAACACTTCTAACGCGGAGCAGAATGATTCAAAGTTCTTTTCGGCGGCCAATGGCTGGTTAAAGAAGGCAAAGTGTCGACCACCACCTGTCCAAGGTTGAAAATAAGGTTCAAAACGTTCGCAAAACCCGAAAGGACCATAATCTAAGGTGAAGCCACCTACTGCACAGTTGTCACTGTTAAAGTTGCCCTGACAGTAACCGACGCGTAACCAGTGTGTAATTAATGTCGTGAGCCGTTCGCGAAACTCAACGGCTAACCGGAGTGCTTTGTCAGTCAAAGGAAGGTTAGCATCTATCTTATCGCCATACTCTCGTTCAATCATGTGTAAAGCCATCATCTCCAGTTCAACTACAGCGTTGGGATGTTCCTGACAACGAGCACGGCGCGCGAAGAGTTCAAGTTGACCAACACGCAAGAAAGACGGCGCGACGCGAGTTGAGATCGCCACAGGGTTTGAGACCATGACATCAGGATCTTGAGAGCGAGAGCCTTCACGATACCAAGGACGATCAACCGTTTCCGATTGGGATACAAATAAGCTTAAAGATCGTGATGAAGAAACCCCAAGAGCATGCATATGTTCTTGTGCAAGGAATTCGCGGACACTTGAACGAAGTACCGCTCTGCCATCTGCACCGCGGCAGTATGGTGTTGGACCACCGCCTTTTAACTGCATTTCCCAGCGCTGGTGGTTGAGTACTCCTTCAAAGACTGAGATAGCACGTCCATCACCATAACCATTGCCCGTTCTAAATGGGCACTGTTCTGTGTATTCATTACCAAAGATAGACAAGGCGTAGCCTGTCGCCCAGCCTAGGTTGCGCATGGGAGCTGGTACCTGACTCACATCACCAGAAAATAGCTGTTTGAATTCTTCGCTTAGTGCAAGGCTGTCTTGCAAGCCGAGCTCTTTAAAAAACGGGCGACTGTGGCTGACATAGACAGGGTCAGAAATGGGAGTAGGTCTGACTGGCACGTAATGACCTGAAAACACCTGTCTTGGGAAGTGATCTTCGCCATCTTGTGTCGCATCTGGGTCACAGATAAGCGTGTTGAGCAAAGAGTAGTCAGAGGCTCGGGCAAGATCGGCCAAGTTATCAATATCTACTGGGCGTTTCATCCCTTCCTGTTTATTCATGCTTTTTATAATTCCTGACGGCAAGTAGAATCTATCAGCAATGATACGTCGGTAATGGGCAAAAGGCATCAATAGCCGATGATTAAATCTTGGCCGACCTCTTGATCGACAATCGCACGCTTTGTTAGGTCCAGTATGGTTAGGCGCAACATGAAAGGAATATTATGATTGTAATTACAGGTGGCAGCAGCGGATTGGGCGCGGCGCTAGCAAAACGACTTGATGCGGATGGGCAGGCGGTTTTGTTAACTGGTCGCAGTCGAGAGAAGCTTGCAGCAGTCGACGCGCAGCTATCGGAGCAATCAAGCTACCAAACATGTGATCTGGCTAATCACAGCTCGGTCTCTGATTTGTTTGATGGTTTTCAGGACCAGCCGACTACTTTGATTCACTGTGCGGGCTCAGGGTACTTTGGTCCGCTTGAGCAGCAAGAGCCTGATGCGATTCAAGCGTTAATCGACAATAACCTGAAATCGGCAATTAATGTGCTGCAAGAAGCGGTCAAGCGATACCAAGATAAACCCGTTAATGTAGTTATGGTGATGTCGACAGCCGCTCAACAACCAAAAGCTCAGGAATCGACTTATTGTGCGGTCAAGTGGGCAGTTAGAGGTTTATTGGAATCGGTGCGCCTAGAACTGAAGGGCAAACCAATGAAGTTGATTGCGGTGTACCCTGGCGGTATGGATACAGAATTCTGGCCCTCAAGTGGTAAGGAAGTGAACACGAGCGGCTTTATGGGCGCAGAGGACGTCGCTGAGATGATTCATTCGTCGTTGTCTAGCCTCGGCAATGGCTTCGTTTCTGACATTACGATCAATCGGGTTTAAAATCCTCTAAGCTGAAAGTACTAGTCAGTCAAACCGTACTTTATTCGCAGATCATGAAGTTTCTGCTCCGCGTGATGTTTAAAATACAGGTTGAGCGCTGTCACGATTTGCTCGGCTTGAGGATGATCTTTTCTCACTGCGGCGTGCAGTGGGGTAGAGTCAAGGTAGGCTTCGCTAAAATGAAGCCTGTCCTTTTTGATTCGCATCTCTTTCACTGTCCATCTTCCCACTGCTTCATCTGTGACGAGAACGTCTGCCCGATCGGTAAGCACCAAGCGGATGCTATTGGGTAAGTCTATCGAGTCTGCTGGGATCATTTCTTTGTAGTCACGCAATCCAGCGCCGTAGGCATAGTTGTTGATTAACGCAACACGTAAGCCTTTCAAACTGTTCATTGAGTTGTATTCAAAGTTGGTGTCGGTACGAGAAATAAAGGCCATCTGGTTATACATATATTCTTCTGTGAATAAGTAATCTTTGTTGCGTTGTTCTGTCTTCCAGATGGCGATGATGACGTCATTTTTGCCGTTAATGGTTTCTTTAAGCACCCTAGACCAGGGTTTGACAGAATATTCTATTTCAAAACCAGCGGAGACTAACGCTTCTGTCACCAAATCATGGGCGATCCCGCTGCCAAGTGCAGAGTTCATGACGTAAGGAGGCCATAAGTCTTGCGCGAGTCGTAATGGCGCAGCCCATCCTAGGCCACTCCATAGGCTGAGAGTAAGGAAAATCAATTTTCCAATTTGGTATCTATACACCAGTCTGTTCCATCAAACCTCTTAGTAATTAAGTTTAGTTGAGGTTGAGAAAGCCAAAAATATTTTTATCATCAGAGTTATCTTTGTGCTCATTCCGCCACGAGTATTTGCTTACGCGTATTCGAGTGTGGCGTTAGTGCTTTTACGTTCGGATTGAAATTTTCTCTTTATATTGAGCTGTTTGTCATTAGTGATTAAGGGAGCTTGACCTTTTTCGTGAATCTTAATTAGGTGACTACGTTTATTTTTTATTGATTTATTTGTTAATAATCGTTGGCGCCAATAGTTTCTATAGCCAGAGCGAGCAGATGGTATTTGACGCTCATAAATAAAAATCTATAGGAACATAGAAAATGAAAAAGACAGCATTAGCAGCAGCCCTATCTCTTGTTGCAGGTTCAGCCGTAGCAGCAGACGCACTTTCAGGCGACCAATTCACAGTATCTGGTGAAGTCGCAGTCGGTGGTTACTACCAAACAGACCGTAAAGAAAATGGTGCGGTAAACAACATTGAAAGACAAAAAGATGAAGAGTTTTACAATGGTGGTGTAACGGGTTTTGATATCTTCGCTGATTACGAAAACGGTAACATCGTTGGAAAATTTGGCGGTGAGTTTGACGTAGAAGATGATTACGGTACATCAGATTCAGAGTTCAATATTACTGACACTTGGGTTGGTTACAAAACTGGTGCTGGTGTTGTTTCTGCTGGCTATGCAAATGACACTGCTCTAGACGCGGTTGATGGTGCAGCAGACCAAACTATCGAGTTCCTATGGTCACCAAATGATGCATCTGACGCACGTCAGGTAGTTAAATTTGAAGGCGATAAAGAAGGCGTTAAATACGGTATCTCTTACTATGGTGACCGTAACTACGAAGGTAGCGATCGCCAAGCGGGTTACAACGGTTACCTAGGCTACGAAAATGACACTTTCATGGTTAACTTTGGTTACGAAGACAACGATGAAGATCAAGGCGATACAGACAAACTATACCTAGTGAACGGTTCGGTGAAGCTTGGTTCTGTTGGCATCGGTGCTACTTTTGCTGAAGAAGAATTTGCAGATGGCAAAAAAGTTAAGATGTACAACACATCTGCAGGTTACACCATTGATGCACTATACTTAGCAGCAGGTTACGTAACGATTGAAGACACTCGCGAAGCAGTGAACTTCGGTGGTTCTTACGCGTTTACCGATAACGTGACTGCACTAGTTGATATTGCTTACCACATTTCTGATGAAGGCTTTAACTCAACGACAGGTGTTGGCGCAGAAGAAGGCGACATCGAATCATTCGTTAAACTAGCTTACGCATTCTAATTTAACGATCGGGTTTATTCATATCTCTTAAAGCCCACAAAGGTGGGCTTTTTTTAAGCAGGACGCTTATCGCAATAATCCACTGCCTTTTCGCCCTCCGGAGTTGGAGGGCTTTTTCGTTTTAAGACACCCCCAGATTCATCTCCTACTAGGGTTCTTCATTCTTTCCCTCAAAAACTCTACCTGTGAATGGATGCTAATACCGCTTTGTGCGGGCAGGCATCTAAAAGTGATTTTTCATCACCATCACAAATGATATGAAAACAATTCGTGACCCAGACCAATATTACCTAAGTTAGTGATTGGACAATAAAAAAACCTAGTGCTCTAATTTGATTAAGGGCACAGCAAATTTGATTGATCTGGGGGGCTCATTTATGTCGTTTTCAGTCAGCTTGGAAAATGGTCGTACTCTGCGGGTCAGAGACATCAATTTGCAAGCCGAGCTCCATCACAATGAAATATCGTTTAGTTATCAAGGCTTGAATAATGATCGTATCAGTGGGCGCTATGTTCTGGCGATTACGGAGTTTGAGTTCGAACATAATGCGACTCTGCTAGGTGATGGTTTCCAGATGCTTGCTCAGACTACGGGTACTGTCGACAACCCTGTGGATATTGGACGCTGCCCGGACAACTCTTCAAGTTATCGTATCTATTCTTCAGCAGGACCAAAGCGCTATTACAATTATCTGGTGGTTGAAGACTCCATAGGTTATACCTTGTTTGGCTTTACTTCTTGCCACCGTTTTGCGGGTTATTTTGAAGTTGTAGAGTTAGAGAATCGCAACTGGTTGAAGATCTGTATTGATGGCGAAGGTACTTATCCATTGGATTGGGCATCCAATCAGCTGGAATCTGTAGCGGTTCTTCAGGGAGAATCGTTATCAACACTCTTTTCTGAGTATGCACAAATGATTTCGCGTCATCACTCCCCAAGAGCTGGCGTGAAGAAGGCAGCGCCTATTGGTTGGTGCTCCTGGTACGCTTACTATGCTGACGTTACGCAGAGCCATGTCCTCGATAACATGAATCATATGAAGGATGAGTTGGCATCGCTCGAATATGTACTGCTGGATGACGGTTATCAGGCTTTTATGGGAGACTGGCTCACGCCGTCTGACAAATTCCCCTCTGGCGTAAAAGCGCTGATAAAAGAAATCAAACTTCAGGGCAAGAAGCCCGCGATTTGGCTAGCCCCCTTTATTGCTCAGCCAGAGTCGGAGCTTTTTAAGCAACATCAAGATTGGTTTGTGACTCATGAAGATGGTTCTCTACTGAAAGCCGAAGACGTGACTTATGCCGGTTGGCGATGTACACCTTGGTATATCTTGGACACGTCTCACCCAGATGTGCAGGAGCATCTTACCCAAGTGGTTAAAACGATGCGAGAAGAGTGGGGGATAGAGCTGTTCAAGCTTGATGCGAATTATTGGGGAACGCTAAAAGGGCGACGAGATCAGAGCGGCATCACTGGTGTTGAAGCGTATCGATTGGGTATGGAAGCCATTGCCGAAGGAGCGGGTGATGCCTTAATTCTTGGCTGTAATGCTCCAATGTGGCCATCGCTAGGACTTGTCGATGCCATGCGAGTGTCAGACGATGTGGAACGAGATGAACGGCGCTTTGAGCAAATCGCGAAAGAAACGTTTTATCGCAGCTGGCAGCATCGAAAACTGTGGCAGATTGATCCAGACTGCGCCACGTTTGTCTCTTTGCCGAATCAGGCCACAGAGCGTCGTTATTACGAGTTTCATCGGGACACACTGCTAGCCTGCGGTGGCATGTTGTTATCTGGTGACCCGTTGCCCGAACTGACGCCCTTCGCTCAGAAAACACTCTCCCGCCTGTTTATCCGCCAAAAACATAGCCAAAACGCGGCTAGATTTACTTCGTTGAGCTTGCACCATGCTTATTTGAAAATGACGGAGCAGAATGATCTGCACTGTTTGTTTAACTTCCAGCAACCTGCTCGAGAAGTGACTTTAACCTCTGACTTTCCAGTGTATTGGTATGATTACTGGAGCGGCGAAAAACTCAGTCATGAACGTACTGCGGTGATCGAAGTCACCTTGGATGCTGGATTATCAAGCAGAGCTATTGTCACCGCGCGCTGAAACCTCGCTAAAGATCATGGGGTAAGCTAAGATACGCGCTGGCTAAACGAATAGGTTTTATAAGCACTATGTCAATCATCTTGGGCATTGACCCAGGTTCCCGCATCACCGGATACGGCGTCATCCGCCAGACCGGACGTCACCTCCACTATTTAGGCAGTGGTTGCATTCGAACATCAGAAAAAGAGCTGCCCGGTCGACTGAAGCAAATTTACGCCGGAGTCACAGAAATCATCACCCAATTTCAACCGGATGTGTTCGCTATTGAGCAAGTGTTTATGGCGCGCAATGCGGACTCCGCCTTAAAGCTTGGTCAAGCCCGCGGCAGTGCGATCGTAGCTGCCGTCAACGCCGATCTCCCTGTCTATGAGTATGCGGCGCGCTTAATTAAACAAGCGGTAGTTGGAACGGGGGGCGCAGATAAAGAGCAGGTGCAGCACATGGTACAGTCAATGCTCAAGTTGCCTGCTAAGCCTCAAGCGGATGCCGCGGATGCCCTAGGCGTTGCTATCTGTCATGCGAATACCAATAAAACCTTAGTTGCTTTGGCTGGCAAAGCAACCAGTGCACGACGAGGTCGTTACCGTTGATTGTGCGTAGTGATTTCAAAATTGAGACGTCCTAAACAGATCTAATAATGCGATTTGTTATGAAAATGTTGTAAATCTATAGTGGTCGGAGGTCTTACAACTTTCAATCAAGGATGATTGACAATGAACCCAGCCACTCTCTGGCGTCGTGCGTGCATGCCGAGCCAACACCATTGGACAAAATCACAACAGCGACAGGCTGACATCCTGTCTCTATTCACTTTTATTGCCTTCCTCGTTGGCCTTTATAGCTTTATTAAATGGAGTAAACACAGCCATGACAGCTTACTGTTGACTTCTGTGTTTCTGATTGCATTAGAGTTGATTTCTGCAGCTTGTTTGAAGTGGTTTAAACATCCCGGTTTTGCGCTCAATCTTGGATTTGTTGGTATGACGGTCCATGCGCTCAACATCATTTACCAAAGTGGCGGAGTGGTAGAGTCAACTCAAACCTATTGGGTGCCTTTACTGGTTGTTGCTTTTTTCCTATCGGGGACGAGGAGTATGGCGATTTGTTGGAGTGCGATTGTCATTTCGTTATCGGCTGCCATGACGTATCTTCATCTCTCGGATTTTAGCTTTCCTCAATTGATTCTGTCTGAATCGGCATTGCGCATTGAAATATGGTCAGGAACCATTCTCCCGCTGGTGGTGATATGCATTGCTCAAGCATTTACGGCGAAACAGCGTGATCAGGCGATCGAACTGGCAGAGTACGCCAAGCAGAAAAGTGAAGCGGTAGCCGACAAAGCTACCCAAGGTGAACGCCATTTATCAAGTGTGCTAGATCAGGCAAATCAGAATTCTCATCAATTGAAAGAAGTCTCGCAAATTTTGGAGTCTCAGTCGGAAGCCCTCGACAGCCAGGTCAGTCAGCTCAACATCAATAGTGAATCGCAGGCCAGTGCCGCTGAACAGATGAGCCAGCAAGTCCATCAGATGACGGAGGGGCTTGAAGATTCTAGCCACTTTGTCACTGAGTTACGCGGACGAAGTGACGCTGTTCATAAACAGGCGGAGAAAAGTTCAGAACTGCTTGAAGCTTCTACCAGTGCGATAAGCCAGATCATCGACAGCCATGAGCAAATCATGAAAGTCGCTGATTTGATCACTTCGGTTGCGGAACAAACCAATTTACTGGCACTGAATGCAGCGATTGAAGCCGCTCGTGCAGGTGAACAGGGCAGAGGTTTTGCTGTGGTGGCGGATCAGGTACGTGAGTTATCAGCTAAGAGTAGTGAGTCTGCGGTGGAGATTCGTAACTTGCTTGACCGAAGCGAACAGGAAGTGCGGCACGGTCAAGATGTGGTCCATGCTAGTGCGACGCGAATGAAAGAAGTCATCGAACAAGTGACGGGTATCTCGAAAGATGTAAACGGCTTAGCCAATATCATGACCAACCAAATGTCGGCACTCAAAGAACTGGATGAAGCGAGCAGTGAAGTGGCCAATGGTGTGGTGGAGACCAAGACCATTTCCGAGCTTGTTGCACAAAATGGTGCGCAGTTAAACGGGCAGGTCGAGACAGTTCGCACTCTCACATCCCAACTTGATCTAGTGGTCTCAAAAATCTAGATACACTGTATAAAGAACTGGATGTCTATCCAGTTCTTTATTATCCTGTCGCAAATTCATTTCCAAAGAGTATTGAGTGTGATTGGACGTTTGCGTGGCATTCTGCTTGAAAAGCAACCCCCTGAATTGTTGATTGAAGTAAACGGTATTGGCTATGAAGTTCAGATGCCGATGAGCTGTTTTTACGAATTGCCGAATATTGGTGAGGAAGCAATCATCTACACGCATTTCGTTGTTCGCGAAGATGCTCAGCTACTCTATGGCTTTAATACTGTTAAAGAACGCGCTCTATTCCGCGAAGTGATTAAAGCTAATGGTGTTGGCCCGAAACTGGGCTTGGGTATATTGTCAGGTATGACAGCCAGCCAATTTGTTTCATGTGTTGAACGTGAAGATATTTCAACACTGGTTAAATTGCCGGGTGTTGGTAAGAAAACTGCAGAACGTCTGGTCGTTGAGATGAAAGACCGTCTCAAAGGTTGGGGAGCGGGTGATTTGTTCACGCCGCATACAGATGCAGCGCCAGTCGATTCAGCGCCTCAAGTTGATCAAGCTAACGCCGAAGAAGAAGCAATTAGCGCATTACTTGCACTTGGCTATAAACCGACACAAGCTTCTAAAGTAGTGTCTCAGGTCAAAACCGCGGATATGAGCAGCGAAGAGCTAATCCGCGAAGCACTAAAGTCAATGGTTTAAGTGACGACTAGGAACTGTTAATGATAGAAGCGGATCGTCTAATCGCGCCGGAAAATGCGGTTTACAAAGAAGAAGACGTTATCGACAGGGCAATTCGCCCGAAAAAACTGGCGGATTACCAAGGACAAGATCACGTTCGTGATCAGATGGAGATTTTCATCAAGGCCGCCAACCTGCGTGAAGAAGCGTTAGATCATTTGCTGATATTTGGTCCTCCTGGTTTGGGGAAAACCACATTGGCAAATATTGTGGCCAATGAAATGGGCGTAAACATTCGCACTACATCTGGTCCGGTTCTGGAAAAAGCCGGTGACTTGGCTGCGCTTCTGACCAATCTCGAAGAAAACGATGTGTTGTTCATCGATGAAATCCATCGTTTGAGTCCGATGGTTGAAGAGGTGTTGTATCCAGCGATGGAAGACTACCAGCTCGATATAATGATTGGTGAAGGTCCTGCCGCGCGTTCCATCAAGATCGATTTACCGCCATTTACTTTGATCGGTGCGACCACACGAGCTGGCTCGTTGACTTCACCACTTCGAGACCGTTTTGGTATTACTCAGCGCCTCGAATACTACAAAATTCCTGATCTTCAACATATTGTCCAGCGTAGCGCTGATTGTTTGGGCTTGTCGATGGAGAGCGAAGGCGCGCTTGAAGTCGCAAGACGTGCTCGTGGTACGCCACGTATCGCCAACCGATTGTTGCGCCGTGTGCGAGATTACGCAGAAGTGAAAGGTAACGGGCATATATGTGCAGACATCGCAGACAAGGCCCTTAACATGTTGGATGTTGACGCACAGGGCTTCGACTACATGGACCGCAAATTGCTGCTGGCCATTATGGAGAAGTTCGGTGGTGGACCTGTTGGGCTGGATAACATGGCAGCCGCCATTGGCGAAGAGAAGGACACCATTGAAGATGTCTTGGAGCCGTACCTGATACAACAAGGCTATCTGCAGCGAACGCCAAGAGGGCGTATTGCTACCGATAGGGCATACTTTCATTTCGGAATTGAAAAATAAGTTTTCAGGACCAGCTCATCATGAGCTGGTCTTTTACTATAAGTGATCGTGATCACAATAATTAAATCTCGTTACTACTAATTAGGTAACTAAAATGCACGAGTTGTTAAGCGCTTGTTTTGCATAAATACCTTGGTCTACCTCCCAAATAACCGCAAATTAACAAAAGCTCGCTTAAACTGTTGATGTGGATCAATGTGATGGATTTTTAGACAAAAATGCCGCACAAAATTTGATACAAATCAAAGCGAAGTCCAAAGATAAACCTTTTGAAACAGACAGTTTTTAGGAGTAGCATTAGCGCCAGCTATATTAGCTGATGCTTAACAATTAACTAACCGTTACGGTACATTTTTGCAACAACATACTGTTCTTTAGCAACATTATTTAAGTTGGCTAAACGCCTACTTATGCTGCATGAATGTAGAAAGTGTCTTCAGCCGACACATAGGAGTAAACATGATTGATGTAGTCGATCTGTCGCGGTTGCAGTTTGCGCTCACTGCGATGTATCACTTCCTCTTCGTACCATTGACTCTGGGTATGGCTTTCCTTCTCGCCATCATGGAATCTCTGTACGTAATGACGGACAAGCAAATCTACAAGGACATGACAAAGTTCTGGGGTAAGCTTTTCGGTATTAACTTCGTACTTGGTGTTGCCACCGGCCTGACCATGGAATTCCAGTTTGGTACTAACTGGTCTTACTATTCTCATTATGTCGGGGATATCTTCGGGGCTCCACTGGCCATCGAAGCTCTGGTTGCCTTCTTCCTCGAGTCCACTTTCGTTGGCCTTTTCTTCTTCGGCTGGGACCGACTGACAAAACGACAACACTTAGTTGTAACTTGGTTAGTCGCATTGGGTTCTAACTTCTCGGCACTGTGGATCTTGGTTGCAAACGGCTGGATGCAAAACCCAGTTGGCGCAGAATTCAATTTTGAAACCATGCGAATGGAAATGGTGAGCTTTGCAGAGGTTGTACTTAACCCAGTTGCTCAGGTGAAATTCGTACACACAGTAGCTTCTGGCTATACGACAGGCGCGATGTTTATTCTTGGCATCAGTTCTTACTACCTATTAAAAGGTCGTGACATCGCTTTCGCTCGTCGTTCATTCGCCATCGCTGCCTCTTTTGGTATGGCGGCAATCCTGTCTGTAATCGTGCTTGGTGACGAATCTGGTTATGAACTAGGTGAAGTACAGAAAGTAAAACTGGCAGCAGTTGAAGCTGAATGGCACACCGAACCAGCACCAGCCGCTTTCACTCTGTTTGGCCTGCCAAATCAGGAAACCATGCATACTGATTACGCGATCAAGATTCCTTACGTCATGGGTATCATCGCGACTCGTTCTTTGGATGAGCAAGTAACAGGTCTACGTGACCTTCGTGATGAACACGTTGACCGTATTCGCACTGGTATGTACGCCTATGAACTGCTTGAAAAGCTTCGTGCAGGCGATAAGTCAGAAGAAAACATGGCTGCCTTTGATGAAGTGAAAGGCGACCTAGGTTACGGCCTTCTTCTGAAGCGCTACACAGAAAACGTGGTTGATGCGACTGAAGATCAAATCCAAGCTGCAGCGGATGATTCTATCCCAACAGTTTGGCCACTATTCTGGTCGTTCCGAATCATGGTTGCGTGTGGCTTTATCATGCTATTCGTATTCGGTGCCGCATTCATCCAGACTTGTCGCCAGAAGATCGAGCAAAAACCATGGGTACTAAAAGCCGCGTTGCTGAGTATTCCACTGCCTTGGATTGCTATCGAAGCAGGTTGGTTTGTTGCTGAATTCGGTCGTCAGCCATGGGCTGTGGGTGAAATTCTACCTGTACATGTGGCGGCATCCGCACTCACCGCTGGAGAAATCTGGACGTCACTGTTTGCAATCTTGGCGCTATACACCGTCTTCCTGATTGCAGAAGTGTACTTGATGCTGAAATTTGCTCGCAAAGGTCCTAGCAGCCTGAAGACAGGTCGTTACCACTTTGAGCAAAACGCTGACTCTGTTGAAGACAAAGTTAGTCGTCAAGTAGACGCGTAAAGCAAGGAGAAATATATGTTTGAATACGAAATCTTGCGACTTATCTGGTGGGTTCTGATCGGTGTTCTCCTGGTAGGCTTCGCAGTGACTGATGGTTTCGATATGGGTGTTGGCGCGCTAGTACCTGTAATCGGAAAAAATGATACTGAACGTCGTGTGATGATCAACTCGATCGCAC
Organism: Vibrio sp. B183; assembly: GCF_000740665.1. NCBI lineage: Bacteria > Pseudomonadati > Pseudomonadota > Gammaproteobacteria > Vibrionales > Vibrionaceae > Vibrio > Vibrio sp. B183. The sequence continues at coordinate 104,610 of NZ_JPQB01000002.1, read as the reverse complement.
CTCACTGGGAAGGCAACCAAGTTTGGTTGGTGACAGCGGGTGGTGCTCTATTTGCTGCATGGCCTTTAGTTTACGCAACGTCGTTCTCTGGATTCTATCTGGCGATGATTCTAACGTTGGCTGCTTTGTGGCTAAGACCGTTGGGCCTCTCTTATCGCTCAAAGATTGAAGATACTAAGTGGCGTCAAACGTGGGATATTTGTATTTCTATCAGTGGCTTCGTTCCACCAATTATCTTTGGTGTGGCGTTTGGTAATCTACTACAAGGTGTACCGTTCCAACTGACTGAATTTTTGATGCCAACGTATCACGGTTCATTCTTTGGTCTGTTAAACCCATTCGCATTGTTATGTGGCTTAGTTAGCTTGTTCATGATCTTAATGCAGGGCGCAACTTGGCTACAGATGAAGACTACAGACGAAGTTCACGCTCGCTCACGCAGTGTTGCACAAATCATGGGTCTACTAACGGTTGCGACTTTCGTTGCTGCTGGTTTCTGGGTTCAAAGCATTGAAGGCTACGTGATTACCAGCGCAATTGACCATAATGGCGCGTCTAACCCACTTGCTAAAGAAGTAGTTCGTGAAGCGGGTGCTTGGATGAACAACTTCGAGCAGTACCCGTTGATGTGGATTGCTCCGGCGCTGGGTGTAGTGATGTCTCTTGTTACTGTACTGGCTTCACGTCTTGAGCGTGGTGGTATCGCATTCTTCGCTTCAAGCCTAGGTAATGCAGGTATTATTTTCACAGCGGGTCTGGCGATGTTCCCATTCATCATGCCTTCTGATTTGATGCCTAACCACAGCCTGACCATGTGGGATGCAACGTCATCTGAATTGACGCTCAACCTAATGACAGGTGTAGCCTTTATCATGGTGCCTGTTATCTTGGCGTATACAATTTGGACTTACTACAAGATGTTCGGTCGTCTGGACAGCAAGTTCATTGAAGACAACAAAAACTCACTTTACTAAGGAGCTATTACTATGTGGTATTTCGCATGGATTCTAGGTGTACTACTTGCTTGTGCATTCGGTATCATCAATGCTCTTTGGCTAGAGCATTCAGAAATGATGGATAAAGACAGTGAGTAATCTCACTGAGCAGGTAGCTAAGCTGCATGCGCCAATGGATAAGGCTCCGTTTAGAGCCTTATCTCTGATTCTTGGTTTTTATCATGTTGCTATGGTGATGTGGGACCCGGAGCAGTATTCAGCTTCAATAGGCGGTTTCAATGCACTGATCTCACCGCTGATGATTTGGGCAATTTGCTCCAGCATGATCTTTGGCTTGAGCTTCAAACCAAAAAACTGGTATTGGCAAGTATTATTCAGTCCTTATTTTTCCTTAACGATTCTAATTTATTTAACTCTAATACGTGTTTTGTAAATTGAACTGACTGAAAATTATCCACTAATTAGTCACAATAGCGCCACTATTTGATAGCTGGCGCTATTTTTTTGTTTCAATCTTTGAAAACCTCCATTAACCCTTGCATAAACGGCAATGAGTTGCGTTATAGTAAAGCACCTCAATTGTTAGAAAGGGATTGATGTGCAAAGCGAACCTGCTGTATTTGAGCTGCCTGTGACGGTTTATTATGAAGATACTGACGTCGGTGGGCTGGTATTTCACGCCAATTACGTTAAGTATTTTGAGCGTGGCCGTTCTGAATATCTGTCCAGTATTGGCGTTTCACAATCGACTCTTTTGGAACAAAACATCGGTTTCGTAGTCCGACACATGGACATCGATTTTCTGCAAGGCGCTCGTCTCGAAGACCGTCTAACGGTTAAGACATCAGTTGCAGAAGCGAAGAAAGCAAGCTTTATTTTCTGTCAGGAGATCGTAAATCCTGCCGGCAAAACATTGTGTAAAGCAATGGTTAAGGTAGCATGCATCGATAATGAAAAAATGAGGCCAAAAGCGATCCCTCAATCAATAGTTATGGAGTTTACTCACAGTGACCGCTGATATTTCAATGCTTGACCTGTTTTTGCAAGCAAGCCTGCTCGTAAAAATGGTGATGTTGACCTTGTTAGGTATGTCGATTGTTTCTTGGGCAATGATCATTAAACGCAGTAAAGTGCTATCCCAAGCTGCGAAAGGAGCTGAAACATTCGAAGATAAGTTCTGGTCAGGCACTGATCTTTCCGTCCTTTATCAAAACGCTAAAAAGCGCAAAGACGAACTGGCAGGAACGGAAGAGATCTTCTACTCCGGTTTCACTGAGTTTGCCCGCCTAAGAAAATCCAACGCCGATTCACCTGACTTCATTATGGAAGGCACTGGCCGCGCAATGCGTGTTGCTGTTGCCCGTGAAGTCGATGAGCTTGAAACCAACCTACCATTTTTGGCAACGGTTGGCTCAATCAGCCCTTACATCGGTCTATTTGGTACAGTTTGGGGCATCATGCATGCCTTTATCGCACTTGGTGAAGTTAAGCAGGCTACTTTAGCCATGGTTGCGCCGGGTATCGCTGAAGCATTGGTTGCAACTGCGATGGGTCTATTTGCAGCGATTCCAGCTGTGATGGCTTACAACCGATTAAGCAATAAAGTGGGTAAGTTGGAACACAACTACGCCACTTTCTCTGAAGAATTCCACAGTATCCTGCACCGCCAAGCGATGGCTGGACGTGATTCTGCCAACAGGGATTAATGGATATGGCAGGCTATCAACCTAAAAAACGTAAGATGACGGCAGAGATTAACGTTGTGCCTTACATCGACGTTATGCTTGTGTTGTTAATTATCTTCATGGTGACGTCGCCTTTCGTAACACAGGGTGTTGATGTTGAGTTGCCAAAAACAGCAACAGCGAAACCTGCATCAGAGCTCGCTGGAGATAGTGATTCAAGCTTCATCATTGTAGAAATTGATCGTGAAGGCAATTTAGGCCTGAGTGTGAACGATGAAGAAGTCATGCGTGGTATCTCGCTGCAGGACGTGATTGTACGTGTGAAAGCAGAACTGTCCTTGAAGCCAGAGTCACCTGTCGCTGTTGGTGGTGATGCGGCGACTCCTTATGCTGAAGTGGTACTGGTTCTGGACGAATTAAGTCGTGCTGGGATCCCTAAAGTGGGGCTTCTTACGGACATAAAGGAATAAGCGCTCTCAGGTTATGAAAGAGACTAAACCAAAGAAAAAGAGTGATTACACCAAGCCGATAGCGATATCTGCGGCTTTGCATGCACTGTTGGCTGTGGCGCTTATTTGGGGAACAGACTTTACCATGTCAAAGCCAGAGCCTTCTGGTCAGATGGTTCAGGCGGTTGTTATTGACCCCAACTTGGTGCGCCAGCAAGCTCAGCATATTCGCAGTCAACGCGAAGAAGCAGCGAAGAAAGAGCAAGACCGTTTAGATAAGTTGCGCCGCGAAAGCGAGCAGCTTGAGAAAAACCGAAAAGCGGAAGAAGAACGCATTCGTAAGCTGAAAGAGCAGCAAGCACGAGAAGCGAAAGCTGCACGCGAAGCTGAGAAAGCCAGACAGCAGAAAGAAAAAGAGCGCCAAGCCGCTGAAGAGCGAGTTAAGAAAGAGCGCGAACGTGCGGCTAAATTGGAAGCTGAGCGTAAAGCGAAAGAAGAGGCGATCAAAAAAGCGGAACAAGAACGTTTAGCGAAAGAAGCTGCCATCGCTAAAGCAGAGAAAGAACGTGTAGCTCGCGAGAAAGCAGCAAAAGAAGCGGAAGAAAAGGCACGTCGTCAACGTGAAGCGGCTGAAAAAGCTGAAAAAGAACGTATAGCGAAAGAGAAAGCCGCTAAAGAAGCTGCTGAGAAAGCACGAAAAGAGAAAGAACGTTTAGAGCGCTTGGAGCGTGAACGTAAAGAGCAAGAAGCCGCTTTAGATAACATCTTTTCTGGTCTAGAAACTGAGGCTGAGCAAAACAGTTCAGCTAGACAGCAACACGTGAATAGTGAAGCGGATCGATACGGCGCTATTTATACCCAATTGATTCAGCAGAACCTGCTACTGGAGGACAGTTTCAGGGGAAAGTCATGCCGAGTTAATCTGCGCCTGATTCCTACAGGTGCTGGCGCCATTGTCGGTAATCTAAGCGTGCTTGATGGTGACAATCGACTGTGTTCGGCGACGCGACGAGCGGTTGCGCAGGTAGGAAGTTTTCCTTTACCTAAAGAGCAAGACGTCATCAATCAGTTAAAGAATATCAATTTAACCGTAGAACCTAAGTCATAAGGAAAAGCTTGTGTTAAAGCGACTAGTATTAGGATGTTTGCTCACAGTGATGAGCGCGTTTCAGGTAGCCAATGCGGCGCTGGAACTTGTGATTACAGACGGCATTGACTCTGCACGTCCGATCGCTATCGTCCCATTTAAGTGGGAAGGTTCAACTAAATTACCTCATGATGTATCAGCCATTATTGCTTCTGACTTGCAACGCAGCGGTAAATTCAGCCCAGTTGCGACCAGCAAGATGCCACAAACGCCATACAGTGAGAGTGAAATTAACTTTGATGCTTGGACGGGGTTAGGTGTTGACGCGCTACTAACGGGCACCATTTCGCAAAATGCGGAAGGTAACTATGTAATCAACTACCAGTTAGTGGACGTGGTTCGTGGTCAATTAACTCAAGGGCAAAGTAAAGCGTTAAGTACTGATGGCCAACTCGTGTTGTCTAAAGATCACGTGCTTTTCAACAAGCGTGCAACAGTGCCGGGGGAGCGTATGCGTGAATATGCTCACCGAATTTCAGACTTGGTATACAAAGAGTTAACTGGTGAGCGTGGTGCGTTCCTGACTCGAATCGCTTACGTTGTGGTTAACGATAAAGACAGCTATCCGTATCAACTACGTGTTGCTGACTATGATGGTTATAACGAGCGATTGGTTCTACGTTCTAAGCAGCCACTTATGTCTCCAGCTTGGTCACCAGATGGTAAGAAACTGGCTTATGTGAGTTTCCAAAATGGCCAGGCAGAAATCTTCATCATGAACATCTACACAGGTGAGCGTGAAAAAGTAACGTCATACCCTCGTCACAATGGTGCGCCACGATTCTCTCCTGATGGTAATAAACTCGCTCTCGTGTTGTCGAAAACAGGCAGCCTGCAAGTTTATACATTGGATTTGAAAACCCGCAAGTTGACGCAAATAACACGTGGTAGATCAAATAATACAGAACCATTCTGGCATCCTGATGGCAAATCACTGATCTTTACCTCGGATCGGGGTGGTAAACCTCAAATTTATCAAGTAGATTTGGCAAGTGGTTCAACCAACCGCCTTACCTGGCAGGGTCGCCAGAACCTAGGTGGGCAGATTACACCTGATGGACGATTCCTGGTAATGGTCAATCGCAGTAACTCGGGCTTCAATTTGGCAAAGCAGGATCTTGAAACGGGCGCCGTTCAGGTTCTGACAAAAACATTGCTGGATGAATCACCGAGTATCGCGCCAAACGGCGGTATGGTTATTTATAGCTCTATCTTCAACAAAACCAATGTGCTTTCAATGGTTTCAATAGATGGACGCTTTAAAGCTCGATTACCGGCAACAAACGGTCGCGTTCGTGCACCTGCATGGTCACCGTTTTTGTAGCAAGTAATAAGTATCAAAAAGTAAGGAAAATATAACAATGCAACTAAACAAAGTTCTTAAAGGGCTATTGATTGCGCTACCAGTTCTAGCTGTTACAGCATGTAGTTCAAGCGATGACGCAGCTAACGCTTCTGGTTCTGAAACTAACCAATCAACGTCTGGCTCTGCTAACGGTGTTGATACAACTGTAGTTTCACCAATCGGTGAGAACGGCCAACTTTCTGAGCAAGAGCTTAAAGAGCAGGCACTTCGTGAGTCTCAAACAATCTACTTCGCGTTTGACAACGCAACCATCGCTGGTGACTACGAAGAAATGCTAGCTGCACACGCGGCTTACCTAAGCAAAAACCCTGCACTAAAAGTGACTATCGAAGGTCACGCTGATGAGCGTGGTACTCCTGAGTACAACATCGCACTAGGCGAGCGTCGTGCAACGGCAGTTGCTAAGTACCTACAAGCACTAGGTGTTCAAGCAGACCAAATCTCAATCGTGAGCTACGGTGAAGAGAAGCCTCTTCTACTAGGTCAGTCTGAAGATGTGTACGCTAAGAACCGTCGTGCGGTTCTAGTATACTAATCAAGGAAAGACCTTATGTTCAGTAACCTTAAGCGCGTAGTTACGCTTACGTTACTGGCAAGTGCAGCGAACACTGCGTTCGCTGCACCAGCTCCAGTATCTGATCTTGGTGGTAGCAATTCAGCACCATCGTCTTCTGCCGTACCGGCAAATGAAACCGAAGTTCAACGCCTCGAGCGCTTGTTAGAAAACCGCAATCGCGTTCAGTTGCAAATGCAACAGCAGCTTGATGAAATGGCGTTGGAAATTAGTGACCTTCGTGGTCAGCTAGAAAAGAATAATTACGACATGCAGCAGATGCTGCAGCGTCAGCGCGAATTGTTTATCGAGCTTGATAAGCTTCGCGGCCAGATCAACAGCGCACCAGCAGTCGATACTACAGCTAAAGATGAGCAAGCGAAGCCTGTTGGTAAATTCAGTACTAATGTGGATGAGCAGACTGCGTATCAGAATTCCGTTGATCTTATCCTTAAGAAACGTGATTACACGGGTGCTATTGCTGCATTCCAGCAATTTCAGAAAGACTTCCCTGACTCAACGTTTGCGCCAAACGCCCATTACTGGCTAGGGCAGCTTTATTTTGCTAAGAAGCAGGATAAAGAAGCAGTTAAGAGCTTTGCCTCGGTAGTGTCTTACAAAGACTCGAATAAACGTGCAGATGCTCTGGTGAAACTTGGTGACCTTTCGCAGCGTAACAACAATGCAGTGCAAGCGAAAAAGTACTATCAACAGGTACTTGACGAGTATCCAGATAGTGCGTCTGCAAAACTTGCGGCAGAACGTATTAAGTAGATAAAAAAGGAGCGCAGAGTCGCTCCTTTTTAATACCCTCTGTACAGACATTCCATTCACTATTTACTCAGCAAGTAATTCTTGCGGAAACTGGCATCTTGATCTGGGTTAAGGTTACAATACCCGGATTACTGGAAGTTGCGTAGAGCAAGAGCAAGAGCAATGAGCCACATTTTAGATACAATCGAAACTGTTTACCCATTCCCACCGAAACCAACACCGCTGACAGATGACCAAAAGCAAGCGCACATTAAAAACATTAAAGAGCTGCTTAAAGAGAAAGACGCGGTACTGATCGCCCACTATTACACTGACCCTGAAATTCAAGCGCTTGCTGAAGAGACCGGAGGGTTTGTTGGCGATTCACTAGAGATGGCCAAGTTTGGTAACCGCCACCCTGCGAGCACACTGATCATCGGTGGTGTGCGCTTTATGGGCGAATCTGCAAAGATTCTGACGCCTGAAAAACGCATTTTGATGCCAACGCTTGAAGCGGAATGTTCATTAGACTTAGGCTGTCCAGCGGATAAATTCACAGAGTTCTGTGATGCGCACCCTGATCATACAGTCGTAGTTTATGCGAATACGTCAGCGGCGGTGAAAGCTCGTGCTGACTGGGTAGTGACGTCAAGTATTGCCTTGGAGATCGTTGAGCATTTAGACGCTGAAGACAAACCTATTATCTGGGGTCCTGACCGCCATTTAGGTTCTTACATCGCCAATCAAACCGGTGCTGATATGCTGTTGTGGCAAGGCGAATGTGTTGTACACGATGAGTTCTCTGCTGATGCATTGCGTAAGATGAAAGGCCTCTACCCTGAAGCGGCGATTTTAGTACACCCTGAATCGCCAGCGAGTGTAGTCGAGCTGGCGGACGCCGTCGGCTCAACCAGCCAACTGATCAAAGCGGCTAAAGAGCTACCTCAGCAAAAAATGATCGTTGCGACTGATAAAGGTATCTTCTTCAAGATGCAGCAACTGGTGCCTGAAAAAGAACTGATTGAAGCACCTACTGCTGGTGCAGGTGCCACTTGTCGTAGCTGTGCGCATTGTCCTTGGATGGCAATGAACGGTCTGAAAGCAATCGAAGAAGCATTGCGCGATGGTGGAGAACAACACGAAATTTTCGTTGATGAAGCATTACGTGTGAAATCGCTTATCCCATTAAATCGTATGCTTGATTTTGCAGAGCAACTGAACATGCAGGTTAAGGGTAACGCTTAAATCTGCATGGAAATAACTCAAAAGCCAGCTTAGTTAAGCTGGCTTTTTTGTCTCTGACTAACCATGTTCTAGTTAAGCAGCCAGTAACTTACAGGGTTATCTGGGCACTGGTATGGCCCGCATTCGACAAATGTCGATAGCATATTGAGTGCCACTACCGATATCGCAAGCAGGCACATCCAACGACTGATCTTACTCATTTCGAAAGGTTCTGTATTCCAAGCCTCGTTCCACAGCATTAGCAGTATCGCGACAGCCAAAACAGTTGCTGAGAACAAGACGAACGCCCAAGTGTAGTAATGCATACCAAAGATAGCGCTGCCATACCCAGGAGTACCAGGGATAACGTGTAATGAGACTTGGCGCAGAGCAGTCGCCGCCCCAAACAGCGCCCCTATCAACACGACACCATAATGTTGTTGTTGTGGACCGTATTTTACGTTGAGCAGAAAGCCAAACATCACCATGACAAAACCAATGCGCTGAAGTAGGCAAAGGGGGCATGGCAGCTCGTTGAGCGAGAATTGGAGGACAAAGCCAATTAGTAAGACTAACGTCATGCCGAAAAGGCCGAGCGTATTAAGAATATTGATTTGATTTCGATTCATCGTGCTCTCCTTACAGCAAAATAGAAAGAGCGTCGTTGGCATGGTGGTTAAACCAATACAAACCAATCAATATCGATGTGGCAAACAGAATGTAGCCAAGTGACTTTTTGCCGCAGAATGCGAAAAGCATCGCAGCAAGAAGTACTAAAAAGATGAAAGACATCATGTGAAAACCCTTACTTTCTTATCTTAATTACAGCGAGTTTAATACTCGTCTATCCCCAACATAGACCTAGCCGATTTGAGATTCGATAGATAAACGCAAAACCTAAGATTGCAGAAAGCGAGCGTCGGTGTGTAAGCCGCCCATTTAAACGTTATTACGCTGATTTTGCTGACTATAACCGTATAGAAGTGACAAGGGATCAACAGTTTAATACAGGGAATTGGCTCATCGGTCCTAAGTGAGTTAACCTAGTTAGAATATTGATAGTAATCAGTCGAGTAACAGGAAATATGTCAGTTTGGTTTGTTTTCAAAAAGTGGTTGAAATCACGATTATTCCAGCTGAGTAATCGCAATCTGATCATTTTGCTGCTGGCGTATGTGGCTTTGTCTTGGGGAATGTTGGTAGTTAGTGGTGAAACGGCACTGACTGAAGATATCTCCACTTTTGTTTATTACCTCATGGTCACGGCATCGACAGTCGGATATGGCGATTTGTCTCCGACAACAGCAGCAGGAAAATGGGTGGTGATTTTATTCGTCATACCTGGCGGATTAACCTTATTTGCTGCTCTTGTTGGTAGGTTAGCTTCGGCATCAGTAGATTATTGGCGCGCAGGAATATTAGGAAAACGGAGAGTTGGTGTGGAAAATCATATTCTGCTTTTAGGTTGGAACGGTCAGCGTACTATGCATTTAATTCGTATGCTGCAACATGAAGAAGAAGGGAAACGACCTATCGTATTGTGCAGTAGATCTGATATCGAGAATCCTTTACCAGGAGAAATCGGCTTTGTAAAAGTGACTAGCTACACCGATGAGCAGGAGATGGAAAAGGCATCGGTCGCACAGGCCAGTTGCATCGTGGTCGATAACTTGGAAGATGATATTACGCTATCTGCGGCGCTTTACTCAGCCAACGTGAACCCAAAGGCGCACCTATTAGCTTATTTCAAAGATGAAGCGTTGAGCCAATTGCTCAATCAACATTGCCCGAATGCTGAATGTATTCCAGCCGTTGGAGCCGAAATGCTTGCCAAAGCCGCTGTAGACCCGGGATCTAGCGCTCTTCATCAAGAGCTGCTCGCTTCCACTAGAGGAATGACTCAGTACTCAACAACCTACCCAGAAAGCGCTTCTGCAACAGATGTGCAGTCTATCTTTGTTTACATTAAACGTGCTTACCAAGCGACACTCATCGCGATTGATACCGGAAAAGGGATCGAACTCAACCCCGACTTAGAAAAGGTTATCCTTCCAGGAACTAAGTTGTTTTACATCGCAGATGAGAGGATAGAGCGGATTGATTGGAGCAAAACTTGAGCGTTGAACTGTAGGCTCTCATTAGAGAGTGTTTTACTTTTGCGTTGCTAAAGTAGTCTCTAAAAAGAGAAATACGTTACATCTTGTCCATTTTCTTTCTAATGCATTGATTTTGTAAATACTTCATTTATTGTGCTACCGAGTATTTGCACTATCAATAAAAAAGGAAGAAATATATGCAAAAAACGTTAGTGGCTTTTGCGGTGAGTATGTTGATGCCTATGGCTTCTAATGCTCAAGAGTCAATGACCTCTCTTAACGAGATTAATACTAGGATTATCAATGGTTCAGTGTCTGGAAAGTCTGACTGGCCATTTATGACAGCCCTTATTAAAAATACATCAAGCGACGCGTATACCGGTCAGTTTTGTGGCGGCAGTTTTATTGGCGGGAAGTATGTATTAACTGCTGCACACTGTGTGGATGATAAAGCGGCTAGTGAAATTGATGTATCGATAGGTATTCATGATCTAAACAATGAAGCGACAGAAGGTCAGCGTGTAGCAGTACGTGCTCATTACATTCATCAAGATTACAACGCATCAACTGCAGTGAATGATATCGCTATTCTAGAGTTGGTAAACGATGTTACGGCGACTCAAGTAGCACTTGCAACTGAAACAGAAGTGAACAATTTATCTGTAGGTCAAAGCTTGACTGTCATGGGATGGGGTAACCAAAGTACTACAGGTAAAGTGTACCCAACAGAACTGTATCAGGTTGATCTACCTTATGTTGATAGAGGTACTTGCCAAAACTTAGGTGGCAATTACGCTACTGTAGGAACAGATGCTATTTGTGCGGGTTATCAAGCAGGTGGAAAAGACTCTTGTCAGGGGGATAGCGGTGGGCCATTAGTTGTCAATGACGGCGGTACCCATAAACAAGTGGGTATCGTAAGTTGGGGGGATGGTTGCGCTCAAGCTAACGCTTATGGTGTTTATTCAAACGTTGGATATTTTGATACCAATGGCTGGATCAATAAGAAAACTGCAAACGTCAGCTACACCCAAGATATTTTACTGAGCTCTAAAAGTGGCGAATATTCCTATAGTCTACCAATCCGAAACTACGGAGCAGAGTCCTTTGATGTGACGAACATTACCACTCCGTCAGGCGTCACTTTAGTTTCAAATAATTGCTCGTCAACTTTAAACCAAGGTGATTCTTGTTCTATAGACATTAAAGTAGATGCTTCTACCGTTTATGCGTCATCAAACCGTGCCACGATGAAGGTCGCTACGGATCATAGTGTGGCTGGCGAGCTGGATATGCATATCATATATAGCTATGGAAACACTGTGGCAAATGGTAGTGGTGGAAGCGGTGGTTCAACGTCCTACGGCCTAATGCTATTAGCTGTATTGGGCTTTGTGAGCAGAATGAAAGAGAGAAAAAATGTTTAAGTGGTGTACTAGCCTACTGTTGGCTCTTTCAGGGCTAAGTCTGGCTGCGTGTAACTCAACGTCTAGCAACGTGAATCAAACTAATCTTGAGGTGCCTCTTGAAAGTCATAAGGTCAGCGAAGGGCGGATATCTTTTAAGGCAGTTTCCACAGGATGCAGCTCGAATGAAGACTTTGTAATTCGTGTTGATAGTGAGGATGCAGAGAAAGCCGGGATATCGATAATTCGAATCAAGAAAGACCTTTGTAAACGAATGCCTGCTTATGAAGCGTTTGAGCTACCTTTATTGGAGTCAATAAAGGACAAGCGTATTACGGTCAATAACCCGAAGGGTGAGGCTATTCGAAAGTAAGTAAAAACAAAGCCGGCTAAAAGCCGGCTTTGTTTTTATTCCGCTTCCACCAACATGGAGCCGCGCATTGCTAGGCCACATAACATAGTTGGGATTGCATTAAATATCTCTTCAAACTGCTCTAAGCCTTCAATACCTTGCTCAGCCAATGTAGCGATTGAAGTCTCTGGGTCGTAAAGCATGCTAAGAGAGAGCAGTACACCGCCAAGAAGGGCGCTGTCTTCGCTGTCTTCAGGCATGATGGTTTCCCAGTCATCTCTGGCTAGCTGCCAGCCTTGCAAAACACCTTCACAGAAATCACGTGCTTCCTGATTAACGATATCCGCTTCATCCAGCGAACATTCGCTTGGCCATACCCACTGGTTTTCTAGTAAAGCAGGGCGGTATTCGTTCCACATTGCAATAATCAATTCAATGTAAGTTTCTAGCTGCTCGCCATCAGAAAAAGGCGCAACTTCTTCTCCACCCCATAGAAAAGGAAGCCATTCTTGAGGCGGCAATACATTGGGTGCAGCAGCCATAGCTGTAACGAATCCTTGAGTTTTTGGCTCGTTGATCAGTCGGTTTTCCAGTTCTGGCTGAGAAAGGATTTCTTGTAGTGTCAAAATGAATACCAAACGGGTTTGATGAAATTGGGCTAATACTAACAGCCAAAACGAGACATAAAAAGGTGGCAGCTTTGTTATCTTCGCTATAATTGGAGTTAAACGGACAAAATTCAAAGGCTTATGGAAATTCGTTCCTCCCTCAAAAGAAAGAGCTTTTTGGCGCTCGCCATGTATATGGCGTTGCTGATTGCGATCATTGGTACTGTGAGCTATTTGGTGGTGGAGCCACCTATTAGGGATCAGTTAGAAAAGAATTTGGACCTGAGAACGCAAATAATAGCCGCTGAGATCAAAGAGCCTTTGAACAGTTCTCTGGGCATACTCCAGAGTGTGGTCAGTATCGGTAATACTCATGAATCGCAGAGCCATCAAGAAGAGATGCTGTTTGAGTTATTTTCGGTAATCGATGGCGTCGCGGTCAGTGGTGGACTTTGGCCAATTCCTTATTCAATCGAGGAAGGCAAAGCTTATAAGAGCTTGTTTTTCAATCGAGCCAGTGATGGGCAGGTAGATCAAGTATTCTCTTGGGATAATCCAGAGTCTGGAGGCTATGACAAAGAATCTTGGTATACCTCTGTTGTTGGTAAGCCAATGGGCACGGTTTCTTGGTCACAGGTGTATATCGATCCTTTTACCCATGTCCAGATGATCACCGCTTCTTCTCCTTATTACGTCGATGATGCTTTCGCCGGTGTAGCAACGGTAGACATATCGCTCGAAAGCCTAGTTGCTTTTGTACGTAAGCATGCCGAAGAGTACGAATTAGGCGTGGTGCTAAAAGACTCTTATGGTGATGTCATTACTGAGCACAACTTCCAGGTAGTGGAGGGAATTTACATCAGTAGTACCGACTTCGGCGACTTTAAATGGTACATCGATGTTGTGAATGCAAACCGCTTGGTAACAGAGCAAGTCTACGATCTAGTATCTAAAGTCGAAGCTGGCATCATACCGATTATGCTTGCTTGTGTGATGATGGGGTATTTCCTTATCAATCGCTTCCTTATTTCACCCATCGTGATTATTGCTCAGAAAGTTGATGACTCTATAGAAGGAGGCATCATTGATTTACGTTACAACAGTCAAGATGAGATTAAACACCTGATCGAGACATTTAATCAAAAAACCGTATTCCTAGAAGCCGAAAAGCAAAAAGCCCAAGCTTCAACCAAAGCGAAAAGCGCCTTTTTAGCCACATTATCACACGAGATTAGGACGCCAATGAACGGCGTACTGGGCACTGCTCAGATATTGCTTAAAACAGACTTGAGTGAAGAACAGCAGAAGCACATGAAAACGCTCTATGAGTCTGGCGACCATATGATGACGCTGCTCAATGAAATTCTCGATTTCTCTAAAATTGAACAAGGCCATTTGGAGCTTGAAAACAATCCGTTCCCGCTAGAGGCCATCATTGGCAGTATTAATAGTGTCTATTTTACACTGTGCTCTGAAAAAGGGCTGCAGTTCAAGGTTTATTCCGAAGTGCCACCTGATCGCTGGTATATGTCAGACAAGGCACGCCTGCGTCAGATACTATTCAACTTGCTCAACAATGCGGTCAAGTTCACCTCACGCGGATATGTTGAGGTGTATTTCAAGGAGGTAGAAAAGCAGGGGCAAAACTACTTAGAAATCAAAGTCCGAGATACGGGAATAGGAATAGCAAAAGAAGCTCAACAAAAGATATTCAAACCTTTCGAACAAGCGGAATCTTCCACAACTCGCCGATTTGGTGGCACAGGCTTAGGCTTGGCGATCGTCAAGCAGTTGTGTGGCCTCATGAATGGTAGCGTGACATTGACCAGTGAGCTAGGTATTGGTACCAGTTTCGATGCTCTGGTTGCTATGGACCGCTGCGAGCCTCGAAATCAAGACGCGAAAGAGCACCGCAAGTTGAATTATAACGGCCTGACGGCACTGATTGTTGAAGATAACAGGACCAATGCCATCATCATTAATACCTTCATGAGTAACAAAGGTTTTGAGTGTGAAGTGGTAGAAAATGGTGAGTTGGCGATCCATGCGATAGCAAACAATGAATATGACTTAATTCTAATGGACAACCACATGCCAGTAATGGATGGCGTGGAGGCTACTTCTGCAATCCGCTCACTTCCTAGCTCTAAATCTAAAATCCTAATATTAGGCTGCACAGCTGACGTATTTAAAGAAACCCGAGAGCGTATGCTTGGAGTGGGGGTTGATTACATTGTCTCGAAGCCTATTGATGAAAACGAACTTGGCGATGCGCTCTATCGATATTCTGAACGCCTTTATCAATATAAACCCACACTATTAAAGAGTTCGAATGCTGAAGATGAAGAGACAGAGTCATTGTTGCTGGCGTTCTATATGGCTCTAGAGAATGGTGACCTAGAAGAAGCACAAGAGCATTTTCAAGCCCTGAAAGCGGCGACAACAGGCATTGAAGATAACCACTTGGAAGAAACCCTGAAAGCGATACAGATGAAACTTACACTAGGGGAGGTTCCTTCCCAATCAGATTTGGACGTATTAACGGTTCTGCTAAAAGATTTCTGTAAGTAAATTACCTGATTTTGATTGTTTTATGAGCGTTATCAAGGTTTGTAGCGAATTACTCTAACTTTTTTACTGAGTTTGGTGGTTTATTTACCACTTTTGTTTTTATTTGAAATCTAAAACTATATAAATCATGAAATAATAGTCTCATATGCTGGTAATTTGAATTTTATCCAGTTTATATCACTGTCTTTATTGTTCTAATTTGGATTTATATACTGAGGTTTTAGATGAAGCCGCGTGGGCCGTTTTGTATTCGTAATGCAGCAGCAGACACTTTTGCTATGGTGGTATTCTGCTTTATTTCTGGGATGATCATAGAAATCTTTATTTCAGGGATGACGTTCGAACAATCTCTGGCTTCGCGAACTCTTTCTATTCCCGTGAATATTGCGATTGCCTGGCCATATGGCATGTTCCGAGATTTCATGCTCAGGCAAGGTGAGCGAGTCTCATCCACAAGTATGATGAAGAATATGTCCGACTTGCTTGCTTATGTACTGTTTCAATCACCAGTGTATGCTGCGATCTTGTTTGCAGTTGGCGCATCAAGTGATCAAATCCTAACGGCGGTAACCTCGAATGCAGTGATCTCATGTGGAATGGGTGTCTTGTATGGTTACTTTCTCGATATGTGCCGCAAGTGGTTTAGAGTACCGGGTTACTATCAGCAAGCCTGATTTTGCAGGAAATCTGGTCGAATTAGCCATTAAGTAATCAAACGATCAATGAGTGACGCTTTTTTTCCTCATTAGGCTTGACCTAACCTAATAGAATCATTAAATTAGCGCCTCGTTGGTGAGCAAAACCAACCACAATTTGATTCGGTGAGTTGTCCGAGTGGCTGAAGGAGCACGCCTGGAAAGTGTGTATACGGCAACGTATCGAGAGTTCGAATCTCTCACTCACCGCCACATTTAAAACCCTAGCAGAAATGCTGGGGTTTTTTCGTTGTACCTCTATGAATATGAGCACAACAATATGGTGGTTATCATGAGATAGCTATTGATAGTTGTTCACTGAACGTATTTTGTCTGTGGAAAGTGGTGAGTAAGTTTTTTGTTGCTCGTGTAAAACCGACATACATTACGCGAGCTGCATCTACTTCTTCGTCTTTATCTTTAGGCAGATAGCTTCCATCGATCATCACAACGGTTTCAAACTCCAGCCCTTTACTGCTCCTAACGGGAATAAGATTTATCTTATCTGCACTTGGGTCGTATCTCTTTTTATAAGACGGGGTCGCTAACCATTGAAATGGCACGTTAGAACCTTTTAATACATCAGCCATAGCCCTACCGGATGAATGGGTGGGGTATAAGATTGCAACTTCTTTCAAATCTTTGCCTTTCGCAATCCAGTGTTTTACGCAACGAAGAACAAATTCAGTCTCCTGAACCAGAGTGTCAAACTTCTTCAAGATAGGCGCATCTCCTTTGCATCCTGCTCCTTCTGGTTCTATTAGTGGTATCTCTTTGTGCTTGAAGCCTTCAAAGTACTTCTTAGCGAATTTGTATGAGAAGTCTAAGATTTCTCTGGTGTTCCGATAGTTGAGCTTGAGAATTGTGGTTCGGCCTTGAGCCTGAATACCTACACTTGATAGCGAAAAATCCAGTCCGGTGCTTTTCTTATAAATGGATTGAGCATCATCATATAGGAGTAAAAGTGAGTTAGTATCCGGATCAACCATCTTAGTAACTAATGTTAACCATTCGGGTTCAAAGTCGTGGCCTTCATCGATTAACACTGCACCATATTGACCTGATGGGATTTGACCAAATTCGACACCTTGAATGACTGTTTCAACGCTGAGTTCAAATGGCTTTCGGTCTTCATTTTCGATGGGGTTTACATGATAGGTTTTGATCTGTTGTCCACACCAATCGTGGAAATGATAAACTTGCACCCTAGCAGAAATCCCTTTTTCTTCGATAAATGAACGCAACTTAGCAGCCAAAGTGATGTTGTAGCAAAGGACCAAGATTGGCTTATTTAGCGTGTCTGCTAGATGTAGGCATCGGTAGCCAAGAATTAAGGTTTTGCCTGATCCCGCAACACCATGAATGACACGATGGCCGTCACCCAAGCTTCTAGCAAGCTGTTCTTGCTGAATGTCCATTATTTTAACTATATCTGGAATCGTTTCAGAGGCATTCACCTCGTGATCCAATGGTTCGGGAAATAGAGAAACTTGCTGCTGAACAATTCGAACTTCAGGGTAGAGGTGCCAACGAATACGATCGATTTGAGGCAGAGACAGCATATAGTCAAATTTATAGTTGAACATTTCCCATAGGCGAGCTTGGAAGTGTTCGGGATCAGCGGATTCTGTCATTTCATCACTACAAATGACAAGATGGCTCTGAAGAACACTCTCTTGTGCATCTATTGGAATTGCGTCGTTTAACTGCTTTCGAGAGACAAAAGGAAGTACGACACCATAACCATAAGGGAAACATAGTTTACCTTGATATTTAGGGTTCTTGCTGAGGAGCTGTTTATCTTTAGTTAGCTTATTAGCCACGGTATAGGCGCATTGACGAACTTGTTCAAGAGGGTTCGCTAAGGTTTTCAAACCACTATTTGTAAATAGCTCAACTTGCTTAGCGTTAATTGATTTGATGTTTTCTATCTTCCAGTCTTTAACTTCAAGAAATAGAAGGCCGCGTTGAGGATGCAGAATGGTAAAATCTGGGTAGCGGCGACGTTTTCCGACAGGAATGTCAAACCAGCAAAGGTAATCACTTTCCAGAAAAGACTCTAAACGACGAGCAAAACGCTTTTCTCCTCGTTCCATTTTGGTTAAACAGGAGTTCAACGAAGGAATAATCTCAGCCATACAAATCCATTAGCTTTACAATTTGTGATAATGTACGTCGTAATCATTGTGCAACTAAATGACTATGTTCATATAGTTAGATCTAACTCTCATATTGAGTGGCCTAAATTCTAGATTTTTGAAAGACGGGTGCTTGTAATTGCCGATTGTGGCTTCATTTCATTGTGTTGAAATGCGGTGGATTTGGTTGAGGCCTTGATAAGGTGATGATAACTCTTGATCTGCCATCACAATCACTCATTATTTTCTAATACTTTATCGTGTTATGTAATCAAGCCGTATATTATCTTTGGCATGGTAATAGGCGGTTAGACTTATGTCCTCAACAGCTTCATTTTACGAAAAAAATGCTATAAAGCTTGCTAAGCAATATGACTCTCTCAAGTTTGAATCTGTTCACAAATCTTGGTCTGCATATTGGCCGAATTCTGGTGTTAAGGTCTTAGATGTTGGTGCTGGGTCTGGACGTGATGCTCGGTGGTTTTCTGAACGTGGTTGCTCTGTAGTTGCAATTGAACCCTCCCAATACTTACGCGAGATTGGAAAGCAAAAATGTTCTGATAAAGTCGTCTGGCTAGCAGATTCGTTACCTAGCTTGGAACAAGCTATATGCCTTGTGGAGCAGTATGATGTAGTCATGCTGTCAGCCGTATGGATGCACCTTCCAGTTAATCAACGAGATATGGCTATAAGGGTGCTATCAAATCTTTTGTCAGATAATGGGCTTCTGGTCATTACATTACGCCACGGTAAATTTAAAGACAGTCGTGAGACCTTTGGCGTCTCTGTGTCTGAATTGGAAAGGTTATGCAGAGATGTTGGCTTGTTCGTCCTTTATGTCACTGATGACGAGGATGCGCTGCAAAGAGAAGAAGTGTCATGGCAAACCGTTGTCATAAAGAAGTCTTCAGCGATGGAAGGATAAGTTATGTCGCACGAATACTATGTAGATAAATTTCGCAATCTGAATATGAATATCGCTCGTGGTAAGAAGAGCCCGCATAAAGTGTGCATGCTATTGGCGGTTATGGATTTAATTCAAGCGGGAAACATCACTTCAAACAAGATTGAATTGAATCAGGCGCTAAAGGATAGGTTCGCGGATCACTTCAACAACCTTGCAGAAGGGAATGATAAGAATACACCGGAGAATCCGTTTTTCTTTGTCAGAAGTGAAGGGTTTTGGCATCTTTCCTATAACCTTGGCTATGAGGAAAAGGGTACTAGTCGATACTCGTCTAAAGCTATCGAGTACGCTTACTTAGACGATGAACTTTTTGTTTATATGAAGAGTTTTATCGTTACCAATGAGTTCAAGGAAGCCTTAGTTTCAAATCTTACTGATTTAGCTTCACACTACTATCTGTGGCTTATGGACATTGGAAAGTCAGAGAAAACAGCTAACAACTATCTTGGAGCGGTTCGTGGTTCCATTTCTAACTGGTTAATAGATGAAGGAGAGATACGTGAGCCACTCACCGAAGTTACATCTTATCGTCAATTTGTCCAGTATGAAGAAAAGGTTAAGCAGTTGGAAGTCTTTAAGCTGAGAGACCTAAAAGGGAAAGGTATGTATAGTGCTGCATTATCCCACTATCATAAGTTTTTAGCTGACCTAGCTCAAATTGACGTAAATGCAGATATTCGACAGGTTATGTCAGATCAGAAGCTGACAGACACCGAGAAGAGCATTATGGTTAAGACCAGAATGGGCCAAGGGCATTTTAGATCTCAGCTGGTACAAATGTGGGGTGGTTGTGCTGTGACAGGGTATAGAAATACTCAGCTATTGCTTGCCTCTCATATAAAACCTTGGCGCCAGTCAAACAATAAGGAACGGTTAGATAAGTTTAATGGGCTACTGTTGTTAGCTAACCTAGATAAAGCATTTGATCTGGGGTTTATCTCCTTTGATAACAATGGAAAAGTTCTTATCTCTGATTATCTAGAAACACCAGAGGTTATAGGGCTTAGAGAAGATATGTCGTTTAGGATTATGCGTGAACATAAACCATATCTAGCACACCATAGAGATACGTTGTTTAAGGGGAGTCGAGCATTGTATACAGCACCTTAGGTACAATGTAGCTATGCTAAGCACATAGATGAATACACTTCGTTAGGTACAAGACTTTCTTATCTCAACAACCCCCAACTACCAACTCGGTATACCCTGTTGTTTCATCCTGTTCTCTTGAAAAGCTTAGGTTAGGGAACTTGTGAAGGATCAGTTCGGCGGTGGTGTCTATGATGCTGTTTTCGAGAAGGTGGCCGCCAATTACCTTGCCGTCACTATCGGCGACGGAAATGTGGATGTGTTGGTGGTTTGGGGTCAGTGTTCCCATCACGGAAACAATTTCAAAAGACTGGGTTAGTGTTATAGATTGTTCAGCACCTGCCAAGCGCATGCTAATTTGTTCCAAACACCCTACACAAGATGCAATAGACCCTGCTTGAATATCATATTGTGTCACCAGAGACTGGATTTGCTTTTTTAAGTCTTGGCCTTTGGTGAGTCGAACAGCGATTGGCTGAATCATAGTTGGTTCTCGGTGATAAAAGTGCTGTGTTTAATGCAAAAAGGAGCAAATTGATTGCTCCTTTAAGTCGTTTACAGGTTGAGTCCGAGTTTCATGAATTAAATTCCGTGAATCCGAAATACTGCGGCTCCAATATAGCTGCTGCCGCCTATTTCTTGCTTAGGCGCAACAAGTAACCTGTGATGATTGAGGCCGATGTTTGTACTACCGCCAATATTGTGGCTATCTGCTTGATAGTACTCGTTGATGTCATACAAGTTACCTTCTGTATCCCAAATCTGTGGGCGATCAAAGTAGTAACCAGACATCACTTGTCGGGCTGAGCCTAGAATCATACCACCTTCTGTAATGGAGTCGATGCTTGTGGCGCCATAAGGTGACTCGGTCAATTGAGTAAAGCTCGATGGGTCATTGAGGTTTATTGTCCATGGACGAGTATATAAGCTGGCATCGACACCAACGATATCGCCGGAGTTATTGACGCTCATAGCCACTGAACCATATGGATATAAAGCTTCTGGTACGTCGAGTTTATGATGTGTGTTGGCGGTATCCCAATAGCTTGCAAACTCGCCATCAGGGATAAACTCATCGTATGCACCACCTACTGCGATCCCGTTTATGTTACCGGCACTAACACGTTCAAATCCTTGAGATTCTCCGCCTCCTCCCGGCAAAATAGTCAATCCCTCATTGTTTGACCATGTCCATGCTAAAATGCCGCGCGCGCCGTTATGAGTGAAGAAATTGGTAAAGCCAAATACTTCTCCATGAACATTGACGTCGTAAGGGAAATTACTTGGATTCGATCCCAATTGATTTTCTGCAATGAATTTGGCGATTTCCCTATCGACTTCCTGATTGAGTTTTACTATTTCGCCGTCAGCTTTCCAAAATACTGCTTGGCACCCTGAGTGCGTAAAACAAGCTGTACCCACCGCGTCACCATTGTCATTGACTGCGTACAACTCAGATTGGGTCAGGTTAGGTGCAGTCAGCCATTCTACATTGGCTTCTGCTCCTTCTTGCGACCAACGGAAGCCAGCTCTGCTCAGCTCTGGTGCACCCTCCCAATCCCAGTCGCCATTAGAAAAACCGACAACGTAATTGCCATCACTTATATCACGAGGGTATCCAGGAAGCTCAGCTTCAAGTGTGACTGTGATTTGATTTTGATTGGCTTCAGCGATTGCGGAAGCCGTGGTTACTGCCGAAAATACAACAAGTGGAAGTAAACTTGATCTAAACGGTTTCATACCTATCCCTATTATTCATCATTTAACAAGATCGCATACAACAGTCCATATGAATCAATGCGATATCCATATTGAACAATTTAATGTTGAAAAATTGTTAATGATTAAGAATGAATGATGATGCCATTTTCTTAAGGTATGAATTTTTAATGATATTTATGCTGTTGATAGAAAGTTCAATTGATAGATATTTTCAACTATTTATCTATTTTTTGAGTGAGGAGAATTTTATGTGACTAGTTGCTTATCTTTGACAATAAAAAAGCCCACTCAATAGTGGGCTCTATGAATTGTCAGAGTGAGTAGCCTAGTGAGCTCTTGCAACAGAGCCTTTAGAGCTGACGTTAATCGCTTGAGTAGAGTAAGGAACAAATGCTGACTGGCCTCGGCTTAACACTAGCCTCTCTGTACCTGAATGAAGCGTTACATCGCTATCAATAGCGAAGATTATCTCAGCACGGTTTAGCTCGAGCTGCTTACTTTCTGGCTGCTGGAGAACAGAAAACTTAAAGTCTTCAACAGGCACTGGGAAGTTTAGCTCACCGTCGTTAGCGACAGGTTGCGTTAAGATTTTATCTTTATCCAGCGCTTCAAATTTGCAGCTGCTCACCAATTCTTCTACGTCCATATATTTTGGCGTCAAACCCGCTCGCAATACGTTATCCGAGTTGGCCATGATCTCTAGACCTGTACCTTTGATGTAGGCGTGAGGGGTTCCCGCATCTAAGAACATCGCTTCGCCTGGTTGAAGCTCAAGTACATTAAGCATTAGAGGGGCGAGGAGACCGACATCGTTAGGGTACTGGGTGTTCAATTCCACAACCAGTGCCGCTAACGAATCTTCGCTGTTATTGGCCCAGCTTAGTAATGCATCTAAGGCATCGGATTTTTTGCCGCCATACAGTTCTAGCATGGCTTTGAAGAATGCCTGCAGACCTTCTGACGTAAGGTTCTCGCGAAAAGCATCAATATCCTGCTGCAGAGCATGAGCATTGATCTCATCAAACAGCGTAATCATTTCTTCGAAGTCGCGGAAGCCATTCATGGCCATATAAGGCGTCAGAGCGTACACCAGCTCTGGCTTGTGATTAGGATCTTTGTAGTTACGGTTAGAGGCATTACGCTCAATGCCTGCTTTATCCTCTCTGGCAAACCCTTCTTCCGCTTGTGCTTTGGACGGGTGAACCTGAATAGAGAGTGCTTGCGCGGCGGCCAGTACTTTGAAAAGAAACGGCAGTTCACCGAAACGCTGCTGGGTTTCTGTGCCAATGGTTTGCTCTGGGTTCTGGTTGATAAAATCAGACAGTAGGACGGTCTCATTCTCTAACTGAATTTTTGAACATCCATTCGGGTGAGCACCCATCCAGATTTCAGCCTGAGGCTGTTGCTCAGGGTTCGCGATACCAAATAGCGTGTTAATCGAATCTCGGCTACCCCAAGGGTAGTTTTGAATGACGTTTTCCAGAAGGAAAAATGGAGCAGAGTTAGACATTCTTATACCTTACAAAACAAATGCAGCTAGCAAAAAAGCCCAAACGAATAGGCCTAAACAAACGTAGTTTACAAACTTGCCAATATCATGAGCAAGATAAAAGAGATAAGAGTGTGACTGTGTCATGATGAGGTGAAACTTTCAGGTGTTTATGAAGAGGAAAACTATGCTAGTTGGGCTAGATATTGGTGGTACGAAAATAGAAGGTGTAGGTCTGGATAAGGGGACTTATGCAACCCTAGTCAAACATCGTGAACCGACCAATACAGAAAGCTATCAGGGTTTTCTGGAATCGGTATTAGCCGTGATAAAAGAGGTGGAGAAGCACGGCGAAATCCATTCTATCGGCATCGGATGTTGTGGTTCGGTAGGCAATGATGGCTTGATGCAAGGTGCCAATGTCACCGTGCTCAATGGTCAGGACTTTATTGGCGATTTAAACCGCTCCATTGATGTTCCTGTTGCTTTAGCCAACGATGCTGATTGCCTTGCTTTGTCAGAGTTCAAAGATGGGGCTGCGAAAGACGCAGAGCATTCGTGTGTCGCGATCATTATTGGTACGGGCTGCGGCTCGGGTGTCGTCATCAATAACGGCTTAGTGACAGGTTTGAACAAACTGGGTGGAGAGCTGGGGCACAATCCTTTGCCTGGATACGATAAAAACAAAGACGGTCAGCCTATTGAATGTTATTGCGGGTCGTTGAACTGTACAGAGTCATTTGTGTCTGGCACCGGATTTGGTCGCTCATTCTCAGAAAAATACTATTCAGCGGATTCCAAACAAATCATGGCGCTATGTGCCGAGGGCGATTTAGATGCACAACAGCATTTTGATCTCTATTGTGATCAACTGGCGCGTGTGTGTGCGTCCATCGTCAACTTTGTGGATCCAGAAGTGATAGTGCTGGGTGGAGGCATGTCGAATGTGGAAGCGATTTACCCGCTGGTGAACGAAAAGCTGAACTTATACACCTTTAACAAATCTGCAAAAACGCGCATTGTGAAGAATGTCCACGGTGACTCGTCAGGCGTACGAGGCGCAGCGTTTTTGCACTCACTTAGCTAGTTCGCCAATCATTTAATCGAATAGCTTTTAACTTTTGGGTTACTTTCTTTTGGCTCGACTTGAGTTTGGCTGTTGAGAGGCGCCCATTTTAACGCACCATTGGTTTCAAAATCGTTGGCTTCGGTACAAATCATGTAGTGTTCGCCAACTTGGAGTATTGCGCCCAGAGAATAGCCCTGGTCTTGGTAGTAACACACTCGCTTGGCGGCTTCGCTTCCATCGATGGCAATGACGGCTTTACCGGGCGTCGTAATAACGTTTGCCGAAGCGGATACTGATGCCAGCAATAGCAAAGTGTATAGATTGATTCGCATAAACTCTCCTTAGATTAACCCGTAGGATATAGGCGACCAGTTCTGAGTCGCGATTAAGTCGCTACCGAGAAAAATGTGTGGTTGTGTTTGCTTCTCTTCAATCTCCAAATTTACGCTGATAACGAGGCAACATACTTTCGTTTCCCAGCAAGCCACCTTGATGCACATAAATGATCGTTTTTTCTGGGTTTTCTTCAGACCAAGATTGTAAACATTGCCACATCATTGGGTCATAAAGCAGGTCAAACTCAACATTCGTTTGTTCCAGAAGTTTACGCCAGATTTCATAATCTTGACGATAAAGTTTGCCAAAATGGTGTTTGTTCTCTAGCTCAAGTATCTGAGGGAAATCGGTTTCACCGAGCTGCTTAAATTGCTCTATTAAGTAGTCTTTGCCGCCGACACAAGGGCAGGTCAGCACGTCGATTCCATGAAGTTTTAGAAAGCGATGCAAGTACAATGCTGTTGTGCCAGTACCTGATGGTAGTGCGACGACAAACTCGCTACCTGTTTCGAATCGAGTCCAAGACAGAATTTCATGGGCAAGTTGCTCAATCCCCAGTCTGGCATCGCTGGAGCGACCACCTTCTTCGACGACTAGGCAGGTGGAATCTGGCTGACGGACAGCTTTAATGAATTCAGCAGTATGAAGGTCGATCTCATTGACGGGGATGATGCTCGCACCAAGGTCTAGCGCACCTCGATAGTTACCAATCGGCCGTTCCACTAACCATTGGGGAATGTGGTCAACGTAAAACTCCAGAGACCAACCTTTGATAGCGCACAGGGCCGCTAATGAGTAAAGTGAGTTTGCTTGCGCACTGCCATAGCTAATCAGTGTGGTGACGTTTGGATAGTTTCCCTCTAGCAACGTCATGAACTTGCGAGCTTTGTTGCCACTAAAGTGGCTATGTAGTTGATCATCCCGTTTGAGGTAAAACGTGGTTCCATCAAATTGGTGCTGAGTTATTGGTGTATCGCAAAGTTTCATCAGATTCGTTGAGAGATAAAATGGACGATTATCTTACCTGATTTCACTTTAAAAGCATGAATATGGATCAAAACAGGATACGCGCGCTACAGCCTCTTCTAGGGTGATTTTCCAGCTCAAATGACCAGCCATAGCGCTGACTTAAATCATCGACGATCAGAAGCCCTAGTCCGTGTCCATCTACGTTGGGAGTTTCACTTAACCCTGGCCCGTCGTCGATAATCACCAACTGCTGCTCTGACACGTCAATGGTAATCTCTCCTTCCGCGGATGCCGCAATCGCATTGCGGATTAAATTGCCCAGAATCATATTCATGACCGCAGGGGTAGCCCTTACGGTAGGCAGCCCTTCAATCGTTAGTCGGATAGCTATGTTTTTCTCGGTCGCTTGAACGGAATTGGCATCGACAATCGATTGAAGCTCTGCTTCTTCGATGCCTCTCAAAGGCGCGTCATCGACATTTCGCTCGTAGCGAACGATGGAGAGCAAGGCATCCACCATAGTTGTCATTTGTGTCGTCGCATCTTCTATCCGACTGATTTGCCGTTCCTGAAATTCGGAGTGCTCTGAACGAGACAGCAATTTGTTGGCACCTTTGACGACGGTAAGCGGTGTGCGCAGCTCATGGCTGGCGTAACGTGCAAAGGCTTGTTCGCGTTTGAGTGCAAGGTTAAGGTCTTGCCGGTATTGGTTGAGTTGTTCGGTTAATGCTTGAAACTCGTCCGCGGCTCCTTCACGAATCGTAAAGGCTTGCGTGGCGCTACCTGAGTGACTTTCCAGCTGTTTAGCGATTTCATTGACGGGTTCAATCAAGCGTGTTGAGAGACGATATAACAAGGTACCAAACAGAAACATCAACACTGAAACAAAGCTGATGACAATCACACCTGAGTAGATGAATTCATCTGTCGCGAATTCAACTTGATCGATCAGAGACAGCAGAACGACGACTTTCTTTTCACCTTTATCGGTATAGTAGCCCTTGTAAACCATGTGGCCGTTGGGAGACAACGTGGAGCCAACCTCTCCAAGATAAGTGTCGTAAGTATCCGTATACTTTCTATAAAAATCAGGTACTAACGATAAGTCGTTATACGCTCTGGTAAGGGAATCAATCTGAATTTCTCCATCTTCACCCGCTATAAAACGCGCAACAGCTTCATCTCTGTCAATTAGAATCCTACGCTCACCCACTCGATCTTCTGACCACTGAAGCGATAGGGTAAAGATAAGGAAAATGACTACGCCAATGATGCAGGAAATCGTCGTGAAAAACAGGGCCAATCGACCAGTCAGCGAACGTGTACTAGAGAGAACTCGGTTCACGTTAGACATCCTCTAGACGAAAGCCAATTTTTGGCAATGTGGTTAACATTGGTTGGGCGAAAGGCTTATCGAGTTGGTTACGTAGTTGGTAGATATGACTTCGCAGGACGTCATTATTGGGTTCTTTTTCTTGCCAAAGCTTTTCAGAAATCTCTTGGCGGGTCAAAATCTCTGGCGCCTTGTGACATAGTGCCTCAAGGATGGTGTAGGTAGTCGGATTGAGTGCGAGTAACTTACCTTCTCGGAATGCTTGACGCGTTTTTTGATCGATTTTCAGGCTGCCAAAACTCAATACGGTGTTGGCAACCTGCCCTCGATAGCGCTTTACCAACGCATGCATGCGGGCTTCAAGAATCTCCAAATCAAAAGGTTTGGTTAGGTAATCATCTGCGCCATGCTCAAACCCTTTTAGCATGTCTTCACGATTATCCAGTGCGGTGAGCATCAAAACAGGGGTATTGTTACCAGCTTCTCGCAGTTTATTGCATACCGTTAAGCCGTCCATTCGCGGTAGCATCAAGTCCAATAAAATCAGGTCAAAATTCTCGCTGAGTGCAAGTTGCAAACCCAGCTCACCATTGTCTGCGTAGTCGAGCTCCATCCCCATACTTTCGAAGTAATCAAACAGAATACCAGCCACTTCCCGGTTGTCTTCGACCAATAAAATTTTGTTCATGCAACGGCTCTCTATTTCTATGGCCTTATGACAGCAAAACCTGCGTGGAAAAAACGTGAACAACATCGTTTTCACGTTGCGATTGATAATCTGCCAAAAAGTCGCAGAGGCTGGGCGGAACAGCGAGTTAGGTTTCCATCTCAGCTTCTTTTAGATAATCAATACGTATAGTGAAGTATCTCATGGTACGTATGCAACTATAGTGAGTTTTGCTATGGGGCTAGTCAATTCGGTACCAAACAGACTAAAAGCAGTGACATTATCGGTCATTGTTCCTTACTACAACGAAGCAGAGGTTTTGCCTGAGCTGCACCAGCGGTTAACTGAGGTGCTGAACGCTCTGCCAGATTCTTGCGAAATCATCTATGTGGACGATGGCAGCAGCGACGACAGCTTACAGTTGGTCGAATCCTTTACCGCTGAAAGTTGCACGATTCGCAGCATTGGGCTGAGCCGTAATTTTGGCAAGGAGGCAGCCATGAGCGCTGGGCTGGAGCATTCTCGCGGGCTGGCGGTGATACTTATCGATGCTGATCTGCAAGACCCGCCCGAGTTGATTCCTCAAATGCTAGCCAAGTGGCGTGAGGGTTATGACGTGGTCAATATGCAACGCACGGAAAGGCAAGGGGAAACCTGGTTTAAACGTGCCTCTGCGGCCGCGTTCTATCGTTTGCTCAACACCCTCGTCAAATCTGACATTCCAGAAAATGTGGGTGATTTCAGGTTGTTAAGCCGTGAGGTGGTGGATCACATAAACCAGCTGCCAGAGCGCAATCGTTATATGAAGGGCATCTTCGTTTGGCCGGGATTTAAACAAGCGACGCTGTCTTTTCAACGCGATGCGCGTTTCTGTGGCGAGACCAAATGGAATTACCTCAAGCTGATCGGGCTCGCGGTGGACGGCATCACTTCTTTTTCTATCAAACCACTACGTTTAGCCACTTTGCTTGGCGTTCTGATTGCAGGAAGTGCGTTTGGGTATGGTGCTTTTATCGTGTTTAAAACCCTGCTTTTTGGTGAAGCCGTCACAGGTTACCCGTCAATGATGGTGGTCCAACTCGCTCTGGGAGGGATTCAACTGCTGAGTATTGGCGTGCTTGGTGAGTATATCGGCCGCATTTTTATTGAATCCAAAGGGCGACCGCTTTATTTGGTTCAATCCGTCAGTGAGAAACCAGCAACCACTCAATATCAACAATTGGAGAAACGCGCGTGAGTTTTAATCGAGTCCACTTATGGGCGCTGCTAGGCGTTGCATTGCTTATTCGCTTGTTGAGTTTGGGGGCTTACCCACTGATGGATACGACAGAGGCGCGCTATGGTGAAATGGCGCGTCTGATGATTGAAACCAATAACTGGATCACACCGCAGTTTGATTATGGAGTGCCTTTCTGGGGAAAGCCGCCCTTATTCACTTGGTTAAGTGCTGGTGGTATCGAATTGTTTGGTATCAATGAGTTTGCGGTGCGTGCTCCCCATTGGTTGGCTGGAGTCATAGTCATCGCTTTGATGGCGTACTTTGCAAATCGACAAGGCTTTAGCGGGCTGATCACTGCGCTGGTTTTAGCCACGTGCGGTATTTTTTCTATTGCGGCAGGCGCGGTTATGACGGATATGGCGCTGACGTTAGGGTTGTCGATCGCGATGATAGGTTTTTACTTGTGCTGGCAAGGCTCTAAGCCTTGGGGGTATTTCGGCTTTGTTGGCTTGGCGATTGGCTTACTGGCAAAGGGACCACTGGTTATTGTCTTGATGGGCTTAGCGGTTGTGCCATGGTTGGTGATTCAACATGGTTTGCTGGGTGCATTCAAAGTGCTTTGGCAACGCTTTCCAGTTTTGGGAGGCAGTCTACTTATGCTGATTATTGCTCTTCCATGGTATTTCGCCGCTGAAGCGGCAACCCCAGGTTTTCTAGATTATTTTATTGTTGGCGAACACTTTAACCGTTTTCTGGTGAGTGGCTGGCAGGGCGATCTCTATGGCACAGCGCACGATGAACCGAGAGGAACCATTTGGTTGTTCTGGCTCTATTCAGCTGCACCATGGTCGATAGTATTGCCCATCGTTTTTTGGTTGAAACGCAAAAAGCTGGGGCAAGACATCATACTAAAAGATGGCATCTTTAGTTTTCTTGTGTGCTGGATGCTCGCTCCTATGCTTTTGTTTACCTTTTCAGGCAACATTCTTCCTGCCTATGTGTTACCGGGTGTTCCTGCGATTGGATTGCTTATGGCGATACTGCTTTCGGATGTGCGAGAGGATAAGAAGTGGTTCAAAGTCACGGCAGGCATCTTGCCTTGTTTGTTAATTGCCGCTGTTATCTACATTCAGCTTGGAGTAGGGGATCGTAAAAGTGACAAGGTCATTTTCCGTAATGCTGATCCTCAGGTAGTAACGTATTACGTAGGGAACCGCCCGTTCTCAGGTCAGTTCTACAGCCATGGTCAGGCCAAGCAGCTCAAAGACAGTTCTGTTCTGAATCGATTGGATAAGGTTCAGTTGATTGGTGAGAAGGGGCAGGTGGAGCAACTGGTCAAAGAGAAGAAGATGAGTTGCGCAATTGATTTTGTAGCTGAGAGCAAACGTGCATTATATCGATGTGATCGAAACTCATGATCAACAAATTATGGCGTTTTGCCCTAGTCGGGGGCGTTGGCTTTATCGCTGATGCCTCTCTTTTTGCCTTACTGTTTTATGCCATTGGGTTGCCGATATTGGACTCGCGCATTGTGGCTTTTCTCTTTGCGGCAACGGTAACTTGGTTAGGCAATCGTGTTTTTACCTTTGAGAGTCGAAATCCATCTGGGAAATTCTCGCAGTGGGTAAAATTTATGGGGTGTGCCATGTTTTCCGCTTTGCCCAATTTCGGAGTATTCAAACTCACCAGTTATTACTGGGGAAGTGAAGGCGTGTTGGCGATGTTCGCGCTGGCTTTGGGTGTGTTTGCCGGAATGTTGAGTAATTTTCTACTGAGTCATTGGTGGGTGTTTCGTACTCAATCTCACTCACAAACTGAGCGGCAGCCGTAAATAAAAAAAGCCCAGAGCAAACTGGCTCTGGGCTGATACAAAACATAGGAGTTAATAAGAAAAAGCAGCGTAAATTAGTAGCGTCAGTCAAGAAAACAAGTTTTACGGCCTGTAAACTTAAGAAGGCTCTGCTAACTACACTTATTCAGACTCTCGTTATTCAATTCAGTTCCATTCACAGTGAAAATTTTTTTAATTTTTTCTTCAAAGGCTTACAGCACATAACTTGCATTCTGGTCGGACCAATCTTTAAAAATGTGATGTTAAAAACTTGTTGGCTAATTGTTTCGGTTGTATATTTCAAACAGTTGTTTAATACGAGTGATTGAAATGTCGATGAGAAATACGACCAAAGAGAAAATCCTAGATGTTGCGGAAGCTCTGTTTGCTGAACATGGTTTCAATGACACGTCATTGCGCACGATTACCAGCAAAGCGGGTGTCAACCTAGCTTCGGTGAACTATCACTTTGGCGACAAGAAAACTCTGGTTAGAGCGGTTTTAAACCGTTACTTGGAAGCTTTCATGCCAGCGGTTCAAGACGCGTTGATCAATCTTAATCTTAATGAAAGTTATGAAATGGCGGATGTGTTTGAATCGCTAAGAGGGCCACTGCGTGCACTTAACGATGTCAGACCGAATGGAACCAGCCGTTTTATGCTGTTGATTGGCCGTGGCTATACCGATGTACAAGGCCACTTACGTTGGTTCATCACCACTCGTTATCAGGATGCGTTATCTCTGTTTACTCAGTCAGTGATGAAAGCGAATCCTAAGCTGTCTCAGGAAGAATTATTTTGGCGACTCCATTTCACGCTGGGTACGTGTGTATTCACTATGGCTTCAAGCCAAGCGTTAATAGAAATCGCAGAAAATGCATACGGAAAGCAGATGGACGCGAAATCTGTTGTCGATCAGCTTATTCCATACTTAGCCGCAGGCGTAGCGGCTGAGTAACACAAAAATCGAAACATAAAACAAATATAAATTGGACCACCAACTGTGAACAAAAGGATCTGATTATGTGCTCTCTACGTAGAAAATGGGTCAGTGACCCAGCTTTCAAAATGTTTAAAAAAGTACTGCCACCGCTTTCCAGCACGGAGAAGGAAGCAATGGAAGCGGGTAGCGTTTGGTGGGATGGGGAGCTGTTTTCAGGTCGCCCAGACTTCTCTAGGCTACACAAGTATCCAACACCAACGTTGACCGCAGAAGAGCAGTCCTTCGTTGATAACGAGTTGGAAACGCTACTTGGTATGTTGGACGATCATAAGATCGTAAAAGAAGACCGTGACCTACCCCCTGAGGTTTGGGAATACCTACGTAAAGAGCGTTTCTTCTCACTCATCATTTCAAAAGAATACGGTGGTCGAGAATTCTCTGCGCTAGCCAACTCAACCATCGTGACACGTATCGCAACGCGTAGTATTAGTGCAGCGGTGTGTGTGATGGTACCTAACTCTTTAGGCCCAGGTGAACTACTTTCTCACTATGGTACTCAAGAACAAAAAGATTACTGGTTGCCACGTTTAGCCGATGGTACCGACATCCCATGTTTTGCCCTAACGGGCCCTGAAGCCGGTTCTGACGCTGGTGGTATCCCTGATGATGGCATCGTTTGTTATGGAGAACACGAAGGCAAAGAAGTGTTGGGTATCCGCCTTAACTGGAATAAGCGCTACATTACGTTAGCACCAGTAGCAACGGTACTTGGCCTTGCATTCAAGATGTACGATCCTGATGGTTTGATGGGCGATAAGAAAGAGCTAGGCATTACTTGTGCGCTTATCCCAGCGTCCCACAAAGGGGTTGAAATTGGTGAACGTCATGACCCATTAGGTCTTGCGTTTATGAATGGTCCAACGCGCGGGAAAGACGTTTTCATTCCGATGGAATGGCTGATCGGTGGTCAGGATTACGCAGGTAAAGGCTGGCGTATGTTGGTGGAATGTCTTTCTGCGGGTCGTGGTATTTCTCTGCCGGCACTAGGTACTGCAGTTGGTCACCTAACGTCACGTACTACGGGCGCTTACGCTTATGTTCGTAAACAGTTTGGTATGTCGATTGGTAAGTTTGAAGGTGTTGCTGAGGCGATGGGCCGAATCGGTGGCCTGACTTACTTGCTTGAAGCGACGCGTACTCTAACAACAACGTCTCTGGATCTTAAAGAGAAGCCAGGCATTGTGACTGCGATTGCCAAATACCATATGACGGAAATGGCGCGTACTATTCTCAATGACTCAATGGATATTCATTCTGGTCGAGCGATTCAGGATGGTCCGATGAACTATCTAGCGTCGCCTTACCTCGGTATTCCGGTAGCAATCACGGTGGAAGGTGCAAACATTCTGACCCGTAACCTGATGATTTTTGGTCAAGGTGCGACTCGCTGTCACCCATACGTATTGAAAGAGATGGAAGCAGCGGCCAATCCTGATGAGAAACAAGGCGCTAAAGAGTTTGATGACTTGCTGTTCAAACACATCGCTCACGCGACCAAGAACACTTTTGGCGCATTTGGTGCAGCCCTTACAGGCTCTCGCTTTATCAAAGCCGATATGAGTGGCCCAACTCAAGGTTACTACAAAGATCTGACACGTATAAGTCGTGCGTTGGCAGTGAGTGCAGATATTGCGATGGCCACCTTGGGTGGTGATCTGAAACGTAAAGAAATGATTTCTGCCCGCCTTGGTGATGTTCTGGCTTACCTTTACATGGGGTCAGCGGCGCTTAAGAAATACGAAGACGAAGGGCGTCAGCAGCAAGATCTTGATTACGTACATTACGCTGTTCAACACTGTTTGCATAACGCCGCGAAATCACTGCAAGAAGCGTTTACTAACTACCCGCAAAAAGCGGTTGGCCGCCTACTCAAAGTGTTGATCTTCCCATTAGGGAATCACTTTGCTAAGCCAAGCGACAAACTGACAGTGAAATTGGCAGAAAGCTTGATGACACCAGGAGCGCACCGAGACCGTCTGACGCATCTTTGTTATGTTGGCAAAGAAGCGGATGATAGCGTTGGTCTAATGGAGAATGCCTTCCTTGCGATGTATGGTGTGAAGAGCCTTGAACGTAAACTGATGCGTGCTGCTAAAGAGGGCAAAGTTGCCCGTAAAGGCCTACTTAAAGAGCGTCTGGCACAAGCGCTAGAAGCCAATGTGCTAACTCAGGACGAAGTCGACCAAATCGTTGCAGCAGATGCGCTGCGCTACAAAGCGATTCAAGTCGATGACTTTAGCCACGACTTTAGCGAAGTGAGAACAGGTAAAGATCGGGTAAAGCCGAAGTTAGATAGCGTGGCTTAGAGCTAGCTGACCGATATTGATTAAAGGCACCTTAACGGGTGCCTTTCTTTTTGCTCGAAATCTAAAACTCGTATGAAAGAGCTCCAACCACTTGCATTTTACCGACATTTTTACAGAAATTAGATGCGAACTGGCGTTGAACCTTTTATCCTAGCGAAGTTTTTTAAAGGAAGTTGAATATGATCATCAAACCTAGAATTCGTGGATTTATCTGTACTACAACGCACCCTGTGGGTTGTGAAGCTAACGTAAAAGAACAAATTGCTTACACAAAAGCACAAGGCCCAATCAAAAACGCGCCTAAGCGTGTTCTTGTTGTTGGTGCTTCAAGTGGCTACGGTCTATCTTCTCGTATCGCTGCGGCATTTGGTGGCGGCGCTTCAACTATCGGTGTGTTCTTTGAAAAAGAAGGCACAGAGAAAAAGCCAGGCACAGCAGGTTTCTACAACTCAGTTGCATTCGAAAAGCTTGCACGTGAAGAAGGTCTTTACGCGAAGAGCCTGAATGGCGACGCTTTCTCTAACGAAGCGAAGCAAAAAACAATCGACCTAATCAAAGAAGATCTAGGCCAAATCGATATGGTAGTTTACTCACTGGCTTCTCCAGTACGTAAAATGCCAGAAACAGGCGAAGTGATTCGTTCGTCTCTAAAGCCAATCGGTGAGACTTACACTTCAACAGCCGTAGACACCAACAAAGATGTCATTATCGAAGCAAGCGTTGAACCTGCTACTGAAGAAGAAATCAAAGACACTGTCACGGTAATGGGCGGCGAAGATTGGGAACTTTGGATCAACGCGCTTTCTGAAGCTGGCGTTCTAGCTGAAGGTTGTAAGACAGTGGCATACAGCTACATCGGTACTGAGCTTACTTGGCCAATCTACTGGGATGGTGCACTAGGTAAAGCGAAAATGGACCTAGACCGTGCTGCGACTGCTCTAAACGAGAAGCTTTCTGCAACAGGCGGAACTGCTAACGTAGCGGTATTGAAGTCTGTCGTGACTCAAGCGAGTTCAGCGATTCCTGTTATGCCACTGTACATCGCAATGGTGTTTAAGAAAATGCGTGAAGAAGGCGTACACGAAGGTTGTATGGAGCAAATATTCCGCATGTTCAGCCAGCGTCTATACAAAGAAGATGGTTCTGCGCCTGAAGTTGATGACAAGAACCGCCTACGTCTGGATGACTGGGAACTACGTGATGATATTCAACAGCACTGTCGTGACTTGTGGCCACAAATCACGTCTGAGAATCTAAAAGAGCTAACTGACTACGTTGAGTATAAAGAAGAGTTCTTGAAGCTATTTGGTTTTGGTGCGGAAGGCGTGGATTATGACGCTGATGTTAACCCAGACTACAAAGCAGACTTTATTGCTATCTAATTGATTGCACTTAGTTCGAAATAAAATCCGGAGCCTAGGCTCCGGATTTTTTATTTTACTTAAACGTTGACCAAATCGGTGCGTGATCTGATGGCTTTTCGATGCCACGCAGTTGGTAGTCGATATCTGATTCAATACATTTCTCAGCGAGCTTTGGTGTCGCGAGTACAACGTCAATTCGCAGCCCACGGTTGTCATCGAAACCACGTGAGCGGTAATCAAACCACGAGAAACGATCCTCTACCTCAGGGTGGAGCTGACGGAAAGTATCCACGAATCCCCAGTCCAGTAGTGTTTTCAACCATTCGCGCTCTTCTGGTTGGAAAGAACATTTGCCCGTCTTTAACCAGCGCTTACGGTTAGGTTCACCAATACCGATATCGGCATCAATTGGGCTTATATTAATGTCACCCATCACGATAAGCTGTTCGTCGTTGTTGTGGTGATCATTAAGGTAAGTCATCAAGTCTTTGTAGAACTGGCGTTTGTACGGGTACTTGGTTTCGTGGCTGATGTTGTCACCCTGTGGAAAGTAGCCGTTGAGCACGGTGACTTTCTCGCCATTGTCGTCTTCAAACGTCGCCATGATCATACGTTTCTGGTGATCTTCATTGTCAGTAGGAAAGCCTTTCTGCACAGAAAGCGGTTCTTTCTTACATAGCATGGCAACACCGTAGTGTGCTTTCTGACCATGGAAGTAGACTTTATAGCCCATAGCTTCAACGTCTTCGATAGGGAAGGCTTCATCATGTACTTTGATCTCTTGAAGACCGATTACGTCTGGCTGATGTTTATCGATGACAGCTTGCAGTTGATGCAAGCGTGCGCGAAGACCATTGATGTTAAAGCTGATAACTTTCATTTTTATTCCTTGTTATTGAAATAATTCAACGAATCGAAATTTCCCCAGATATTACCACTTTCTTTAGTAACCGCCTAAAGTTAACAGTTGGTGTATTTGTATTAACATATCTGTAAACTTTCGATTGATAATTGATTGCAATATGTTGTAATTGGTCTCGAAATGTAGAATTTAGTTTTCGTTCTCATGCGATATGAATGAGTTTGCTCATAAGGATGTACTATGCGAACCCTTTCCGTTCAATGGAAAATTACCCTTCTTGCAGGTTGCTGCCTGCTCATTACTTCTTTATCCCTGATCGGATTTTCTGTTTACAACGCAGTGACTAACCAACAACAGATTAAGGCACAAAGTGCTGAGTCTGTGATCAACAAGTCTGAGCAACTGCTTGAAACACGAGCACTACTGAATGCCACTGAAGTAGCTGAATATCTTAATGAAGCCTTATATCGAGCGGAAATGCTGGCGTCCAATGCGCTGTTTTTGAAAACCAATACGGAAGAAAATTTTGGTGACAGCGAGGAATTGCGTACGGCTTTGGATGAAATGGTTCGCAAGTCGGTACTGAGCTTTGATTCGATTCAGGGGGCTTATCTTGTCTTCAGGCCTAACATGCTAGATGGTGAAGATAGTAACTATGTTGATGCGGAGTACGTAGGCTCGAACGAAAGAGGGCAGTTTGCACCTTACTGGGTAACCGCTCAAAACGGTGAAAATGTTGTGTCTAATGTGCTGAGTGAAGCGGTGCTGGAAGATACTCAAAACAGCGAGCGATTCTTTTGTCCGCTTTCCAGTGGCGACTCATGCGTCAGCACTCCAAGACTCATCAGCCAAGCTGGTGGACAGGTTCTGGCTACCTCTATATCTGTTCCGATCATGATTGATGATACTGTGATTGGCTTCTTTGGTATTGATCTTCGACTTGATGCAATGACAGGTATTGTTGTCGAGTCAGACAGTCAGCTTTTCAACGGCAGTGGTAATGTCAATATCATTAGTTTGGATGGTTCATTGATTGCCAGTGATGATCCCTCGGGTACAATAGGGCAGTCGTTCAACAGCAAGACACTTTCCAGTGATCAGCTGACCGATCTTCTGTTCGGGCAGGAAGTTCAAACCCAGTGGAGTAGTGATGGTGAATGGTTAAGCGTATTTGCCCCTATTATGGTTGCCAATCAAACTTGGGGCGTCTTATTTGATATGCCAAGAAGCAGCGTGTTGGCAGATGCAGAAATGCTCGATCAAACCATCAGCCATCAAGTGGAGTCGAGTGTGAAAACCGAAGTACTTGCTGGCTCGATTTTGGTTATTTTCGGTTTAGTGACCATCGCGGTGATGGCTTCTCGTTTGGTTAAACCAATTCGTGAAGTGGTTGGGAGGTTGGATGATATTGCATCTGGCGAAGGGGATTTAACTCAACGCTTGGATGTGAAATCTCAAGATGAGATTGGTCAGCTCGCCACAGGATTTAATAAATTCCTTGATAAGCTTCAGTCAATTATTAGTGATGTTGTAGAAACGACGTTGCAGATCGGTACGACGACAGAGCAGTCTCGAATTGCAGCTCAGCAAACTCGATCCAGCAGTGATTCTCAGTTTAAGGAAGTCGATTTGGTGGCAACCGCTTCTGAAGAAATGACACAAACTGCTGGCCTTGTGGTTCAAAACGCGGAAATAGCAGTGAGTGAAGCTGAAAAAGCCAACGTCGCTGCAGACTCAGGTAAGAAGGTTATTGAGCAATCTCAAGATGAGATGGTCCGACTAGTAGAGAGAATGACGGCTGCGGTTCCTGTCGTTGAAGAGTTAGCGAAAAATAATGCCAACATCACCGAGATACTGACGGTTATTGAAGGCATTTCAGAGCAAACGAATCTTCTGGCCTTGAACGCTGCTATTGAAGCCGCGCGAGCAGGTGATCAAGGACGTGGTTTCGCTGTAGTTGCCGATGAAGTTCGCAGTCTAGCCAGTCGCACTCAATCGTCAGTCGGTGAAATTC
Organism: Vibrio sp. B183; assembly: GCF_000740665.1. Taxonomy (NCBI): domain Bacteria; kingdom Pseudomonadati; phylum Pseudomonadota; class Gammaproteobacteria; order Vibrionales; family Vibrionaceae; genus Vibrio; species Vibrio sp. B183. The sequence goes on along the minus strand of NZ_JPQB01000002.1, from coordinate 66,372 downwards.
GTCAGGTGATCGAAGATGTACAGAAAGGGACGCAGGATGTGGTTAAAGCGATCCAAGATGGTAATGATTTAGCGAATGATTCCGCCCAACAAGTTGAAAGAGCGGTTTCTCAGCTCAACAATATCTTTGATGCGATTGCGTCCATCAATGATATGAACTCGCAGATCGTGAAAGCCGCTGAAGAGCAGCAATCGGTATCTGCGGAAGTAAATCAGAGTGTCAGCAACATCCGCGACTTGAGCGCACAGATCTTATCTCAAGCAGAGGAGTCTGAAACTGTCAGCACGCAAATCGGAAATCTCTCAGAAAGACAGCAACAACTGGTGAGTCAGTTTAAAGTATAAAAGTAAAGGGCCTCTTGATGAGGCCCTTTTGCTATCTAATCTAGGTACCAGTAACCAAGGTTAACCAGTGTTGTAAGCAGCTGCATTTGTGAGTCAGATAACTTGCCGTCGATGTGTTCGATCTCAATCGACTCTTGACTACACAGTAGGTGGACGAGATGCTGTGATTCAGCTGGGTAAGCATCACCATTAATGTAAACATGTGCAGATTCATTCTCATGGTACAGCGCACGTAAACCAGAGACTTTGCGTAAACTGCCTAGTGATTCTAGGTGGTGGTAGATTTCCAGAGTATTAATCGGCTCTTCAGGTTCAACAATATCCAGCTGGTGGCGAGACTGGCTTAGCATACCCCCCATAAATTCACGGATATCAGATTCTGATTGCAGGGCAGATCGAAGCATGGTTGTCAGCTTATCTAAGTCAGCGTTGAGTATCTCGCCGTATTGATGCTGAGCAGTCATTTCTGGGTTATGCAGATGAACATCACCTTTTTCATTCGCTAGCACATAGTCAGCGAAATTACTGAGCAGTTCTTGCTCCTTAGGGGAGCGAAAGCCCATTGAGTAACTCATGCTCGGTTCCAGTGTATTCCCTTCGTGAGGGAAACCTGGCGGGATGTACAATATGTCACCGGGTTCCAATACTTCATCAATGATGGCATCAAAGCCTTCAATCTGACGCAAAGCTCCGGCTTGAATTGACTCTTTATACTGACCTTTATCTAGATCGCCAACACGCCAGCGTCGTTTACCACTGCCTTGAATAATGAAAACATCGTATTGGTCGATGTGAGGGCCAACTCCACCTTCTGGGGCAGAAAAGCACACCATTAAGTCGTCAAATAACCAGTTGGGCAGCTGTTTGAATGGCTCTATTAATTCGGCTGCACCTAGGTGCCAATGGTTACAAGCTTGTACCACTAATTGCCAATGGGACTCAGGCAGGTTTTCAAACAGAGAATCGTCAAAAGGACCGTGTTGTGCTGACCACTTACCTTCAATGTTAGAAATGTAGCGCGAATCTACCTCTTCCTCCATGGCAAGTCCTGCTAACTCGTCTGGAGAAATCGGGTCAATGAAATCATTGAATCCGCCTTTAATCACAGTCGGTTTCTTGTGCCAGTATTGAGCAAGAAACTCAGCCATGTCAAAACTCAGTGGATAGCTCATGACTTCTTCTCCAATTTGTTTTCCAAATCAGATTTAACAATGTTGATGGCCGCCAATGCTACTTCGGGATCTATCTCATTGCTTTCAATTAAATAGATGAGATCCACTGCGAGTTTTATTTCATCAGGTGCTTGATCCAGATTGGACGAGTTTGAAGACATATTACTGGTTTCGCTCTTTGTAACTAATTTGCTTTTCAATTTTAATTTTAGCGTGCTGGCATCGTTGCAAACGACGCTGAGCAGACTGCAAAGTTTGCGCGGCGAGAGACTTATCTCTTGGTGTGGCGAGCTTATGTTCTTGCTCCTTGTTTTTCACCAATGTTTTAAGCCGTTGTTCCCATTGTTGGTGCTGAGCCAAGCTTTGGTAAAGTTCATTGAGGTTGCGTTGACTGAATGACTTGCCGGTCGGTTCGCTTTGTCTGAGAGCTGTTGTAGCTAATTCTCGTTTAATTGCGCTAATCTGGCACAACAGTTTTTCAGACAAAAACTCTGCTTGGTCAGGCGATAGTGATCCTGATGATTGTTCGCAGAGAATTTTGTCGAGTGTTTCATGTGCTTCATAAGTGTAAGGCGTCAGAAGCTTGGATTGGCAGCGAAATAGTTTTTGGTCGAAAAGGGCTTGCTGATGTTCGCCTCTTTGGTTATCTAACAGAGTGGCTTCTTGTTCCAATTGTTCTAATAAAGATGACAGCTGGCCAAATTGCTTCATAGATTCACAAACCACGCTTCATAAGCAAGTTTAACGGCAAGGATACTTACAACGGTAACAAATACAGGGCGGATAAACTTAGCACCGAATCGTATTGCCGAATGAGCACCTACAAAGGCGCCTGCCATTAGGCAAACACCCATAGTCAGCCCCAACACCCAATCAATGTGACCCAGGATGGCGAACGTGATCAGCGAGGTGAAGTTACTGGTAAAGTTCATCGCTTTCGATAAGCCCGACGCCAGCAAAATGTTCAATCGATACAGTGCCATTGAACTGACAGTCCAAAATGCGCCTGTCCCTGGGCCTGCAACGCCATCATAGAAGCCGATACTGAACCCTTGAATATATTGTTTTTTATTAAATTTAGGGCAAGGTTGTGGCATCTCATTACTGTTTGATTGTGGTGTTTTGTGCCAGATGGTGTAAATCGCGGCCAGCAGAATGATGATAGGGAGAATCTTCTCCAGCCATTCGGTACTAATTAGATCGACAACTAGGGTCCCAAGCGTTGCACCAATTAAAGTCGCGATAAACGCTCGACCCCAGCAATGAGGCTTGAACAGTCGCTTTTTATAATAAGTAAACGCTGCTGTTGATGACGCGAACGTAGCTGCCAGCTTATTGGTACCTAACGCGATATGTGGTGGTAAGCCAAGGGAAAGCAGAGCAGGTACGGTAAGCATACCGCCACCGCCAGCTACGGCATCGATAAAACCTGCCACAAAAGCAACCAGCGCTAACACCAACAACATTGTTGGTTCAAAAAGTTCCATACAGTTTCTTATATTCTAGTTATTCGATGACACGTTTAAATGGTGGCAGTGAGTCGAGTAGAGCCTTGCCATATCGCTTAGTAACGATACGACGATCAAGGATGATGACTGTACCAGAATCTCGCTCTTTTCGCAGCAGACGGCCGACAGATTGAATCATTTTTTTGCTCGCTTCAGGTACTGTGATTTGCATAAATGGGTTTCCACCTTTGCTCTCAATATACTCTGCGTGAGCTTGTTCCACTGGTGACGTGGGGACGGCAAATGGTATCTTGGTAATGATTAGGTTTTCAAGTAAATCTCCAGGAAGATCAAGACCTTCTGAAAAACTTCCGGTACCAAATAAGATGCTGGTTTTCTTACATTGCACTAAGGTTTTATGTTTTTTTAGAATCTCTGAGCGCGATTCTTTACCTTGAACCTGTAGTGACCAACCTTTTTTTATAAAGTATGACGATAACGCGTCCGTGACTTGATTCATTTGCCAGTAGGATGAAAACAAAACCAAGTTGGCTTTGTTCTCTTCAATCAATTCTGGCAGTCGTTCAATTAAGCTATCGGTAAACTGAGGAGCTTGAGGTTCATAAGCCATTTTAGGCACTCTAAGCTCCGCTTGGTTTTGATAATCGAACGGAGAAGCCAAAGCCAAGAATCTCACGCCGTCTTCTGGCTTCTCGCTGATCCCGGCTTGTCGACAAAAGAAGCTAAACGAGTTAAGCGCTCGCATGGTTGCAGAGACAAGCACCGCGCCAATACAGCGGCTCCAAAGCTGTTGATCCAATTGCCACCCAACTTCCAACGGTGACACATTAACAACAAAGTCGCCCTCACGTTCAGGTGCAACTTCCAACCATCTTGCTAGAGGGGCTCCTTTCTCTCGTTGAGGTTCAGCCATTAAGTTCCAGACTTGAGCAAGGTTATCCATGCGTTGAATGTAAAAGCCAAGCTCGGCTAAAGCAGGTTCGGCAAGTCGGTTAGCAAGCTCGCCATCTTTCACTCGCTCAGCAATAAGATCTGCAATCTTTGCAACAGACTGCGCACCTTTTTGGGTGACAATCTTTAATTGTTTAGACTCTTCTTCTAACCATGTGGGTAACTCACCTTTCTCAAACCGATAACAGCCATCTTCAAATTGGTCAGCATTAAAACGACTCGCAAGTTGAGTCAGTGAAGGAATCAATTGTTGAACTGCGTCTTGCAATTCATTGCGAAAGCGGCCTACGCGTTTTTCATCTGCCAGATTGGCAAACTTAGTTACAGACTGATTCAAACGCTCGAGCCAACTTGCCGCGCCTTTTAAACTCGCTGCAGCTGAGGAGTGGTCTCGTGCAACATGTGGGAGGTGATGAGCTTCATCAAAAACATAAATAGTATTCTCTGGTTCAGGGAGAATGACCCCACCACCGAGATCGGCATCGGCCATAACTAAGCTATGGTTGGCAATGATGACATCCGTTTTATCTAGCTCTGAACGCGCTTTTTGGAAAGGGCAGTCACGATGAACGGGCATGCTGTTGTTACAGCTGTGTTTGTCGCTGACGATGGATTGCCAAATTTCATCGGAGATCGGCTTTGGCCAAGAATCCCTGTCACCATCCCATTTGTTTTGCGCAAGCTTTTGATACATCAGCTCAAGCTGCTCGATGTCTTTGCGCTTTGGTTTGTTGTCAAACATCGCCATTTGACCACCATCTGCTCCACATGCAGCGGCAAGTTTTTCTGCACAACAATAGCGTTGTCTGCCTTTGGCCAGTATGAAAGAAAATTCTCTGTCGATCAGTCTTCTATACAAAGGGAGGTCTTTATTTATCAACTGTTCTTGCAGCGCGACCGTTGCTGTTGAGATCACCACCTTTCGGTTGTTGAACAAAGCCACTGGGATCGCTGCCATCAAATATGAGAGTGATTTACCGATACCAGTCCCTGCTTCGGCGACAATCATTCGAGTTGATTTGTGGTACTCACCACATAGGGATTTGGCGATTTCTGCGACTAAATAGTTTTGAGCTCTGCGAGGTACAAAGTTATCCAGCTGAGATTGTAAATTTTGATAACTGGTACGTATGGATTGCTGGATTTTACTGGTGGTCATACTGGTGCCTTTAATTAGTGAAGGCGATGTTACCACATTTTTTTAAATGATAAGTAGTTCACGAAATGAGAGCATTTCATATCAAATCTAGATCTCCTTCACAAAAAAAAACTGAACCTTCATAAACTTAGAGCGTATTTTTAGATTTAAAAATATATCTCTTCATAAGTGTTTTTTATGCAGATGAAAATTCTGCCTGTTAACCATGTGTTTACTTTGATTGGTTTAAAATATCGCAAAACTGCAATTTCCTTTTTGATGATAATTTACTTAATTTGATTAGAACTTGCTCGAAAAAACATTCTATATATATGTAACTATATGTATTTAAAGTGTTTTATGTTTTTTGATTTGTTTTATTTAGGTCATTTGACAGGTAGCTCAATCTTTTGCAATCTAGACCCCGAATTTTAGTGGCGACAACATCTGACCAGTTAGAGTTCAGAGTTGTCATCAAAAAACATAAAGGGAACCGGATAAGGATTTCCCCATTCTATAGAAAAGGCAGTGGATTATTATGAAAAAGACTCTAGTAGCTCTTGCAATCGCTAGTATGTCTGCATCAGCATTTGCAGCAAACGACAGCTCTCAAAATTCAAAACCAACTTTCGAGTTTGACCCAATGCACAAAGACCAGTTCTCTGTTTCTGGTTCTTGGGGTGTTGGTGGCTACTACGATACGTACTCAGAAGCATTCTACGATGACTGGGTTACGGCTCTTACAGTTGCTGTAAACTACCAAAACAACCGACTACTAGGTTATGTAGAAGTCGACCTAGAAATGAACTTTAACTCCTCAGAGAGCGATAATGACCGAGTTAGCGCAGTTTACGGTGATCCAGTAACTTCAGGTCCTGGTACTGACGTAGATAAAGCTTGGTTAGGTTTTGATACTGGCTACGGTGTACTATCGTTTGGTTGGGAAAACGATACTGCTCTAGATAAAGTAGACGGTGCTGGCGACTTCACTTACGAATTTGGTTCAAGTGCAGGCGATACGTCTGATGACTTCAACGTATTCAAGTTCCAAGGTTCAACTTCTGGTTTTGCATACGGTATCTCTGCTTCTGACTCTAGCGACGATCGTGATGCGGCTGAATCAACTTACAACGGTTACGTTGGTGTTGAGCAAGAAACATTCAATATCTACGCTGGTTACGAAACTCGTGACAAAGATAACGGCGAGGAATACGAAGTTACTTCTCTATCAGGTAATGTAACTATTTCTGACCTGAAACTAGGTGCTAACTTCTGGATCAATGACTCTGAGAACGATGCTAAGTCTGGTTCAGAAACAACTGGTTTCTACCTATCTACAGCTTACCCTGTTACTCCTAAGCTAACACTAGCTGCAGGTTACGCAGATCAAACTACAGATTCTCAGAACACTACTGTTGCAGATGTAGATTACAGCTACTTCAACGTTGCTGCTATGTACACAGTTAGCGACAAGTTCGACATGGGCGTAGATATCAAACGTGACCTAGAAGAGAAGTTTGATAACGAAGAGCAAACTTACGTATTTGCTGCTGCGTACTACTACTTCTAATCTAACTTTAAGTTAGTCTAGATATTGAAGCCAGTCTTTGTGACTGGCTTTTTCCTTATATAGAACGGCTTAAAAAAGGAGGAGCTCACAAAGCAGACAACCTCCTCTAGATTCTTAAAAAATTATATATTTTTATGTTCCAATGAAGCAAAGCTCATTACTCAAAGCATTTTCAATTGCTCCAACAAGCTTTTCTATATGATCGGGCTCACTAATAAACGGTGGCATCATATAGATGAGTTTACCGAAAGGTCGAATCCATACGCCTTGCTCAACAAATAGTTGTTGTATCTTTTCCATATTGACTGGTTTAGTTGTCTCAACGACTCCAATTGCACCTAACCACCTCGCATCGGCGACTAAGTCATATTGCTTTAATCTAGGCAGCAATTCTGAAAACGCATTTTCAATTTGAAGTGTCTGATGTTGCCAGTCTCCTTGCTCTAAAAGCTCTAAACTGGCTGTTGCCACTGCGCAAGCAAGCGGGTTGCCCATAAAGGTAGGGCCATGCATAAAACAGCCTGCTTCACCTCCACATACAGTGTCAGCGACGTCTTTTGATGCGAGAGTGGCTGACAGTGTCATGTACCCGCCTGTCAGCGCTTTGCCTACGCACAGAATATCGGGTTCTACATCTGAGTGTTCACAGGCGAACATCTTCCCTGTACGGCCAAACCCCGTTGCGATTTCATCGAGAATCAACAGTACACCAAATTGGTCACATAGTTTTCTCACACCTTTAAGAAAGCTCGGATGATAAATCCGCATGCCACCAGCACCTTGGACAATGGGTTCTAGAATTACGGCCGCGATCTCAGTGTGATGAGCTTCTAACTTAGATTTGAAATCATTCAGATCAGCTTCATCCCACTCCTGGTGAAAACCGATTTTCGGGGAGTGTGCGAATATGTGTTCCGGAAGAAAGCCTTTGTATAGCGAATGCATTGAGTTATCTGGATCCGTCACTGACATTGCAGCGAAGGTATCACCATGATAGCCGTCCCTAAGAGTTAAGAACTTAGGTCGTTTCTCACCTTTCGCGTGCCAGTACTGAAGTGCCATTTTTAGACTTACTTCGACGGCTACCGAACCAGAGTCAGCTAAAAATACATGTTCGAGATTATTGGGCGCGAGAGAAAGCAGCTTCTTGCATAAATTAATTGCTGGCTCGTGAGTTATGCCGCCAAACATGACGTGCGACATCTTGCTTATTTGTTCTTGAGCCGCGTTATTTAGAGCAGGGTGGTTGTAGCCGTGAATCGCCGACCACCAAGAAGACATGCCGTCTATCAATTCTTTCCCACCTTCAAGCTTTATGTAAACACCATTCGCTGAGGTGACTGGATAGCAGGTCAGAGGTGTTAGCGTTGATGTATAGGGATGCCAGATATGGCGGCGGTCAAAGTCGAGATCCATCAATATTTCCTTAATGATGAATGGTCATTAAATGACCATATGTAAACTTTATAAATCTAATGGTGTTGACAGTTTACATCGCGTCAGTAGACTAGCCAAGTCAAGAAACTAACAATAATAGTAAGGAATACACGTGGAAGTACGTCACAACTGGACGGTAGCCGAAGTTCGCGAATTAATGGCGAAGCCGTTTATGGATCTTCTTTTTGAAGCGCAGCTAGTTCACCGTCACTATCAGCAACACAACCACGTACAAGTCAGTACATTGCTCTCAATTAAAACTGGCGCCTGCCCTGAAGATTGTAAGTATTGCCCGCAGAGTGCTCGTTATCAGACAGATGTTGAAAAAGAACGTTTGATGGAAGTTGAGCGCGTGCTTGATGCAGCCCAAAAAGCCAAAAGTGCTGGGTCTACTCGTTTTTGCATGGGAGCAGCTTGGAAGAATCCTAAGGCTCGTGACATGCCCCACCTGACAGAAATGATTAAGGGCGTGAAGGGGATGGGGCTTGAGACCTGCATGACTCTCGGCATGCTCACACCTGAACAGGCCTCTGAGCTGGCTGATGCAGGCTTGGATTATTACAACCACAACCTTGATACTTCTCCTGAGTTCTACGGCAGTATTATTACCACACGTACATACCAAGATCGTCTAGATACCTTATCTCACGTACGTGATGCCGGTATGAAAATCTGTTCTGGCGGGATTATTGGTATGGGGGAAAGTGCCAATGATCGTGCTGGTCTGCTAGTTGAGCTAGCAAACTTACCGACTCACCCTGAGAGCGTTCCTATCAACATGTTAGTGAAAGTCAAAGGGACACCGCTTGAAGAAGTCGATGATGTTGAGCCATTCGATTTTATTCGTCTTATAGCGATCGCACGTATTTTGATGCCTAAGTCAGCAGTACGTTTATCTGCTGGCCGTGAAGATATGAACGAGCAGATGCAGGCGCTGTGCTTTATGGCAGGTGCTAACTCAGTGTTCTACGGATGCAAATTGCTGACTACACCTAACCCTTCCGAAGACAAAGATATGCAGTTGTTTAATAAACTGGGTATCAATAGCCAAGAAGTGTCCCAGCGACCAGATGAAATTGAGGAAAATGATCTGCTTGATCGTGTGGTAGAGCGTGTTGCTGCACGTCCAGCCAAGGATGATCTGTTTTACGATGCCAGTGTTTAGTGAACGCATTGATCGAGCCCTGAACGAAAGAAAACGTCAGGGGCTTGAGCGCAGTATGCGCATGGTTGGAGCAGGTAATAGCACGACGCTAACGCATGGAGACAGTCTGTTTACCAATTTCTCCAGCAACGATTACTTAGGTCTCGCAACAGACAAAGAGCTGTCAAATGCTTGGCAAAAGGGCTTGAATCTGTATGGCAACGGAAGTGGTGCATCTCCTCTGGTTACAGGGTACTCAAAAGCGCACTCAGATCTACAAGCCGCGCTATGTGATTGGCTTGGTTTTGAGCAAGCGATATTGTTTAGCTCCGGGTTTTCTGCCAATCAGGCGTTGCTTTTTAGCTTGTTGGAAAAAGATGACCTGCTTATCCAAGACAAATTAAATCATGCCTCTTTAATGGAGGCTGGCATGCTTTCTCCTGCGACGATGAAACGCTTTCACCACAATGATGCTGAACATTTGAAGGTAATCATGAAGCAAAGCGCGTTAGTAGTGACCGAAGGAGTGTTTAGCATGGATGGTGATCTCGCACCGTTAGCCGATATTCATGCTGTCACTGAAAATAAGTCTTGGCTTGCCGTTGATGACGCGCATGGCATTGGCGTTCTGGGCAGCGACGGTCGAGGGAGTTGTGACGTAGCGAACGTTAAACCTGATGTGCTGATAGTGACGTTCGGCAAAGCTCTGGGTTTGTCAGGAGCAGCGATTATGTGTAGTAAGGCATTGGGTGAGTATTTAACGCAGTTTGCTAGACATCACGTTTACTCAACGGCTATGCCGCCTTCACAAGCTTATGCATTAACTCATGCGATCACTATGGTTCAAACTCAGCATTGGCGACGAGAAAAGCTTTCGGAGCTGCAGGGTGAATATGCCCAGCACTTTTCTTCGTTTGACGGTTATGTAGAGACCTCAACACCTATTAAACCCTTGTTGATTGGGAAAAGTGGCGCTGCAGTGGAAGTAGCGAATGACTTAAAGTGTGCGGGTTTTTGGCTAACGGCGATTCGTCCGCCGACGGTTCCTAATAACTCCGCAAGGTTAAGAGTGACGCTCTCGGCGAATCATTCGGTGATGCAAATTAAAAAACTCGCGAAAAGCATAGAAGTTTCAATGGAAAAGGTGCATTGATGGAACACGCTATTTCGATGCAGGAGTCTTGGTCTCAAGATAAAACCGCCATTGCAGAAGCGTTTGGTAAAGCAGCCAATACTTATGATTCTCATGCTGCTTTTCAAAGAATGGTAGGGGAACGGTTACTGATTCAGTTACCTGAAGATTTAAGTAATAAAACGGTCCTCGATCTTGGCTGTGGGACAGGGTATTTTTCAGAAAAACTACGCCAACGTGGTGCGTTGGTCATCTGCTGCGATCTCTCACAGCAGATGTTGAATAAGGCTGAGGAAAGGTGTGGCTCTGCAGGCATGCGCTACCAGCTTGGAGATGCTGAAGCTTTGCCGCTTCCAACTGCTTCTGTTGACTATGTATTCTCAAGTTTAGCATTGCAGTGGTGTCAAGACTTGTCACGCCCCTTGAGAGAAATGCGTAGAGTTGTTAAACCAGCGGGCCAAGTGTATTTTTCTACCTTGCTCGAGGGATCATTGGAAGAGCTGAAATGTGCTTGGCGCCAAATTGACGCATATCAACACGTCAACGACTTTATCAGCACCAATCAGGTAAAAATTGCGTTAGCTCAATCTGGTTGCCAGAGTCATCATCTAGACTTGCCTACCATGAAGGTTTGGTACGACACTGCATTTTCTTTGATGCGCGATCTGAAGGGCATTGGAGCTAATCATGTAAGCGGGCGTTCACATGGGTTAACGAGCCGTCGCACACTAATCGAGGTTGAGCGTGCATACCAAACGTTTAAAAACCATCAAGGTCTTCTACCTGCAACTTATCAGGTTTGTTTAGGGGTTATTCATCTATGATTGATGCATTTTTTATTGCTGGTACGGATACCGATGTTGGTAAAACAGTTGCTTCAAAAGCAATTCTTAACGCGCTTGCGCTAAAGGACTTAAAAACAATTGGCTACAAGCCCGTTGCAGCGGGTAGTGAGAAAACAAGCGAAGGCTACCGAAATTCAGATGCTTTGTATCTGCAAAAAGCCTCCACACTTGACGTTGACTATGATCAGGTCAATCCATACGCTTTGGAGTTGCCAGCTTCACCGCATATAGCCGCTCAGCGTGAAGGTATTGAAATTCAGTACTCCGTGTTGAGTGAAAAATTAGCGGAGCATAAAGATAAAGCGGATGTGGTTCTGGTCGAAGGGGCTGGGGGCTGGCGAGTGCCGGTCACGGAATCTAAATGCCTGTCTAGCTGGGTACAGCAAGAGAAATTGCCTGTGGTGCTAGTTGTTGGTATCAAATTGGGGTGCTTAAGCCATGCAATGTTGACTGTCGATGCGATTAAGGCGGATGGGTTGGAAGTGATTGGTTGGGTTGCAAACAGAGTCAACCCTGGCACAGAACATTACGCAGAAATCATTGAAATGCTGGAACAAAAAATTGGTGCGCCAAAGCTGGGTGAGATTCCTTACGTACCAAGCGTTAAACAAAAAGATCTAGCGAAATATATTGATGTGTCCACGCTAATTGATAGTTGATTTTTCCTCGTGACCTAAAACATAAAGGCTGCCATATGGCAGCCTTTATTGTATTTATAATCTGACACTTACTTATCTTGGTTTAGACCCATGAGCGCTTGCTGGGTATCAGAGATACGTTTTTGTGCTTGTTGCTCTGAAGAAATACCAAGTTGCTGCTTTGCTTCTTCCTCTGAAATACCAAGGTGGCAGCATAGTAGGTCAATAGCCATTTGATAGTTGTTAGTTTCAACCATGATTCTGTCCTTTTCACACATGGATATTTTAATCTGAGTACAATCTAGCACGCTTTAGTCTAGGTACAATAAGACCAAAGTCTAATGCTACTACTGTTGATTAATATATCGGACATTCTGCATTGTTGGTGTGAATTCTTACTGAAAGTTTTCACAATTTTTGCAGTTAAGAAAACAAATGTTTCAATTTGCATCTATCCCTTGTATTTAAAAGGGATAGACTATATCTATGAGTTAGATATAAAGCCTAAGTGCAAAATTCGTATTGCCAAGGCAAATAATTAAGCTTCCTGTTTCGGAGAAAAGTAATGAAGCGAGTAATGTTATTTTTGGCAACGAACTTGGCCGTTGTTCTGGTCCTAAGTGTTGTTCTAAATATTGTTTATGCTGTTACAGGTATGCAGCCTGGCAGTTTGTCTGGTCTGCTTATTATGGCGGCGGTGTTTGGTTTTGGTGGTTCATTCATTTCATTGATGATGTCGAAAGGTATGGCGCTGCGCTCTGTAGGTGGCATGGTGATCGAAAGTCCTCGTAATGAGACTGAGCACTGGTTGTTGGAAACGGTTCGTCGACAGTCAGAGCAAGTGGGTATTGGTATGCCAACTGTAGCTATTTATGACTCGGCTGACATTAACGCATTTGCAACAGGTGCCAAGCGCAATGATTCATTGGTCGCAGTCTCAACGGGTCTTTTGCACAATATGACTCGAGATGAAGCCGAAGCAGTGCTAGCTCACGAAGTGAGCCATATTGCAAATGGTGACATGGTTACTATGACGCTAATGCAAGGTGTTGTGAATACGTTCGTCATTTTCCTATCCCGCTTCATTGCGAATATCGTTTCATCTAACGATGACGAAGAAGGTGGTAGCAATATGATGGTTTACTTTGGCGTATCCATCGTTCTTGAACTCGTATTTGGCTTCCTAGCAAGCTTCATTACTATGTGGTACAGCCGTCATCGTGAATTCCACGCTGACGCAGGTGCGGCACAGCTTGTTGGTAAGCACAAAATGATTGCAGCTTTGGAGCGCTTAAAAGTCAGCCATGAATCTCAGCTTGAAGGCTCAATGATGGCATTTGGTATTAATGGTAAGCGTTCAATGACTGAATTGCTGATGAGCCATCCTCCACTAGATAAGCGTATCGCAGCCCTACGCAACTCATAAGTTTTTGATTTAACGAAAAGGCTTGATTTTATATCAAGCCTTTTTTGATCCCTTCTAATTTAACCGCCGTACAACTCTGCAAATTAAACTTTTACAAAATTTATATTTGTACAACTCATAAAAGTTGCCTAATCTTCATTATGTCTTGTACATGAAAATATTTTGTATAACTAATTGGAGAAGACATGAACGTCGAGTCGGTTGGTCACGTATATCAGCAACTAAGTAAGAACAACCTCTATCTTTTAGATGATGTTTATCATCAAGACGTTGTCTTTGAAGATTCAGCGCATCGTCTTCAAGGCTGGCAAGCTTTGCAAAGCTATTTCGATAGCCTTTACACCAATGTCAGGCGCTGTGACTTTGACATCAAAGAGCACCAGCAATCGGGCGACAGCGGGTTCTTGACTTGGTCTATGTCTTTAGAGCACCCCAAGCTACAAAAAGGTAAAACGGTTGTAGTCAACGGTGTTAGTCATCTGAAGTTTAAAGATGGCAAAGTCATATATCACAGAGATTACTTCGACCTTGGCGAAATGCTTTATGAGAATCTTCCACTGCTTGGGTCGGTTATAAAGACGATTAAGCAGAGGCTAGGCCAATGACTTGCGTTTTAATCACAGGCGCTACGTCTGGCATCGGCAAACAACTGGCCGAGGATTACGCCCGAGAAGGCTATCAAGTTATTGCTTGTGGGAGAAACAAACAAGTACTTGAAGAGCTTGTTTGTTTCTCCACCTTGATTACTTCGCTTCAGTTCGATTTAACGGACTTATCCAACACAAAACAGGTGTTAGAGAATCTAGCAGTCACACCGAATATTTGGATATTCAATGCTGGTGATTGTGAGTACATAGATGACGGCGTTGTAGACGCTCAGCTTATGAAGCGCGTGTTTGATATCAATGTCGTTGGTCTTGCCAATGCCATAGAAGCAAGCCAACACCATTTTCAAGCTGGTCACACGGTGGCTTTGGTGGGTTCTATCGCCAGCGAAGTGGCATTGCCTAGAGCAGAGGCTTATGGCGCATCTAAAGCCGCTGTGAGTTATCTGGGCAGAACGCTTCAGCTTGGTTTAGGCAGTAAAAACATTTGTGTGTCAGTAATATTTCCTGGTTTCGTGAAAACGCCTTTGACAGATAAAAACACATTTCCTATGCCGATGTTGGTAACTGTACAGCAGGCATCGCGAGCCATACGCAAGGGGCTTGCTGCTCGAAAACAATATATTTACTTCCCTCGAAGATTCACAACGCTATTGCGTTTCATCGGTGCCATGCCTTACAGCTGGCAAAAGCGAATAACCGCTAAATTGATCTCAGAGTAAGAGGATTCCAAAATGAAAATAGCCATAATCGGGACAGGTATCTCTGGGTTGACATGTGCTTACCATCTCAACAAGCAACATGATGTTACTCTTTTTGAAGCCAACGACTATATCGGTGGTCATACTGCGACGGTCAATGTTGAGGTCGAAGGCGGGAGCTATGCAGTCGATACAGGTTTCATTGTGTACAACGATAGAACTTATCCGAATTTTATTGCCATGATGGAAGATATTGGTGTGGAAGGTATACCGACTCAGATGAGCTTCAGTGTGCGTAATGATGATTGTGGATTGGAGTACAACGGCCACACGTTATCCACGCTTTTTGCGCAAAAAAGAAATTGGTTCAATCCTAGGTTTTACGCTTTCATATTCGAGATCTTACGCTTTAACAAGCAAGTAAAAAGGTTAGTTGAACAATCTCAAGAGTCAGAAAAAACGCTAGGAGACTTTTTATCAGAAGAGAAGTTTAGCGACTATTTCTGCGACAATTATATCTTACCTATGGGGGCTGCCATATGGTCTTCCACACTAGCAGACATGCGCGCTTTCCCTCTTCAGTTTTTCGCTCGTTTCTTCCTAAATCATGGATTACTAGACGTACTGAACAGACCACAGTGGTACGTAGTTAAAGGAGGATCAAATGCTTATGTTGAGCCGCTAACAAGAGATTTCGCCGATAACATAAAGCTGTCTTCACCCGTGAAGTCTGTCCGTCGAGAGCAACTTGGCGTGCGAATTGAACTCGACGATCGAACCGAACGTTTTGACCAAGTGATTTTCGCGTGTCACAGCGATCAGGCGCTAGCTCTGCTTGGCGATGCTAATTGCATTGAAAGTGAAGTCTTGGGTCAGTTGGAGTATCAAGCGAATGAGGTGACGCTTCATACTGATGAGAGCTTACTTCCTAAGAGAAAGTCAGCTTGGGCGTCTTGGAATTATTGGTTAGATGGAGCGCAAGGTGAGAGCGAACGCCCGCCAACGCTCACCTACAACATGAACATATTGCAACATATACAAGCGCCTGTGACATTCTGTGTTTCGTTAAACAGCGCACACCTGATTGAGCCGAATAAAGTGCTGAAAACGTTTACTTATCATCATCCTGTTTTTAGTGAACAATCGATGCAGGCTCAGAAACGACGCCAAGAAATAAATGGCCAGGATAAGATATGGTTCTGTGGTGCGTATTGGTACAACGGATTTCATGAAGACGGGGTCAAAAGTGCTTTAGATGTTGTGAGAGAGCTTAAACAGCTCAACAAAGTTGAGCGCCAAAGAGGTGCGGCATAATGAACTCAGAGCACAGCTGCTCATTGCTTGTTGGGGACGTAAGACATCGCCGCTTTAGTCCAGTAGAGCATCAGCTAAAATACCCAATTTTTATGCCTTGTATCGATTTAGACCAGATAAGCGCAGTGGAGAAATCTGTGTGGGGTTTCGGGCAAAAGTGGTGGCATTGGGCGAGATTCAAACGGGATGATTATCTAGGAGAGGGAGATTTAAAACACGCGGTATTTGACAAGATAAAAGAGCTGACAGGAGAGAAAATAGACGGTCGTGTTGAGGCAGTCATCCATCTTAGATATCTCGGGATCTATTTCAGTCCGGTAAACTTCTACTATGTTTATAACAAGGATGGAGATTGGCGTTATCTGTTGGCTGAGGTAAGTAATACTCCCTGGAATCAAAGGCATTACTATGCTGTTCCTGCTTTTGATGAAACTTTGTGGCGACACAGCAAAGCGTTTCACGTGTCACCCTTTAACCCTATAGAACAAGAATATGTTTGGCGGTTAAAACCCTTAGGGAAAAAGCTTTCAATTCATCTTGAGTGCCATCGGGATCAAAAGGAATTTGATGCCACGCTCAGCATGAGTAAGCAAGCGCTTACATCAAGGATACTCCTAAAACAACTGATTAGGACACCGCTAATGGCAGCTAAAATGTTGGTTGGTATCTACTGGCATGCGTTTAAGCTCTGGTGTAAAGGTGCTCCGTTTTACTCTCATCCTAAATACAAAATAAAGTCAGAAGTATCTTCTGAAAAACAGAAATCGAGAGAACAGGTTAAGGAGCATAGGACATGATGAACTCCCAAACTTTAGGTTACTCATCGTCACTAAGCACAGGACAAAAAACAGCGCGTAGTTTGGCAATGTCATTCCTAAAAAAAATTACATCAGGTTTACTAACTGTGATTGAGTCTTTCTCACAGTCAGAAAACAGGACCACTTTTGGTGCACCACAGACGTCTTGCATACACGCGGTAATTGAAGTCAAAAATCCGGGCTTTTACGCTAGATTGCTAAAAGGTGGGAGTATTGCAGCGGGTGAGGCTTATATGGAAGGCTGGTGGGATAGCCCAGATTTAACCAAGCTTATGGAGCTAATGGCCTTAAATTTAAAAACACTCGACTCTATTGAAGGACAGAGTAGCTTTATTTCTCGAATATCTTACCAGCTTGGGCATTGGTTCAATCGAAATACTGAGAAGAATGCGGCTAAAAATATTAGTGCTCATTATGATTTGAGTAACGAGCTTTACCAAACGTTCCTTGACCAAGAAATGTTGTACTCCGCTGCAGTGTTTAGCTCGGCTGCTGATAGTTTAGAGCAGGCTCAGATCAACAAAATGGAAAGGTTGTGTCAGCAGCTTGAACTGACCTCTAGCGACCGAGTTATTGAGATTGGCACAGGTTGGGGTGGTATGGCGATATACATGGCGGAGACATATGGTTGTCACGTTACAACCACAACGATTTCCGAGCAGCAGTATCAGTACGCTCAGCAGCAAATAGTTGAAAAGGGACTAGAGCATAAGATAACACTGCTAAAAAAGGACTACAGGCAGCTAAAGGGGCATTACGACAAGCTGGTATCCATTGAAATGATCGAAGCAGTAGGGAAGGAGTATTTGGGCTCATACATTGAAAAGTGTCAGTCTCTTTTAAGGCCAAAAGGACTGATGGCAATCCAAGCCATTACCATTGCTGACCAAAGATACGACTACTACAGTAATAACGTAGACTTTATCCAGAAGTATATTTTTCCGGGTGGCTTCCTGCCTTCGATTACTGCTTTAACTCAAGCAACAACTGCACACAGCGACTTAGTCTTGAAGAACTTGTTCGATATAGGCTTAGATTATGCGCAGACGTTGAAAGAATGGCACACAAGATTTATGGCAGCCGAAAGCCATGTCAGGAAATTAGGCTTTGATGACACGTTTATCCGTATGTGGAAATATTATTTCTGTTACTGCGAAGGTGGATTTCGAGCGAAAAGTATAAGCACTGTCCACATGACTTTTCAAAAGGCGTGAATATGACGACGAAGAGGCTAATTTTCTATTCTCTCTGGTTTCAAATTGTCTGGATCATCGCAGTATTTGGTCAGGAGAAACTGCAGTGGTTAGCAGTTAGCCTTGTCGTTGGTACCTATGTATACATCCAATTAGTTGCACCGATTAAGCTTGAGCGAGTGTTTTTGATGGCGTTATTCGGTGTCATGGTCGATTACGCCAATATGGCGCTTGGCATTTTTCGTTTTGAATTCAATGAATTCCCTATTTGGCTTATGGCACTTTGGTTTATTTTTGTTTGGTATGCATATTTTCTTGTGCCAATAGTGAGCCGATTTTCTATCTTGCTCGTATCTATTTCCGGGGGAGTTGGAGGAACGCTCAGTTATTTAGCAGGAGAAAAATTGGGCGCGGTCTATTTTCCTTTACCAACGACAACCACACTTCTTGTATTAATGGTGGAATGGCTGCTGATTGCGGCAGTCATAATAAAGGTTTATGGAAATGCATCGGATAAGATGGGGTATGCTGGCAGGGTTGATCGCTAGCTCTTTGATTGTTAGTGCAAGTGTAAAAGCAAATACTGCTAGCGATGAACAATGGCAGGAATGGCGTAAAGTGGGGAGCGCACAGCTCACTTATTTCATTTTTGACGTATACAAATCTCAGCTTCTTACACCCTCTGGAGATTACGCACAGGGTAAAGATGTTTCACCACATCCACTCGCGTTATCCATTGAGTATCAAAGAGATATTAGTCAAAAACAGTTGGTCGATGCCACTATCGAGCAATGGGAAAAACTGGGTTATTCCGACACTAGCTCTTGGGTGACTCAGCTCGAAGACATTTTTCCAGACATTAAAGATGGCCAACAACTGACCTATGTCTCCGATGGAGATATAGGCAGATTCTTTTTTTCCTCTCACAGCGAAAAAAATCAGTTGATAGGTTCTATTACCGATCCTCAGTTAAATGATGCGTTTTTAGCGATCTGGCTGTCTCCACAGACACAGTACCCAAAACTCAGACGAGAGCTGATAGGAGCTAAATAGAATGCGAAAGATTAAAATGCTAATTGTTGCTAGCCTATTCGTCTTACTAACAGGGTGTTCGGCAGATATCTCTGAATATAAAGGCAGCACACCTGCTTTCAATCTATTCGAGTACTTTGACGGCAAGGTGACCGCATGGGGAATGGTTCAGGATTATACCAACAAGCAGCAACGTCGTTTTAAGGTCGATATTGTAGGCTCAATCGATGGAGATACTTTAACACTTGTTGAAGATTTCGTATTTGATGATGGCGAACTTGACCAGAGAGTCTGGAAGATTAAGCGATTGAGCGATAGTACCTACGAAGGAGAAGCTGGAGACATACTAGGTACGGCGAAAGGTAACGAAGTGGGTAATGCGCTCCACTGGGTATATGACTTTGAGCTTGTCGTGGATGGTTCAAAGGTAACTGTCGCTTTTGACGATTGGTTATTCAGGCAAGACGAGCGACATGTCTTCAATATTACGAGCATCCGAAAGTTAGGTATTGAAGTAGGCAAAATTACTTTGTTCTTTCAAAAGTTAGATGTGTAGTTAATGTGATAACCATCTACGAGTAGGTATAAAAAAGGGTTGACGCTTTTACGTCAACCCTTAAATTTTATTGGTGCTTAATCTTACAGCTTGTCAGTTAATTCGATCGCCTGACCAATATAGTTAGCTGGCGTCATCTCTTTCAGACGTGCTTTCTCGTGATCTGGAAGCTCAAGACCGTCGATAAAGTTACGCATTGCTTCACCATCTACACGTTTACCACGAGTTAGCTCTTTGAGCTTCTCGTATGGCTTCTCGATGCCGTAGCGACGCATAACAGTCTGCACAGGTTCAGCAAGAACTTCCCAGTTTTGGTCTAGTTCAGCAAGTAGTGCTTCACGGTTAACTTCTAGCTTGCTGATACCTTTCAGCGTAGAAGTGTAAGCAATAATTGCATAGCCAACACCAACACCTAGGTTACGTAGAACGGTTGAGTCAGTTAGGTCACGTTGCCAGCGAGAGATTGGTAGTTTCTGTGCTAGGTGGCCGAATACTGCGTTAGCAAGACCTAAGTTACCTTCAGAGTTTTCAAAGTCGATTGGGTTAACTTTGTGAGGCATGGTTGAAGAACCGATTTCACCAGCGATTGTCTTCTGCTTAAAGTGACCTAGTGCGATGTAACCCCAAACGTCACGATCAAAGTCGATTAGGATAGTGTTGAAACGTGCAACCGCATCGAATAGTTCAGCAATGTAATCGTGTGGTTCGATCTGAGTTGTGTAAGGGTTCCAAGTAACGCCTAGTGACTCAGTGATGAACTCTTCAGAGAACTTGTGCCAGTCTAGTTCTGGGTAAGCCGATAGGTGAGCGTTGTAGTTACCTACAGCGCCGTTAATCTTACCTAGGATTTCTACGTTAGCGATTTGTTTGTATTGACGCTCCATACGGTACGCCACGTTCGCCATTTCTTTACCCATAGTAGATGGAGAAGCTGGCTGGCCGTGTGTACGAGATAGAAGAGGAATATCGCGGTATTCAACAGCAAGTGCTTTAATAGCGTCAATGATGTTTTTGATCTCAGGAAGAATTACTTCGTCACGAGCTTCTTTCAGCATTAGCGCGTGAGACGTGTTGTTGATGTCTTCTGACGTACATGCAAAGTGGATGAACTCGTTTACAGCGTGAAGCTCAGGAACACCAGCTACTTTCTCTTTTAGGAAGTACTCAACCGCTTTTACGTCGTGGTTCGTCGTACGCTCGATTTCTTTAATACGAGCAGCGTCTTCTTCACTGAAGTTAGCGGCAAGATCATCAAGAAACTGGTTTGCTTCTGCACTGAAAGCTGGTACTTCTTTGATTGCATCAGTTGCAGCAAGCTTCTGCAGCCAACGAATTTCAACGATAGAGCGGTACTTTAGAAGGCCAAATTCGCTAAAAATGCTGCGAAGTGCAATCGTCTTACTTCCGTAACGGCCGTCTACTGGTGAAACAGCAGTCAGTGCTGACAGTTCCATGATGTTCTCCTGAATTGAGTTTCTAAATTTTGTGTGCTTTATACCAATAACCGCATAGATTGTCACGCAGATTACGCAATCGTTTGCGTTAAGTTTGTTTTGGTAGAAAAAATCAGCTCGCGATAGGCGCGAGCTGTATTGTTAAGTCATTACATTCTGGCTAAGAGGATTTGAGCCTGTTCAACCATTTTTTTGCGTCCAAAAATGAGGTGGCGACGCTTTCCGCCGACTTGGCGCCATAGTACCGCACTGCGAATACCTGATAGTAACAAGGCTCGAACTTTATGTTGGTTACCTGTCTGTTGCAGTACAGAAGGGGTTCCAGTTACTTGAATTCTCGGTCCAATCGGGCTGATGACATCTAAATATACGCTGGCAAGGTTGCTGATCATCTGGTCGTCTAGCAGCTCAAAATGATCAAGTTGTCGCTCTATCATTTGAATACGATCAGCCAATTGAGACATTGCATCGTTACGTCCACTTAGCTTACGTTCAAGCGCCATCAGGCTAATGATATAGCGAGTTACTTCACTGCCAGAAGGCGTACTATCGATGCCTTTCACCAAGCATTCTAGGCCGAGTTTCAAATCTGATTCTCGACCATAAACACCCACGGTGTTGTTTGGGTTTGTGTTTAAGATAGCTTTGAGCGAAGTTTCAAATGCGTCAGAGTCACAGTGACCGTTTTTCGCGACCTGTTGAACCAGAGCGACAGCTTGGCAAATTCCTGCAAATGCGATGGTGCGGTCGTAAAGAGCGTTAGCCACGTAGTATTACTCCTGAAAATACATTGAATTAAATACGTTTTTCAATGATGCCGCCACCAAGGCAAACATCATCTTTATAAAATACCGCAGATTGGCCAGGGGTTACGGCTACCTGAGGGTCGTCGAAAATGACCTTAATATTTTCATCATCAATTGGGATAATGGTACAAGGGATATCCGTTTGACGGTAACGTGTTTTCACACTGCATTGAAGCGGTGCCTTAATTATCTCTCGATCAACCCAATGAAGCTGAGAAGCAATGAGTCCCTGGGATTTTAACAATGGGTGTTCAGCACCTTGTACCGCAATTAGTACGTTACGTTTAAGATCTTTGTCTGCTACGTACCACGGGTCTTCATTACCACCGCCGCCTTTCTGACCGCCGATATGCAGACCTTTACGCTGACCCAATGTGTGATACATCAAACCTTGGTGTTCACCGATGATTTTGCCTTCAGGTGTCTCAATTTTGCCTGGCTGAGCTGGCAAATAACGAGATAGGAAGTCGGTAAACTTGCGTTCACCGATGAAGCATATACCTGTCGAGTCTTTTTTCTTCGCGGTAATAAGGTCCTGCTCTTCGGCGATTCGGCGTACTTCAGGTTTTTCTAGTTCCCCCACAGGGAACAGGCTGCGAGCTATCTGATCACTGCTCAGTGTATACAGAAAGTAGCTTTGATCTTTGTTGCCATCTAGGCCACGCAGCATTTGAGGCTTCTCACCGTTATCAGGGAAAGTACGTCGAACGTAATGACCCATTGCAATGTAATCTGCATCTAGTACTTCATCTGCAAACTCAAGGAAAGCTTTGAACTTGATTTCTTTGTTACAAAGGATGTCTGGGTTCGGTGTGCGACCCGCTTTGTATTCCGCCAGAAAATACTCAAACACGTTGTCCCAGTATTCGGCAGCAAAATTAATGGTGTGAAGGTGTATTCCCAGCTTGTCACAAACCGCTTGTGCATCGGCCAAGTCTTCTGCAGCTGTACAGTATTCTTCGTTATCGTCTTCTTCCCAGTTCTTCATGAACAGACCTTCGACCTGATAGCCCTGTTGCTTTAGGAGATACGCGGAAACGGATGAGTCCACACCGCCAGACATGCCGACGATAACTTTCTTTTTACTGTTGTCAGTACAGTTCTCAGACATTACTAAACACCACACAATTTAACTGGAGGCAGATCTTAACAGAAAGCGTTTCGAGGTGACAGATCCGAGATCGAACTCACACTTCAAATTTGCCGCAATTTTACTCGTTCACTATCTTAATCTGCGAATTTTCACTATAGACAGGCTATATGTGGCATAGTTGGCAAAATTCAAGTTAGACAAGGTACAAAAACATGAGTGATGACAGTCAATTCATGGCGGAAGCAGAGCTGATTGAAATTGTTGAGAATCAGTTGGAAGATGGTGAACCGCTCAAAGTGAAAGAAACTTTGATGCGTTTGATGATGACAGGAACACCGCGAGACGAGGCTGTTGCAATGATGGCTTGTGCTGTCTCTATTGAGATCTTCGACGTAATGAAAAACGAAGGTGAGTTTAATCTCAAACGTTACTCCGAGCACCTTGACCGCTTGCCGGACATTAGTTTTATGGAAGGCGAATAAGTTGTCATCATGCGCCAACTGGTAGTCAGTTGGCTTTTGTTATTAATGGGTATGGTGCAGAGAAACTCTTCGCGTTAATTGCTTAAGATCTTCCTTTCTCTTTAACACTTCTTATTTATTACCTCTCGATAGGTAGAATTTAATTTTTATCGCAATCGTTTGCTATAATTCCGGTTATTGCCGCGTCAGGTAGTGCGCGGTAGAATCCGGCATCCTTTGACCCCTTACTCAGAATATTTTGTTATGAAGTTTCCAGGCCAACGAAAGTCCAAGCACTATTTTCCCGTCCATGCGCGTGACCCTTTAGTGAGTCAATCTCAAGAAAGCAAGAAAATGTCCAGCACGCACATTATCGGTATTGACCAAACTTTGGTGGATATCGAAGCGAAGGTAAGTTCGGAACTCATTGAGAAGTATCAATTGAGTAAAGGTCACTCACTGGTTATTGACGATGTGACTGCGGAAGCGCTCTATAATGAGCTAAAGGAAAATGGACTGATTACCAATGAATACGCTGGTGGCACGATTGGTAACACTCTTCATAACTATTCTGTTCTAGCTGATGACCGCTCAACACTTTTGGGTGTCATGAGTCAGGATATTAAGATCGGTAGCTATGGTTTCCGCTATTTGTGCAACACTTCCAGTCGAATGGATCTTAATTATTTACAAGGTGTTGATGGTGCAATTGGTCGCTGTTTTGCTTTGATCTCTGATGATGGTGAGCGTACGTTTGCCATCAGTGAAGGTCAGATGAACCAGCTTCACCCAAATAGTATTCCGGAACATATTTTTGAAAATGCTTCTGCTCTAGTGCTCACGGCTTATTTGGTTCGTTGTAAAGAAGGTGACCCAATGCCAGATGCTACGATGAAAGCGATCGAATATGCGAAGAAATATAACGTTCCTGTTGTACTGACACTTGGAACGAAATTCGTTATTCAAGATGATCCAGTATTTTGGCAAAACTTTTTACGTGACCACGTCAGTGTTGTTGCAATGAATGAAGATGAAGCAGAAGCGCTAACGGGCGAATCTGATCCACTAGCCGCATCAGATAAAACGCTTGAATGGGTGGACTTGGTGCTTTGTACCGCAGGCCCTGTAGGTTTATTTATGGCGGGTTATACGGAAGAAGCGGCTAAACGTCAGACTTCTCTGCCATTACTCCCTGGTAGTATTGCTGAATTTAACCGATATGAGTTCAGCCGCCCTGCTGCAAAATGGGCGTGTGACAACCCAATCAAAGTGTATTCACATATATCTCCTTACATGGGTGGCCCGGAGAAAATTAAAAACACCAACGGTGCTGGAGATGCAGCATTATCTGCACTGTTACATGATATGGCTGCGAATAAATACCATAAAGAAAATGTGCCTAATTCGAGTAAGCATGCCCACACTTACCTGACATATTCTTCTTTCTCTCAGGTATGTAAATATTCAAATCGTGCCAGTTACGAAGTATTAGTACAACATTCTCCGCGCTTGTCTCGAGGTTTGCCTGAGCGTGAAGATAGTTTGGAAGAAGCATACTGGGAACGCTAATTAGCAACATATAATTACAAAAAAGCCTCGCATTGCGAGGCTTCTCTTTTGTTTTATAAAAGTGTTGAGTCACAACACTTCTATAAATTCAATTAGATAAGGAAATCGTCTAGTGATTTACCTGCGTCTAGTTGCTCTTGGATTGCTGAAGGCGTGCGGCCTTGACCTGTCCACGTCTTTTCTTCACCAGTGTTATCTAGGTATTTGTATTTTGCTGGGCGAGGAGCACGTTTAGATTTTGGCTTACCTGCTGCTTCACCTGCAAGTGCAGAAATAACCATGTCTTTATCTAGACCTAGTTGCTTAATTTGTTCTGCGATATCGGCTAATTTAGCTTCTTGTGCCGCTTGAGCTTCACGTTCAGCTTCTTCAGCTTCTTTACGTTCAGCTACAACAGTTGATAATTTGTCTAGAGCTTCTTCTAGTTGTTCCAGAGTTAGCTCACGCGCAAATGCGCGTAGACTGCGAATGTTTAATAGAGTTTTTGTTAGTTCCGACATGTAAATTCCCACTTATTTAAGGAGCCGATAAAATAAATATTAAACCCGTATTATTAGCAATACAATATTTTCTGGTTAAATTGTTATAAAAATTTATTAATTAATCGCTAGTTCATTTGAATAATGAGACCTTTCAATTTAATCAACAAGTTTTTGTTGCATAAAATATCGGTGGTTTTGTGATTTTGACAATACTTATAGCGGATAAGTTTCATACGTTGAGCGATATTTATTTTATAACGTCAAAATTATTTGGATTATCCTTTTGTCAGCTATTTATCAAGATAGTAACAAATCTTCATCAATTCACGAATTTTTCACTCTAATTTTCGTTGTCAGAGCTTAATACCTAGTTTCAGACGTATAATTCCGCATTGGCGACTCAAATTCTGAATAATTAGATTCATATTGAGTAGCCTGAATATGATATTGGTTGATGGCTATGCAATTGTTGAGAAACCTTACGCACTGTTGCGTTAACAATTAGAGTAAGTAAATTTGGCATGATGTATTGAAATGGTGCTTTAGATGAGTACAATGGGCGCCACCTAATGCGATGTGTTGGTTAAATTGTTGTTAAAAACTATTTTTGACAGTTTAAAATATCAACACTCGCGGTAGAGGCGCGAAATAAATCAGTAGTGTTTGTTGGGGTGATGCCAATGAACAAATACGAAAGGTTGTTTCGCCGAAGTGAGTATTCAAATCAAAGATGCTTGCTGGGGTTACACTCGAAAGGGGTAACACTGCCATAGTCTATAATTTTGTAAAACTATGGAGCGCTACTGTAGGGCAGGGTGAAGTTTTCGCTTCCCTTTCGCTTAGTTCAACTTAATTGCTTGGAAATTTTTCCTTCAATTTGTCTGCAGTAGATCTCTAACCATTTATTACTGGTTTTTGAAGATCATGAATTTAATTGATTTTGCATCATCCCCTATTTCTTTGTTACCTCCTTTGGTAGCTCTGAGTTTGGCAATTATTACTCGTCGTGTATTGGTGTCTTTAGGTGTTGGTATTGCTCTTGGAGCCATACTTCTTAATGACTATTCGGTGGGTGATACTATAAGCTACGTTGGTTCTACAGTATCAAGCGTCTTCATCGAAGATGGCGGTATCAATACTTGGAACATGAGTATTGTCGGTTTCTTGCTATTGCTTGGTATGATGACAGCGTTATTGACGTTGTCTGGTGGTACTCGCGCTTTTGCAGAGTGGGCGCAATCTCGCGTTAAAAGTAAACGTGGTTCTAAGTTACTGGCGGCTTTTCTAGGCGTATTCATTTTTGTTGATGACTATTTTAACAGCCTAGCCGTTGGTGCGATTTCTCGACCTGTTACGGACCGCTTTTATGTATCCCGCGCTAAGCTGGCCTACATCTTAGATTCAACTGCAGCTCCTATGTGTGTGATCATGCCAGCGTCTAGTTGGGGTGCTTACATTATGACGATCATTGGTGGCATTCTTGTCTCTCATGGCATCACTGAGTATTCTGCCCTTGGTGCTTATGTACGCCTTATTCCAATGAACTTTTACGCTGTTTTCGCTTTGCTAATGGTATTTGCAGTGGCTTGGTTTGGTCTTGATATTGGCAAGATGCGTAACCATGAAATCGCAGCATCTCAGGGGCACGGCTTTGAAAAAGAACAAGCTGATGACTCTCAAGAAGCTCATGATATTAATGAAGAATTGGATATTCAGGAAAGTGAAGGCGGTAAAGTTTCCGACTTAGTTCTACCGATTGTATTCCTGATTGTTGCAACGATTGCCTCAATGCTATATACGGGCGGACAGGCATTAACTGCAGATGACAAAGCCTTTAATGTTCTGGGCGCTTTTGAGAACACAGATGTAGGTACTTCGTTGATCTACGGTGGTCTTGTCGGGTTGGCTGTAGCTCTGTTTACAGTGCTTAAGCAAGGTATCGCATTTAGCGAAATATCTCGCACGCTTTGGATCGGTGCGAAATCGATGTTTGGTGCGATTCTGATCCTAATATTTGCTTGGACTATTGGCTCTGTGATCGGTGATATGAACACTGGTAAATACCTATCGACACTAGCACAAGGTAATATCAACCCCCATTGGTTGCCAGTTATCCTTTTCTTGCTATCTGGTCTGATGGCGTTCTCTACCGGCACATCATGGGGTACGTTTGGTATCATGCTACCAATTGCTGGCGATATGGCAGGTGCAACGGATCTTGCTCTGATGCTGCCTATGCTAAGTGCTGTATTGGCAGGCTCGGTATTTGGAGACCATTGTTCACCAATTTCAGATACGACGATTCTCTCTTCAACGGGCGCACGTTGTAACCATATTGATCACGTAGCCACTCAGCTGCCGTATGCACTATCTGTCGCTGCTGTCTCTTGTATTGGTTTCATCACGTTGGGTATGACTGCATCTGTAGGCATCTCATTCGCTGTATCCGCAGTTGCTTTTGTTGGCGTCTGTGTCTTGCTATCGATTCTTTCAAAAGCGAAGATGGCAAGCTGTCAAAACGTTTAATGATTTGAACGATAAAAGAATTTTAAAGGGAGCTTTCGCTCCCTTTTTATTTGTCTTATACAAATTGAAAAAATCTTTAATTTTTAGTTGAAAAATGGTTTTGCCTTGGTTAGTGTGGTTACCAAGCAAGCGAACTGAAGAGCTTATAAGTATGCGTAATTTTGTAATGAACATTCATCACCATCATCACCCAGTCTAGTCTTTCGGGAGATGCACGCATACCCGGGGGACAGGAAACTCCCGGAGGCAGAAATCGCAAACTACAAGATTCAGAACCCTCGGGAGACCAACTCTTCCGAGGGTTTTTTAGTTTTAACGATTTAAAAATTAATTTGCACAGGGATAAAAGCAATGCAAACACAACGCCTAAGAATCGCAATCCAAAAGAAAGGTCGCCTAAGCAAAGAATGCCAAGAACTGCTTAAAAAGTGTGGCGTAAAATTCAACATCATGGGTGAGCGTTTAGTAGTTCACTCGCTGAACATGCCTATCGATCTACTGTTAGTTCGTGATGACGACATCCCAGGTCTAATTATGGATGGTGTTGTTGACCTTGGTTTCATCGGTGAAAACGAGCTTGAAGAAGTCCGTCTTGATCGTATCGCTTTGGGTGAACCAAGCGAGTTTGTGCCACTTCGTCGTCTTGATTTCGGTGGTTGCCGCTTGTCTATCGCTATCGATAAAGATGAAGAGTACAACGGCCCTCAAGATCTGGCAGGGAAGCGAATTGCAACCACCTACCCACAACTGCTTAAAGCGTACATGGATGAACAAGGTGTACCGTTCTCAACGTGTATGCTCACTGGTTCTGTTGAAGTTGCGCCTCGTGCTGGTCTTGCTGACGCCATCGCTGACTTAGTTTCTACTGGTGCAACATTGGAAGCTAACGGCCTAAAAGAAGCGGAAATCATCTTCAAATCAAAAGCAACATTGATTCAACGTACAGGTGAATTCGATGCGGACAAAGTGGCGCTAATCGAAAAACTGTTGACTCGAATGCAGGGTGTACAGCAAGCGAAAGAGTCGAAGTACATCATGCTACACGCTCCAACGGATAAGTTAGATCAAATCAAGTCATTGCTACCTGGTGCGGAAGATCCAACTGTATTACCTCTCTCTGCGGACCAACAGAAAGTGGCAGTTCATTTGGTCAGTACTGAAAACCTGTTCTGGGAAACCATGGAACAACTGAAAGAACTGGGCGCGAGTTCAATTCTGGTACTACCAATTGAGAAAATGATGGAGTAATCGCCATGAGAACCGTCGTATGGCAATCGCTAAGTGAAACGCAGCAAGATTCTATTTTAGAGCGTCCGGCAATTACTGAAGGTGCGAACATCACGGCTGCAGTTTCTGAAGTAATCGCGAAAGTTCGTAGCGAGGGCGATGCGGCCTTGCTTGAATTGACTGAGAAGTTTGACCGCGTGAAGCCGGAATCCATTCGAGTGTCGGCTCAAGAGATTGAGGAAGCGTCAGCGCGTCTTTCAGAAAAGATGAAGAACGCACTTGAGCAAGCTTATGCCAACATCTCTAAGTTTCACAAAGCACAGAAGCCACAACCTATCAAAGTAGAAACTCAACCGGGTGTACTTTGTGAGCAGGTAACGCGGCCAATTCAAAAAGTGGGCTTGTACATTCCGGGTGGCAGCGCGCCATTGCCATCGACTGTTTTGATGCTTGGCGTCCCTGCGAAGATTGCGGGCTGTCGCAAAGTGGTGTTGTGTTCTCCACCACCAATCGCAGACGAAATTTTGTATGTTGCTCAGCTGTGCGGCATTGATGAAGTATACAACGTCGGTGGTGGCCAAGCCGTTGCTGCGATGGCTTATGGCACAGAAACGGTATCCAAAGTTGATAAGATTTTTGGTCCGGGTAACGCTTACGTGACTGAAGCAAAACGTCAAGTGAGCAATGATTTTCGCGGCGCAACGATTGACATGCCAGCGGGTCCTTCAGAAGTACTGGTTTTGGCCGATGAAACTGCGGACCCTGATTTTATTGCTGCCGATTTGCTAAGCCAAGCAGAGCACGGCCCTGACTCTCAAGTAGTGCTTGTGACGCCTTCACCTGTGATTGCGGACCAAGTCACTGACGCAGTTCAGCGCCAACTCAAAGAGCTATCTCGTGCGGATATTGCTGAGAAGGCACTCGCTTCAAGTTTGGTTATCATCGCGGAGTCGTTGACTCAGGCGGTTTCAATCTCAAATTACTACGGCCCTGAGCACTTGATTGTTCAGACCAAGAACCCTCGCGAGCTTTTGCCTTTACTCGATAATGCAGGTTCCATCTTCCTAGGGGATTGGTCACCAGAATCGGCGGGTGATTACGCATCGGGCACTAACCACGTTCTCCCTACTTACGGTTACACGCGTACGTATTCGAGCTTAGGTTTAGCGGATTTCTCTAAGCGGATGACAGTTCAAGAGTTGTCTGCTGATGGTCTAAAAAACCTTGCTCCAACGGTGGTGACCATGGCTGAAGCAGAAGGTTTGGATGCACACAAACGTGCCGTGACTATTCGTGTAGAAAAACTGGCAGTTAAGTAAGAGGGCAATGAGATGGAAAAGCTAGCGCGTAAACAGATCCAAAAACTGACCCCTTATTTATCGGCTCGTCGTATCGGTGGTACAGGTGATGTTTGGCTGAACGCCAACGAATCGCCATTCAATAATGAATACAAAACAGACTTCGCTCGTCTTAATCGTTATAGCGAATGTCAGCCTAAAGAACTGATTTCTGCATACGCTGCGTATGCAGGGGTGAACCCAGAACAAACGTTGACTTCTCGCGGTGCAGATGAAGGCATCGAGTTACTGATTCGTGCTTTCTGTGAGCCAGGTGAAGATGCGATTCTTTACTGCCCACCGACTTACGGTATGTACTCCATCAGCGCTGAAACCATTGGTGTAGAGCGCAAAACCGTGCCGCTAACATCAGATTGGCAACTAGACCTTGCTGGCATCGAAGCTAATTTGGATAACGTTAAACTGGTTTTCGTATGTTCACCAAATAACCCTACGGGTAACCTGGTTAAGCGTGAAGATATTGTCTCTCTGCTTGAAATGACAAAAGACCGCGCAATCGTGGTGATGGACGAAGCGTACATTGATTTCTGCCCAGAAGCGTCAACGGTAGATTTACTGGCGCAATACCCGAATCTTGCAATTCTGCGTACTCTGTCGAAAGCTTTTGCCCTTGCGGGTTTGCGTTGTGGATTTACGCTTGCGAACGAAGAGCTGATTAATGTACTTCTGAAAGTCATCGCACCATACCCAGTCCCAGTTCCTGTTGCAGAAATTGCCACTCAAGCGCTTTCTGAAGCAGGCCTAGCGAGAGCGAAGTTCCAAGTTCTCGATTTGAACGCGAACCGTGCTTATTTGCAGGTGGGCTTGTCGATGATTCCGGGCTTGGAAGTCTTTGAAGGATGGGGTAACTACCTATTGGTTAAATTCCCAGATGGTGATGACCTTTTCAAAGCTGCTTGGGAAACAGGCATTATCTTGCGTAACTCGCCAATTGAAAACTGTGTACGTATCAGTGTAGGTAACCGCGACGAGTGTGAAAAAACGCTCGGATTTATTAGAAACTACTACGCATAAGTAGAGAAAAAATTAATTGCTTTCGCTGGCAAGCGGGGGCGCCAAAGATTAGCAATAAGGAAGTTCGAGTGAGCAAACAACAAAAAATCCTTTTTATTGACCGTGATGGCACCTTAATTGTTGAGCCGCCGGTTGATTTTCAAGTAGACCGTTTAGATAAACTAAAACTAGAGCCATTTGTTATTCCGAGCCTGCTGTCGTTGCAGGATGCAGGATACCGTCTAGTGATGGTCACTAACCAAGACGGTTTGGGTACAGACAGCTACCCACAAGCAGATTTTGATGCACCGCACGATATGATGATGGAAATTTTCGAATCTCAAGGTGTGAAGTTTGATGATGTGCTGATCTGCCCTCACTTTGAAGAAGATAACTGCTCATGCCGAAAGCCTAAATTAGGCATGGTGAAAGAGTACCTTCAAGGTGGCAAAGTGGACTTCCAAAACTCTGTTGTGATTGGCGATCGTCAAACCGATCTCCAACTTGCAGAAAATATGGCAATTCGTGGCATTCAATACAACCCGGAAACCATGGGTTGGAAACAGATCCTGAAAGATCTGACGGTGAAAGCTCGCGTCGCTGAAGTGGTCCGTACTACGAAAGAAACTGATATTAAAGTCGCGGTCAATCTTGATGACCAAGGCGGTAATGATATTTCTACTGGTCTAGGCTTTTTTGACCACATGTTGGATCAAATCGCAACACATGGTGGATTTAAGATGGTGTGTAAAGTGGAGGGCGACCTACACATTGACGATCACCACTCAGTGGAAGACACGGCACTTGCGTTGGGCCAAGCGCTAAAAGAAGCGCTAGGTGATAAGCGTGGTATTGGCCGATTTGGCTTTAGCCTGCCAATGGATGAGTGTTTGGCGCAATGTGCTCTAGACCTGTCAGGGCGTCCTTACCTTAAGTTCGACGCGAAGTTCAGCCGTGAGCAAGTCGGTGACCTTTCAACCGAGATGGTGGTTCACTTCTTCCGCTCTCTAACTGACACCCTAGCGTGTACGCTGCACCTTTCTTCTGATGGCGACAATGATCACCACATCATTGAGAGTCTATTTAAAGCGTTTGGTCGTACTCTGCGCCAAGCAATCAAAGTAGAAGGCACTGAGCTACCAAGTAGTAAAGGCGTGCTGTAAGGCTAACGCTAGCAAGGAGAAAAACAGTGACAGAGCAGAAAGTTGTCATTATCGATACTGGCTGTGCCAACGTTTCTTCGGTGAAGTTTGCCATTGAACGCCTAGGCTATGACGTAACGATTTCAAAAGACCCACAAGTTGTATTGTCGGCAGATAAGCTATTCCTACCGGGTGTAGGAACCGCAAGTGAAGCAATGAAAAACCTAGCTGAGCGTGATCTTATCAGCTTGGTAAAACAGGTAGAGAAGCCGCTGTTAGGTATCTGTTTAGGCATGCAACTGTTAGGTAAAGTGTCTCAAGAGAAAGGACAGAAAGCGGACGAGTTGGTTGAGTGTCTTGGACTTTGCAATGGCGAAGTGAAGCTACTACAAACTGGTGATTTACCGCTGCCGCATATGGGCTGGAACACAGTCTCTGCAAAATCAGGCAACCCGTTGTTCAAAGGCATTGAAGAAGGCGAGTACTTCTACTTTGTACACAGTTTTGCCATGCCAGTAGGGGACTACACCATTGCAGAATGTGAATACGGAAATCCGTTCACTGCAGCGGTGCAAAGCGGTAATTACTACGGCGTGCAATTCCACCCTGAGCGTTCTTCAAAAGCGGGCGCGAAGCTTATTCAAAACTTCTTAGAATTATAAAAGGGATTTAGTGTGATTATTCCAGCTCTTGATTTAATTGAAGGACAGGTGGTTCGCCTTTATCAAGGTGATTACGGCCAAGTTACCGAATACAAAGTTGATCCAGCAGAGCAGTTTAACTTGTACCACCAAGCGGGTGCTAACTGGCTTCACTTAGTCGATCTAACGGGCGCAAAAGACACCACAGCGCGCCAACTGGACTTGATTGCAAAGCTATTAGCAAGTACGCCAGCGAATATCCAAATCGGTGGTGGCGTGCGTACAGAGCAAGACGTGATTGATCTGCTAGAGGCAGGCGCACAGCGCGTTGTAGTAGGTTCTACAGCAGTCAAACAGCCAGAGCTAGTGAAAGGTTGGATGGAAAAGTATGGTGCAGAGAAAATTGTTCTTGCACTCGACATCAATATCGACCAAGACGGCACGCGTAAAGTGGCAATCTCCGGCTGGCAAGAAGACTCAGGCGTGACGATTGAAGCTCTAATCGATGACTACCTAACGGTAGGTCTGCAACACGTGCTTTGTACTGACATTTCTCGTGACGGTACGCTAGAAGGCTCAAACGTAGAGCTTTATGTTGACCTATGTAAACAGTACCCACAAGTGCAGTTCCAATCTTCAGGCGGTATCGGATCGCTAGCAGATATCGAAGCACTAAAAGGCAGTGGTGTGGCAGGCGTGATTGTTGGTCGTGCATTGTTAGATGGTAAGTTCACAGCAGAGGAGGCGTTTGCATGTTGGCAAAGCGAATAATTCCATGTCTTGATGTTCGTGATGGACAAGTGGTAAAGGGAGTTCAGTTCCGTAACCATGAAATCATTGGCGACATCGTTCCTCTGGCACAGCGTTATGCGGAAGAGGGCGCAGACGAGCTTGTGTTCTACGATATTACTGCTTCAAGTGATGGTCGTGTCGTCGATAAAAGTTGGGTCGCTCGCGTTGCTGAAGTGATTGATATTCCTTTCTGTGTCGCTGGTGGTATTAAATCAGCGGAAGACGCAGCGCGCATTCTTGAGTTTGGTGCAGACAAAGTGTCTATCAACTCTCCTGCATTGGCGAACCCGCAACTGATTACTGACCTTGCTGATAAGTTTGGTGTGCAATGTATCGTCGTTGGTATCGATTCTTACTACGATAAAGAGACAGGTAAGTATCAGGTTTACCAGTTTACTGGCGATGAAGAACGCACTAAAGCGACCCAATGGGAAACGCGTGATTGGGTGCAAGAAGTGCAAAAGCGTGGCGCTGGTGAAATCGTATTGAACATGATGAACCAAGATGGTGTGCGTAACGGTTACGATATCGAGCAGCTAAACATGGTGCGTGAAGTGTGTAACGTACCGCTGATTGCATCAGGTGGTGCAGGTGCCATGGAGCACTTTGCAGAAGCTTACCATAAAGCAAATGTGGATGGTGCGCTTGCTGCATCGGTATTCCACAAACAGGTCATCAACATTGGTGAACTAAAGCAGTATTTGAAACAACAAGGTATTGAGGTGCGACTATGAGTTTGAACACCACCGAAGTCAGCTCTCTAGCTGAGCGCATCAACTGGGACAAGGTGGATGGTTTAGTGCCTGCCATCGTACAAGATTTCCAATCAAGCCAAGTGCTGATGATGGGTTACATGAACCAAGATGCGTTGGCAAAAACGGGTGAAACGGGTCAAGTGACGTTTTTCTCTCGTACCAAACAGCGTCTTTGGACCAAAGGTGAGACCTCAGGCAACGTGTTGCAATTGGTGAACATGCAGTTAGATTGCGATAACGATACGTTGCTGGTGAAAGTGAATCCCATTGGTCCTACGTGTCACTTGGGCAACACCACTTGCTGGGACGTCGATCCACAAGAGGAGTCGCAAATGGTGTGGCTTCATCAACTTGAGCAGTTATTGGCTGCCCGCAAGAGTGCCGACCCTGATTCCTCTTATACTGCCAACCTTTATTCCCGTGGCACCAAGCGTATTTCGCAGAAAGTGGGCGAAGAAGGCGTTGAAGTCGCGCTTGCGGCGACGTCGGGTGACAAGGCGGAGTTAGTGTGTGAGTCAGCGGATTTGATTTATCACTTACTGGTTCTACTTCAGGATCAAGGTTTATCAATGAACGACGTGGTTAATAAGCTGAAAGAGCGTCACAAGTAAAGCTGTCTGCATTGTGATAAACTGAAGAAAATTCAAAGCCGTAAGCATCACTTACGGCTTTTCTTTTTGTTAGGGAGTATTCATTTATGGCTGGTCATAGTAAATGGGCTAACATCCGTCACCGCAAAGCAGCACAAGATGCAAAGCGCGGTAAGATTTTCACTAAACTGATCCGAGAAATCGTAGTTGCAGCTAAAGAAGGTGGCGGTGAGCCAGAGAATAACCCACGCCTTCGCGCTGCTATCGACAAAGCTCTTTCCAATAACATGACGCGTGATACGGTGAATCGCGCAGTGTCTCGTGGTGCTGGTGGTGAAGGGGACGATGGCATGGAAACCGTCATCTACGAAGGATATGGGCCTGGTGGTACCGCGGTAATGGTTGAGTGTATGACAGACAATCGTAATCGAACTGTGTCTGGTGTCCGTCATGCATTTTCTAAGGCAGGCGGAAACCTAGGTACGGATGGCAGCGTAAACTATCTGTTCGATAAGAAAGGCGTGATCTCTTATGCTCCCGGATTAGACGAAGATGAAGTGATGGAAGTGGCACTCGACAGTGGCGCAGATGATATTGAGACAGCAGAAAATGGCGCCATTGATGTCTTTACCGAGCCTCATGATTTTGGTGCCGTAAAAGATGCACTCGATGCTGCTGGGTTCGAAGCGGCAAACGCTGAAGTATCACTGATTCCATCGACTAAAGCTGAGTTAGACGCTGATACCGCGCCGAAGTTACTTCGTTTGATCGATGCATTGGAAGACTTAGATGATGTTCAGGAGGTCTACCATAATGGCGACATTTCTGACGAGGTAGCAGCAACGCTATAACGTAGGTTGATCAAAAACGCCCTCAATTGAGGGCGTTTTCGTATTTACGTATTAGCCAACACGTTATTATATCTCGAATAAGAAATAGTAGCCGTAGCCGACGAACAGCGCAGGAATAGCGGAATAGATCGTCGCCACCAGTGCAGCCCTTGGTGCCAGAGCGATAGCTGGGAATAGTGCATCGCCATCGTTTGAAATCGCGTTGGCTAATTGAGCTGACAGTGGCGCGGCGCCTGAAATATATAAGCTGGTTACCAGAATTTGAGGCCCACACCCAGGCAGCATACCAACCGCTAGCCCCATCAGTGGCATCCACACTCCCCAACCGGAAAAGGTAGCGGCTAAATCGATGTGACCAAAGAAAGCAATCAGCTCGAATGCCATAAAGGCCAGAATAACCCATGCGGTAACGAAGTTTGTATCCTGAGCCGCTTTCTGTAGAGGATGTGATGAAACGGTCTTCTTATCTTCTGATACTGTTGACTCGTAATCTTTGATTTCTTTAGTCAGCGACCAAAGCAGCATACTCAAAATGATCAGCCCTGCACCGAGCCACTCAATGCTCATAGCAGGCAGAGAAAGAAGCTCATTGATATCGACCTGGAATGAACCCAATACTGCTACCACAGTCGCAGGAACGATGAGCCACTTCCAGAAGGCTCCTTGCAGGTTGATGGCTTTCTTTTCAAGACCAGAAGGATCGCTTGCTTCTGAACGACAACAAAATTTGTCCGCAAGCACCGACTTAACGGTCGGCCTTAGGAAATCATCTTGGTGAATAGCGTTGACGACCCATCCAGACACCGAGCCTACCACAACACCCAGTGCAACAACGGCCAAACCAATATCAGGTTTACTGGCCAACAGTAGAAAGGCAGCATCACCCATAGTGGACGTTAATACTGCGACAATCGCGCCAAAGCCAACCCGTCCGCTGACAAATTGAGTCGTTACTATAATGGCACCGCCACACCCAGGCAGGGCGCCCAGTAAGGCAGCAAAGAAAACCTGATAGCTACGAGAGCTCTGGTATAGGTTAACCAGCTTGCTCTCCTTGTTCATCCACAGGGAAACGTAGTGATAGATGACCAGAGTAAAAGCAACGTAGGCAGACACTGCCCAGAAGGCATCAGACAGAGTAGAAACGGTGACTTCACGTGTCGTTTCACTCAGTACCAGTGCCAGTAGAGCCACAGGCAGGAGAAGGCGTTTATAGGCAGGCCGAAACTGGGAAAAAGACAGCCAACCTGGCAGTGTTTGAGAAAGTCTTATCGAGTCCATTGAGCTTTAAATGCAAATACGAATAATTCTCAATATATGTTAATGAGAATTATTTGCAACTAAAAGTTGTGATTTACACTTTTCTTTTTGCTAACTCATGACAAATTTCAAAATTCAGGTAAAGTATCGGCCTTTGTGAGTAATTGCCCAATACGGGCCTATTTAAGTCGTAATAGGAAAAAAGATGATTCTAGTTGTAGGTCACAAGAACCCTGATAGTGATAGCATCTGTAGTGCATTGGTAGCAACTGAGCTGCTAAAAGCTCGTGGCGTTGAAGCAATGCCAATTCGCCAAGGCGAAATCAACCGTGAAACACAGCACATTCTTGAAGTCGCAGGCGCGGAAGTACCTGAACTTCGCACCTCTGTTGCTGGTGAGAAAATTTGGTTGGTTGACTACTCAGATCTAGCACAAGCACCGGATGACGTGGCTGAAGCAGAAATCTTAGGTATTGTTGACCACCACCGCCTAGGTGATGTTATGACTGTAAACCCAATGGAAGCGTGGATTTGGCCTGTTGGTTGTACGAACACAGTACTTTTCAACATGTTCAAAATTGAAGGTCATGAAATCTCACCGCAAATCGCTAAGCTAATGATGTCTGCTATCCTGTCTGACACCGTCGGCTTTGCTTCTCCAACTTGCACACAGAAAGATAAAGATGCTGTTGAAGAGCTAGCGAAAATTGCAGACGTATGTGATGTTGACGCTTTCATCAAAGATCTTCTTATCGCAAAAACAAACATCGAAGGTCTTTCTGCAGCTGAACTTGTAGAAAAAGATCTGAAAGGCTATCCATTTAACGGCCGTGATGTTGTTGTCGGTCAGGTTGAACTTGCGACTCTAGAGCAAGTAGACGGCATGATTGAAGCGCTGGAATCTGATCTAGAACGCCGCTGTGCTGAAGAAAGCCTAGCCTTTGCTGCAGTAATGCTAACTGACATCACTACAGCTCAAACTCGTCTACTATACAAAGGTGAGTGGGCAGAGAAACTGACTCAGCACGAGCAAGACGGCATGCTGATGATGGAAAACACGCTAAGCCGTAAGAAGCAAGGTTGGCCTTGGCTTCAGACTGAACTGGCTTAATTTCGCCGGTTCATTAACAAAATTCGACGCCCACGGACTTCCGTGGGCGTTTTATTTGAGGAGTAAGGAAATGTCAGAACCACTTTCACCGCAGCAGATTGCATCCGTGCTTAAAATGCGTGAAGACGAGCGCCTGAAGTACACAGTCAAAGAAATCGCGAAGCATAGAAAAGTTTGGATTCTTACTGATGAACACGGCT
This sequence comes from Vibrio sp. B183, assembly GCF_000740665.1. NCBI lineage: Bacteria > Pseudomonadati > Pseudomonadota > Gammaproteobacteria > Vibrionales > Vibrionaceae > Vibrio > Vibrio sp. B183. Next base: position 27,576 of record NZ_JPQB01000002.1, on the reverse strand, counting down.
GTGTCATGCTCAACACTGAAGATGAGGATTGTGTCCCTGTTTGGCCTCACGAAGAGTTTGCCAATCAGTGGGCAACGGGTGATTGGGAACACTGTAAAGCAGAGTCGATCTCGACGGCAAAATGGTTTAGCCGATGGACTTACGGCCTTGAAGACGATGAATTGGCAATCGTAGTCTTCCCAAACCAAAATGAAGAAGGTTTAGTGCTCTATCCGGATGAGTTCGAGTTTGAGCTGAAAAAGCAGGAAAACAAGCGCTAATCGAGCTGGTTAATACCCTGCGATCTGGAACAACTCACCCGACTTGGACACAGCAACGGCGTCATTCAGCACTCCTTGGCGTTGATACTGATCCAATATCTTCTTAGCGAGCTTTTTCACTTGAGCTCGCTCCATCCCTGGCTCTAACGTTGGGTCATAAAGCATTTTCAATAGAATAACATCTAACGGTGAAAGCAGATCCTCGGGCGTTTCATCATTGAAAATGGATGGATAGGCTGACTCGGCATCATTGGGCAGTCCCATCACCTGAGTGATTTCTTCTACGATACAAGCCAACAACTTTCCATGCTCTCTTGCTTGGTCGACCGGAATAATGACAGTTGCAGAATCAATTTCACTCGTGACCTGGTTTACCCGATACCCCGCTTTGCAAAGGGCGCCATGAATGTTTTTGAGAGCACTTGGGCCGATTTCTTTTTCGATATCTTTTCGCCAGTCTGATTCTCGGGTATAGATCCAGATGATATTGGCCTGTTCTCTTCTGGATACACGTTCGATTGGGTGGCGAGTTATCGACGAGAGATCTCTAAGTTGAGCATTGGTTAGCTCATCATGGAGATCTTGGTCAGCTACTTTGTGTTCAACCCAAACCTTGATCGGTTTTTTCCATTTAACCAGAGGTTTATTGCCCTCTGAGTATTCGTTCTTTAACGCGACATCTAGAAATGCCTGATTGACAAAGCCAGGATCTAACCAAGTTTTGGTGGTGGTGTAAGCTAGTGCGGGGCTGAATAGAAGCAAACCAAATACGAACCCAATCGCTATCCTTAGCATGTGGGACTCCTGTCAATCTTCAAACAGATTACTTAAAACAGGTCGCTTTATTGAAGTGGCTTTCCACCATACGTTGAGTGATGATGTTGTCTGGGCAGCTTAGAATCTGCTGAGTTTCTCCTGCTTCGACCACTTCACCATTATGCATGACCATCACCTTGTCTGTGATGTGTTTCACGACCCCCAGATGCTGCGATACGTAGATAAACGACACACCCATCTCTTCCTGTAATTCTAAGAATAGGTTAATAATCTGGGAACGCATGGCCATATCAAGACCATTCAGGGCTTCATCGGCAACAATAATCGAAGGTTGTAGAATCAAAGCACGTGCTAAGCATATACGCTGTTTCTGTCCTGCTGCTAACATCTGCGGATAAAAGTAGGCGTGTTCAGGAAGTAGGCCGACTCTAAGCAAAACATCTTTGACTCGCTTCATACGCGCTTCAGGCGTCATATTGGTGTTTCGTTTTAAAGGGCCTTCAAGAATTCGACCAATTTGAATGCGTGGGTTGAGCGAGGTATTTGGGTCCTGAAAGATCATCCGAATCAACTTACAGCGAGTAGAGTAATCTTTGTGTTCTAAAAGCTCGCCATTGACTCGAATTTCGCCGGCTGTGGGCTCGACCATACCTGCTAACATGCGCGCTAACGTCGACTTTCCAGAACCATTTTGGCCGATGAAACCAAGGGTTTGGCCGGCTTCAAGCGTAAAACTGACAGGCTTCACTGCTTGATGGACCTTTTTACGAAATAAGCCTGAACGAGTGACGAATTCTTTGCTCAGGCCATTAACTTCTAGCAGCGCACTCATACTTTTTTCTTCTCCATATTCAGTGGGAAGTGGCAGGCGAACTTGTGGTTCTTAACTCGTCGTGTCATTGGCATCTCAACACACTGGCGCTGTGCATAAGGACAACGTGGTCCGAGTCGGCAGCCAATCGGTAAGTGCTGCAATGGAGGGATGGTACCGGGTAGAGATTGTAGCTTCTCTTTGTGAGGGATCCACTCACTGAAGTCCGGCATCGCTTTGAGTAAAGCTACCGTGTACGGATGTTTTGGCTTCTCTAAAATCTTTTTGGTGTCTGCGGATTCAACGGACTGGCCACAGTACATTACCGTAATCCTGGTCGCCCATTGAGTAATGGTTGTCAGATCGTGGCCGATCAGCATGATCGACGTGTTGTTGACCTGATTCATGCGACTTAGCAGACGAAGGATCTGCGACTGAGTGATTGGGTCGAGGTCATTGGTTGGCTCGTCGGCAATCAGAAGCTTAGGTTTTGCTGCGATAGCCATGGCAATCATGATTTTCTGACATTCACCGTCAGTCAGCTCATACGGGTAGCTAGACATGATCTGCTCGTGGTTTTTGATCCCAACCTTGTGCAATAGAGTGACTGCCTGTTTTTTACGCCACTTAAAGCGTTCCCACCATTTGCCATCAAAAGAATGCGCGGGAATCGATTCGATCAGCTGGCTGCCCACTTCTTCCGAAGGATCAAGACAGGTTGATGGTTCCTGAAAGATCATCGCGATATCGCGTGCGATTACGCGGCGACGTTCTTTTGGGGTCAGTTGGAGTAAATCAACATTGCCCAGACGCATTCGGTCTGCCGTCACTTTCCAGTTTTCTTTACATACGCCAACAATCGCTTTAGCAACTAGGCTTTTTCCTGAGCCAGACTCGCCCACCAAACCTCGAATTTCCCCTTCGTTCATGGTGAGGCTCATACGATCTACGGCTTTCATCAGCCCTTGAGGTGTTTCAATCTCAATCGTCAGGTGGCGAATATCTAGTAATGGCATTATTCGATCCCCGCGTTGAGTGCCTGACGAACCCCTTCGCCGACTAAGTTGATGACTATCACGATAAACATGATGGCGAGGCCCGGCAATGTCACAGTCCAAGGTGCTAAGTAGATTAACTCTACCGAATCACCAAGAATGGCTCCCCATTCCGTGCTAGGCGCTTGTGCGCCTAAGCCAAGAAAACCAAGGGCGGTGATATCAAGAATGGCGATCGATAAGGCGAGTGTGACTTCAGAAGCAATCACCACCAAAATATTGGGCAGGATTGAGTTCCAAAGCAGATAGAAGTCGTTTGCTCCATCAAGGCGTGCCGCCATGATGTAATCTTTTTCCACTTCTGTGTGCACGGCAATGTAAACCGAGCGAACGAATCTAGGTATCAACGCAAGGCATATAGCGAGGAGAATATTGAATTCGCCGAAACCCAGAAAGGCGACAAATATGATCGCGAGTAGCAGCGAGGGAATCGACATAACCGTGTCTAGTAGGTGGTTAAGCGTACTCGAGATGAGTCCTTTGGTCATTCCGGCTAAAATACCAATCAAGCAGCCAACTACGGTTGCGATGAGGGTAATGATGACTGCAGCACCAAACGTCAGTTGAGAGCCAACAATGAGACGAGACAGAATATCTCTGCCCAAATCATCTGTGCCAAGGAAGTATTCAACAGTACCTGCGGGATTCCATGATGGCGGAACCAGTAGCTCACCCGTTTGAGCTTGAGGATCATGCGGTGCAAGCCAAGGAGAGGCGAGGGTCACTATGATGATTAAGCCAAGGCACCAGAGCCCAAACATTGCCAGGCCATTAGCTCGATAGCTGCGCCAGAATCGCTCGAACTGGGTTGGGATCTGTTCTTCCTGATATACGTTATCGGTTAGCATACCACTCTTTCCTTACTAACGGATTGACCATAGCACCGATCAAATCTGAAAGAATATTAGCAGTCAGAACTAACGTTGCGACCACAATAACACCTGCTTGAATCGAGACGTAATCTTGATTAGACAACGCATCCAAAAGCCAGCGTCCGATGCCAGGCCAGTTAAAGATCGACTCGGTGATGATGGCCAGCGTTAACATACTTGAAAGCTGCACCCCAATCTTAGGAATGATTGGTGGGATAGCATTCCTCAATACGTGTTGAGTAACAATCTCATGTGTTGAAAGACCCTTGATACGCGCCGCACGGATGTAGTTTTGCCCCATGACTTCTGCTACCGAGGTGCGCATTAAACCGATGACTTGTGTTGTTGGTGCAAGCGCGAGTACCAAACAAGGCAGCATTAGGTGCTCCAGCACACTCTGCAGTGCGTGGGCGCGGTATTCACCACGAGTGAAAAAGGCATCCACAATGGCAAAGCCAGTGATGTGGTCAATTTCATAGAGTAGGTCGTAGCGGCCAGCAACGGGGAATATTTCAAAGTGCAGCGAAAACGCCATGATCATCAAGAGCGCGACCCAGAAAATCGGCGCTGAGTAGCCAGACATAGAGGTAAAGGAGATCGCGGTATCAATCCATTTACCCTGTTTCATGCCGGCCAAGGTTCCAATTGGAATGCCAACCATAAGAGAAAGGACAAAGGCGATCAAGCACAGCTCTAATGTCGCTGGAAAGACTAACGCCAGTTCGTCGGCAATAGGAACACCGCTTTTGGTGACGCCAAAGTTTAGGTGCATTAACTCGCCAATATAGGTCATCCAGCCGGGCCAGAAATCCTGAATTGCCCACGGAGAGTTAGGGTCGAGTCTAAGCAGACTAAAACCGACCATGGTCAGGATGAGCAAAGTGATGATAAACAGGTTGATACGTCGAACAGTATAGAGAAACATTATTTGACCCTCTCTACTGCATCGAAAGGTTGTGCGTTAAATGGACTCACCTTAAACCCTTGTAACGAAGCATCATAAGCTTGGAATTGCATGCCGTGACTGAGTGGGATCACAGGGAATTCTTCATTAAGAATGTTTTGCGCTTGCTTGTATAGGTTTAGACGGTAGCGTGGCTTGTCGACTTCCAAAGCAAGGTCGAGTAGGAAGTCGAAATCAGAATTACACCAGCTTGACACGTTTAGCCCCACTCTTTTTGAGTCACATGACAGTAGTGGTCGCAAGAAATTATCTGGGTCACCTGTATTGGCAATCCAGCCTGTTAGATAGAGGTCGATATTGGCGTTGCTGGCAACGTCAGTGCGATCGTAGCGATCATCGGTGAGCAGATTGAGGGTAATACCAATGTCGGCCAGATTTGCTTGGATCAGCTCAGCAGTTTTGCGTGGGCTTGGGTTGTATGCTCTTGGTTCCAGCGGTACTGACATGGTTAGCTCTAACCCTTTATCGAACCCTGCTTCTTTAATCAATGCAATGGCGTAATTTCGGTCGTAACGAATCTGGACACTGTCTTTTAGGTAAGCCCAAGAACTGGGTGGAAGAACAGAGTATGCTTGACTACCGGTACCGTAATAAACTGATTCCAGTATGTTTTGGCGGTTAATCGCGTAGTTGAGCGCTTTACGTACTCGTGGATCGTTGAGCGCTGGGTGAGTCGTATTGACGGCAATAAACGAAATGTTCATCGCGGGTTTCGCCATCAATTCAATATCATCCTGCTGCTCAATGATGGGTATTTGGCTAGAGAGCGGTGAATTTAACACATCGCACTCATTGCGCAGCAACTTAGCGAGTGTGCCGGTACCACGGTGAGAAATATCGAACACCACCTGAGCCATTTTAGGACGACCTTTCCAGTAATCATTATGGCGCTTCAAACGTACTAAATCGTTGACCTGAAAATCATCGAGGTAGAATGGGCCGGTCCCGACAGGGTGGCTATCAAGCATCGCTTTGTCATCGGTCAATTCAAGCGTGCTGGCGTATTCCGCCGAATGAATTACTGCATGGCTGGTAGCAATGTTGGATAAAAAAGTATTGTCTGGGCGGCTTAAGGTGAATCGGACTTGGTATTCAGATATGGCCTTTACATCAATCAAGAGATTTTGAAAGTCGATACCACTAAACCAAGGGTACAAGCCGCTGCCAACGTAATGATAAGGGTGTGTAGAATCGATGATCCGGCGGAAGCTGAATATGACATCTTCCGCATTCATTGGACGTTTTGGGGTAAACCACGCGGTCTTCTGAAACTTCACGCCCTTACGCAAATTAAAAGTGTATTCCGTACCTGCTTTGTTCACTGACCAACTGGTTGCAAGGTTTGGTATCGGCTTGAAGTTATTCGAGTCCAATGTCAGCAGAGTATCGAAGAGCTGCGGGCTCAATGTTTCAGATGTAATCCCGCTATCGACCAATTGAGGGTTAAAACTCGTCGGACCACCTTGACCACAGTAAACGAAGCCGTTTTGACGAATTTTGTTGTGATCAAGTTCTTCACCGCAGCCTGTAAGCAGGGTGACGCCGAAGATACTCAATGTCAGTTGAATGAATGCTTTCATAGAAAGAACAATTGCCGGAGACAAAGCATAATAGAACTCCCCATTATGCCCTAAGATCTCAGTAATTTACCATTATTAGTTTATGGTTTTTAAAATAACGTACGCACGATCAGGAGAGTGTCGAGAGGTCGTACTTTCTGATCATCCCTCTTAGCTGATGATAGCTCAGACCCAGCATATCGGCCGCTTTCCGTTGGTTAAACTTACTTTGTTCCAGCACTGCCTTTAGTAGATGGATGTCTTGATTCTCTTGCCAAGCTTTATAATCCATTGGAAAGGAAAAATTCGTGCTGGCGATTTCTGGTTCCGTTTCTTCAATGGCTTCTTCAGGCTCAGGTTGCCATTCGGTCGCAAAGGGATCGAAGATTAGGTCATGAATCGGGTGTTCTTGTTGTCCGTGTTGATAAACCGCTCGTTCGATGACATTTTTTAGCTCTCGAACGTTACCCGGCCATTGGTAATCGAGCAATGCTTGTTCTGCTTTGGGAGAGAAACCAACGAAGTAATCAAAGCTTAGCTCACGACACATTTTTATTGCATAGTATTCAGCTAACAGCAGAATGTCCTCTTTGCGCTGGCGTAGGGGCGGTAAATGAATGACATCAAACGCCAGTCTATCGAGCAAGTCTGCTCTGAATTCACCATTGGCTGCCATCTCAGGCAGATTAGCGTTGGTTGCGCAGACTAGCCGAACATTCGCATTGAGCAATTGATGTCCGCCAACACGCTCATACTGGCCGTATTCGATTACTCTGAGTAGTTTCTCTTGTACCAGCAGTGGAGCAGTAGCCAGTTCGTCCAAAAACAAGGTGCCATTCTCCGCTCGCTCAAATCGGCCTTTGTGCCGGCCTTTAGATCCTGTAAACGCGCCTTGTTCATGACCAAAGAGCTCTGAATCGATAAGGCCTTCGCTTAGTGTCGAACAATTCAGGGATATCAGCGATTGATCCCAACGTTTGGAGAGATAATGCAGGCGTTGAGCAATCAATTCTTTACCTGTTCCTCGCTCACCAATGATCAATATCGGTCGTTCAATGGCGGCCAGTTTCGACACTTTATCAAGTACCGAAAGGAAAGCGGGTGACTCGCCGATGAGATTTTGTTGCATGAAACCACTCCGTTGGTGAAATTTACCTACTGTTAGTTAAATTCATCATAGATTAGATTTAATTACAATGGTTGTTTTCGTAACTTAATGTTTTATATGAATTTATAAGTTGGCACGCATCTTGGTTACTAGATAAGTAAGTGAAACCTACAATGAACATCAGATACAGCCAAGCCGTCTTAGAAGTGATGGACTGTAGAATTAAGGAGTAAACTATGGGTATTTTTTCTCGTTTTGCCGACATCGTAAATTCAAACATTAGCGCATTGCTAGACAAGGCTGAAGATCCTGAAAAAATGATTCGCCTTATTATCCAGGAAATGGAAGATACCTTGGTTGAAGTGCGTACTAACTCAGCCAAAGCGATTGCTGATAAGAAAGAGTTGGCACGTAAAGTAGAAGCGCTAGAAGATCAAATTAGCGAATGGCAAGAAAAAGCAACACTGGCTTTAACTAAGCAACGCGAAGATCTCGCTCGTGCGGCTCTGATCGAAAAGCAGAAGCTGCAAGACGTTTTGAAAGGCTTACACACCGAGCAGACATTGGTCGAAGAAACCATTGAGAAATTGACAGGTGAGATTAGTAAGCTTGAAAGCAAAATTACGGAAACCCGAGCTAAGCAACAAGCGCTGGCTATCCGCTCTCAGGCGGCGTCTAACCGACGTGATGTGCAAAAGCATCTCCATACTGCGCGTACTTCCGAAGCGATGGCAAAGTTTGAGCAGTACTCTCGTAAAGTGGACGAGTTGGAAGCGGAAGCCGATGTGTACGCCAAAACAGGTAACTCTAAGTCCTTGGAACAAGAATTTGCTGAGTTACAAGCTCAAGACGAAATCGAAAAAGAGCTAGAGAATCTTAAGCAACAGATGAACGACAAAAAGTAATTTAAGTCGCGAGCGAGAAAGCATGATAGGTCGGGCGTCTGTCGCCTGACCAGTCTCAGATTATTCTTACCGCTTTCCATTTTTATTTCGAAGTTCTTATCTTTATTTAATTGATTTTATAACATCTTACGGCAGAGTAGAGGATCTACTCACGTAAAACTGTTGTCTATTTAGGAGTCGCGTATGTCGTCTTTTCTTATTGCCGGACCTTTGATTGTATTTCTGATTTTTGTCGCACCTCTGTGGTTGATACTTCACTACCGCAGTAAGAAGAAAACAGCTGGTGGGTTGTCAGAAGATGATTTTCAAAGGCTTCAGACACTGTCTGAAAAAGCAGACAAAATGCAAAAGCGTGTGGATACACTAGAGCGTATTTTGGATGCCGAAACACCTAACTGGAGACGCCGATATGAATAAGCGAGAGCTATATCGTGATACCGCTAATGGCAAGATCTCTGGTGTTTGTGCTGGATTGGCCAATTACTTCGGCACTGAAGTTTGGTTGATTCGAATTCTGGTGATTTCGGCGGCATTACTCGGTGGCAGCTTTTTGGTCTTGCTGGCCTATATTGCAATGACGTTTATGATAGAAAAACAACCCGCGAATTACGTCGAGTCGATTAAAACGGAACAAGAACATAAGCTGAAAAGTAAACCGTGGCAGCAAGGGCAGACCCCAGGAGCGCTTTTGGATACGTTGGAGAAAGACTTTGACGGACTGGAAGGTAAAATCCGCGACCTTGAGGCATACGTCACTTCTGATACTTTTAAGGTCGACCGAGAGTTTAATAGCTTATAACTTAATAATGAGAACTTAAGCTATATTTTGTCAGCAAATTATTAATTTTCATAATAATTTACTGGTATGTCTCTGGCAGTCGCGTAATCATTCATCTATCTTTGTAACTAAAAGTGACAAATGGATGTTTGACTATGCACAAAAATCTCGTGCTTCTTGCCATTGCTGCAACACTAGGTGGCTGTGGTAAGGAGCTCCCTCCTGTCCCTGAACCCGAATCCAGACCCGCAAAACTCTTTACCGTTTCAGTTGGCAACGCTCAGTTTGAAAGACATTTTCCCGCCACATCTGAAGCTGGTGACAAAGCTGTTTTAGCTTTCCGAGTCCCAGGGCAACTTCAATCTATCGATGTGCTTTCAGGTCAGCCTGTGAGTAAAGGTGAAGTATTGGCTTCATTAAACCCAGACGAATATTCGTTGTTGGCTAAACAGGCCGAGGCGCAATATCGTTTGGCCGACGTTCAATATGAACGTTATAAAAAGCTTCGCGTTGATAAAGTCGTTTCTGAGCAAGACTTTGATCAAGCCAAAGCCAATCACAATTCAGCGAAAGCCACTTTGGAACAAGCACGTGCCAATTTGCGCTACACCAAATTGGTTGCGCCATATGATGGCACAATTTCAATCATACCAGCTGAGAACTATGAGTACATTGCGGCTAAAGAAGGCGTAATGAACATTCAGACCAACCAGTTGATGAAAGTGCAATTCCAACTACCTGATCATCTACTCAATCGTTTCGCGAGTGGTATCAACCTTACCGCTACAATGAAGTTTGATGCTTTCCCCGAGAACAGCTACGACCTCACTTTCCAAGAAGTCGATACTGAAGCAGACCCCAAAACTGGCTCATACAAAGTCACCATGGTGATGGAGCGCCCAACCGACATCGGTATTCTTCCTGGTATGGCTGGTGAAGTGCACGTCAAAGTGGATGCAACGGGGGCGACTCGAATTCCTAGCGCCGCTATTTTCGAAGAAAACGGCAAAACCTGTGTATGGCGTGTCGGGCAGACAGGCGTGGTTGAGAAAGCCACGATTGTGTTAAACGACAAACGTCAGGTGAAAAGCGGTTTGAATGATGGCGATCGAATCATCATCTCTGGTGTCAGCGGTATTGAGCCTGGCATCAAAGTGAGAGAGTGGGTCAAGGAGCGAGGGTTGTAATATGAAGCAGTGGATTAGCCTAGGTATGCTTTCTACAGCTGCAGTTCTTGCTGGCTGTGGTACTGAAAATCAATATGTGGATTTTGGGTTACCTAAAGTAAAAATTATGGAGATCGGTAGTGGAGTACAAGGTGACAATCTGTATTTCCCAGCAGTGGCCAATGCCGCAGAGCGTTCCCATCTCAGCTTCCGTGTTGCGGGAGAAATCAGTGAGCTAAATGTCAAAGAAGGTGATCAAGTCAAAAAAGGGGATGTATTAGCCAAGTTAGACCCTACAGATTATAAACTGGATGTCGATAATGCCTCGGCGAAGTATAGCGTGGTAGATAGCCAGTATAAGCGTTCTAAACCTCTAGTCGATAAAGGACTGTTGGCAAAATCTCAATTTGATGAGATTGCGGCGAATCGACAGATTGCCTTCGCCGAATTGAAACTTGCCCAGCTCAGGCTCTCTTTCACTAAATTACTTGCTCCTGTGGACGGCATTATTTCTCGCGTTAATGTTGACCAGTTTGAAAATATTCAGGTTGGACAACAGATCGTCAATATCCATAGTCTCGAAAACGTTGAAGTTCTGATTCAGTTGCCTGACCGGTTGTACGTCAATCAGCCTGATCAGGAAACCCTGTCACGCATTGAAGCATTGGTCAAAGTACCAAGTGGTAATGAGTATTCAGCTTCTATCAAAGAGTTCACTACTGAGCCAGACCCTGCTACCGGTACATTTACCGTGACTCTTTCACTTCCTATGCCAGAAGAAGAGTACATTCTTGATGGTATGGCCGTTGAAGTGACTTCGGAAGGTGATGATGTAGGCCTGAATTTGAACACTGGCGTTTTGGTTCCGATTGAAGCTGTATTTAATGCCGATGGTGACAAGATTGATCGGCTGAACAAATATGTTTGGGTGCTGAATGATGACAACACCGTTTCTAAGCAAGCAGTGACGATCGGTAAAGTCACCAAACAAGATTTGCAGATTCTGGATGGCCTCGAAAGTAAACAACAAGTGGTTGTGGCAGGAATTTCTCGCCTAAGAGAAGGAATGAAGGTGGAAGTCGTGAAGCAGGAGGCAGACAATGAGTGAGCAAAATAATCAACTGTCTCAGAAAGATGAAGATGTAACAGGCATCGCAGCGTATTTTATTCGCAATCGTGTCATCAGCTGGATGATCTCACTGATCTTCCTGATTGGTGGTGTCGCGGCGTTCTTCGGGTTAGGCCGTTTGGAAGACCCAGCCTTCACCATTAAAGATGCTATGGTCGTGACGTCCTATCCGGGGGCGACGCCTCAACAAGTTGAAGAAGAAGTCACGTACCCTATAGAAAAAGCCATTCAGCAGCTCACTTATGTTGATGAGATAAACTCGATTTCTAGTCGCGGGCTATCTCAGATCACCGTGACGATGAAGAACAACTACGGCCCGGACGATTTACCACAAATCTGGGATGAGTTGCGTCGTAAGGTGAATGACCTTAAAGGCCAGTTTCCTCCTGGCGTCAATGATCCTCAGGTGATTGACGATTTTGGTGATGTTTACGGTATTTTGCTTGCTGTGACGGGGGAAGGGTACAGCTATAAGGAGCTACTTGATTACGTCGATTATTTAAGGCGTGAATTGGAGCTGATTGATGGCGTCAGTAAGGTTTCTGTTTCTGGTCAGCAACAAGAGCAAGTCTTCATCGAAATTTCGATGAAACGTTTGAGCAGTTTGGGTTTAGCCCCCAATACCGTGTTTAACCTGCTGTCGACGCAAAACGTGGTGTCCGATGCTGGTGCGATTCGGGTCGGCGATGAGTATATTCGTATTCAGCCGACAGGTGAATTCCAGAATGTTGACCAGTTAGGAGATTTGATCATTACCGAGAGCGGCGCTCAAGGCCTGATTTATCTTCGTGACGTTGCGGAAATTAAGCGCGGATATATAGACGTACCGGACAACATTATTACCTTTAACGGTAAGTTGGCGTTGAACGTAGGCGTTTCCTTTGCGCAGGGCGTTAACGTGGTTGAAGTGGGCAAACGCTTTGATCGCCGTCTCGCAGAGCTTAAATATCAACAACCTGTTGGTGTCGGGATCTCTGAGATTTACAGCCAGCCAAAAGAAGTGGACAAGTCAGTCAGTGGTTTTGTCGTCAGCCTAGGGCAAGCTGTGGCGATCGTCATTATCGTCCTGCTGTTCTTTATGGGTCTGCGCTCAGGTTTACTTATCGGCTTGATCTTGTTGCTCACTGTATTGGGCACCTTCATCTTCATGAAGTATTTTGCCATCGACTTACAGCGTATTTCGCTTGGTGCATTGGTTATCGCTCTCGGTATGCTGGTGGATAACGCCATCGTGGTGGTTGAAGGGATACTGATAGGAACGCAAAAAGGCCGAACGCGAATGCAGGCGGCGACTGACATTGTGACTCAAACCAAGTGGCCGTTGCTGGGTGCGACAGTCATTGCGGTGACAGCGTTTGCACCTATTGGACTGTCCGAGGATGCAACGGGCGAATACTGTGGCACTCTATTTACCGTGCTCCTAATTTCTCTCATGCTCAGCTGGTTTACTGCGATTTCTCTAACGCCGTTCTTTGCCGATATCTTCTTTAAAGGGCAAAAAATTAAAGGTGGCGGAGAAGAGAGCGATCCATATAACGGCATGATATTCGTGCTGTACAAGGGCTTCCTTGAGTTTTGTATGAAGCGCGCTTGGTTGACCGTTGCTGTGATGATTGTTGGCTTGGTAGTCAGTATCTACGGCTTCACTTTCGTTAAGCAGTCATTCTTCCCATCGTCTACAACGCCAATATTTCAAGCGGACATCTGGCTTCCGGAAGGGACAGACATTCGAGCAACTAACACAAAGCTGAAAGCATTGGAGTCTTGGTTGTCCGAGCAAGATGGTGTTGAGCACATTACGACGACAGCGGGTAAAGGCTTACAACGCTTCATGCTTACTTACGCCCCAGAGAAGAGTTATTCGGCGTATGGTGAGATCACGACTCGGGTTGAGAGCTATGACCAATTAGCTAAGTTGATGTCTGATTTCCGAGCTCACGTCGAAAAAGGGTTCCCGGAAATCAATTATAAGCTTAAGCAAATTGAATTGGGCCCGGGTGGTGGTGCGAAGATAGAAGCTCGTGTGATCGGTTCAGATCCGACCGTACTGAGAACAATTGCGAAGCAAGTTGAAGACATCATGCATGCCGACCCAGGTGCGACCAACATCCGCCATGACTGGCGTGAACGTACTAAAGTGCTGGAACCACAGTTTAACGAAGGTCAGGCTCGACGTTACGGTATTACCAAGTCAGATGTGGACGAATTTCTTGCTATGTCATTCTCTGGTAAATCGGTCGGTGTGTACCGTGATGGTACGACGCTGATGCCAATAGTGGCGCGATTACCAGAAGAAGAGCGTGTGGATATTCGTAACATTGAAGGGATGAAAATTTGGAGCCCGGCGTTGAGCGAATACATCCCATTGCAGCAAGTGACACTAGGTTATGACATGCGCTGGGAAGACCCAATCATCGTGCGTAAGAACCGAAAACGCATGCTGACGGTGATGGCTGATCCAGACTTGCTTGGCGAAGAGACGGCAGCAACCTTACAGAAACGCTTGCAGCCTCAGATTGAAGCCATTGAACTTCCACCAGGTTATGCACTGGAGTGGGGGGGCGAATACGAGTCATCTGGTGATGCACAAGCGTCATTGTTCACGACCATGCCGATGGGTTACCTGTTCATGTTCTTAGTGACGGTGTTCCTGTTTAATACCGTGAAAGAGCCTCTGATCGTATGGCTAACGGTTCCGCTCGCCATTATTGGTGTGACGACTGGTTTGCTGGCATTAAACACTCCGTTTGGCTTTATGGCGCTACTCGGTTTCCTCAGCTTATCGGGTATGCTACTTAAAAACGGTATCGTACTGCTCGATCAGATAGAAATCGAAATGAAGTCAGGTAAAGACCCATATCTGGCCGTTGTGGACGCTTCTCTGAGCCGCGTACGTCCAGTTTGTATGGCTGCCATCACAACGATTCTGGGCATGATTCCGCTGCTACCGGATATATTCTTTAAACCAATGGCAGTGACCATCATGTTTGGTTTGGGATTTGCGACTGTACTGACACTTATTGTCGTGCCAGTGTTGTATCGTATCTTCCACAAAGTGAAAGTGCCAAACTGATTCAACTAAGATCGAAGACGCCCCTGACTTTGTCGGGGGCGTTTTATTTAAGGAGAAAGCAATGGATACCACTTGCGCATGGGCGATGAACCATGAGCTTGAGCGTGAATACCACGATAAAGAGTGGGGTGTTCCCGTTTATGACGATAAGGTATTGTTCGAGTTTATTACTTTAGAGGGAGCCCAAGCAGGATTGAGTTGGATCACCATCCTGAAAAAACGCGAAGGCTACCGACAAGCCTTTGAAAACTATGATCTGGATAAATTGGCAGCGTATGAGGACGAGCACGCTGAGCATATTGTTGAAAATTATGATGTGGTTAAGCACAGAGGAAAAATTAAATCTGTGTTCAGTAACGCGCGAGCCGCGAAAGCATTGATTGAAGAATACGGTAGCTTATCGCAGGCGTTATGGCAGTTTGTAGATGGCAAGCCTAAGGTCAACCAGTGGCAGGATATGAGCGAAGTGCCAGCCTCGACTGAGCAGTCAAAGGCTATGAGCAAATTCCTGAAAAAGAAAGGCTTCAAATTTGTTGGAGAGACCATCTGCTACGCGTTTATGCAGGCGGTAGGTATGGTCGACGACCATATGGTGAGTTGCCCTAAGAAACCTAAGTATTAACGGGTTAGACGCATCCTACGACTACAAATTTTGATCATGGATGCGTTCTAATGCCTCGATTCTTCGCCATTGCACAGAGTCGAAACTTTGTTCTCTCAGATATGCGATTTGAGATTGTTTGTCATCGTCCGATAAGGTGTTGTCAGATAGGATTACACTTCTTTGCTGCAAGTAGCTGTCGAGCTGAGTGTTAAATTGTTCACGTTTGGCGTCTAGTTTATCCAGCCTTTCTGCGGCTTCTTCCCCTACTAACTCGACACGTGTCAAATGTTTGTTTTGCTCATCCATCTGAGCCGATTGGTTAAGCCCGATAATGAGCTGATTATTGCGTTCTGCCTGCTGAATGTAGTCAGGTTGGTCGGCTAAGGTCTCTTCTAACCATTGCGCTTGCGACTCCACATCCAAGTTTTGATTGGCTATCGCGAGCTTATCGATCGCGAGCTGGCGTAATCGATTTTCTTCACCAAACAATGTCTGTATCTGTTCGTCAGTAAAATACTGGCTTTGCAGCGCCATAATCTGCTGATGAAGCTGCTCTAAATCGGTCAAGGTAATTTGTTGTGAGGTTATAGATTCCAGAGTTTCTAGCTCTGTTTTGTATTGTAAATAGGTCTCGAAAAGTGCTTCATCGACGACTAGCCCTTGTTGGTCTTTAGGAAGACTTTGTATCCGAGCTTTAATTTGGTCTAACTCTTGTTCACCTAAGCTGCTTAACGCGTAATCAAACAAATCTCGACTTGAGGAGGTATCTATCTGGGTATCTCGTTGAGATTGTGATTGGTTTGCAATCTCTTCACTGTCTTCTTGATTGATAAAATAGACCGCTCCAAGACTCATCGAGGCGATCATCACTGTTGTTATTAGAGCGGTCTTTTTCATCGTTAAAATATACCTTGTTACATGTAACGTGAAGTGAGTGGCTGATTTATATAGATTTTTTTATTGTTGCAGTTTTTTCTACCATATGACGCCATAATCCAAAAAAAAATAAACCTAGGCCCGTTTAAAATCAATGTATTACGTAAGTATTGAGGTGACATTACCCGTTAATCCCAATCTAGCTCTTAATTCTTTATTTTCTCTAATCAGAGTGGCATTTACTGAGGCGTTATTAGCTAACATTTCCTTCAATTCAGCAATTTCTTCGTCTCTTTCCTTGCGCTTATTTTCTTCTACTTTTAGTTTTTCACGTAAAATTTCTATTCTGTCTTTTGCTTGCTCTGAACCTGACTTACCCATCACACGCTGGTATAAATCAGGCATATCACGCTGAATTAAATTTCGACTAACCCCAGCTTCTCTCGCAACAGAAGACATTGTCATTTTCTTATTTTTAGGGTCTTTAGGCTTGCCTTTCTCAATTGCTACGATGGCTAGGCGCACTTTCTTATGACTAGGTGATTCATTTTTGCTGCTCATTCTCTAATCTCGCTTTATAGTCATCAATTAGGCTCTGAACTTCTTCTACAAGGTCAACTGGCACACGCATCACTTTGGTGTCAGGTTTTGTTTTTGGTCGTCCAGCGCCTTTACGAGCGCCACCTCGACCCTTCTTGAGCTCTACACCCTCTATGTCACCAATCGACATCTGGTTTAACTGGGTGTTATTGGATTTTTTCTTTGTCATTTTCATGCCGAATGAAAAGCGTTACGCCATTCAAAGTAATTATGATAATTGCTGGGTTGGATTGTTGTTACTTAAATCGTTTTTCATGGCTGCAACATCATAGCCCAATGCGTTGAGAACCTTTTCTGCTCGCACTAAGCCTTTTTGAGCAGACTTTCTACCAGCATCACCAATATCATTTAGGTCAACAAGATCAAGTTGTTGAATTAACATACCTTCCCAATATTCAACGTTGCGTTTATCAACGATTCCGTGGTCGCATTCATCACAACCTCCTTCCATGCACCCATCATCGTCATTGGTACACCAGCCAATGCCTGTAGAGCGAAGTGGTAACTTCATTGCCCGCGCCATTTCCTTGTGACTGCCATAGACCTTAATGTTTTCCTCGTTTGACCTGAATTCTCTGATGTTATCCGCTACTGCTCCGCCTGTAATTGGATAATCGAGAGCGAAGAAGTCCGAAAATATTTCTTCTTCGACAAACAGCTTCTCACGCAGAAGTTCTTCAAATAACTCTTGGTCTAAATCATCATTCGCAGCATAGAGGGCGGTCATCGTAATTGACCAGTGCTTAAAGTGCTCCTTCAATGCTCGTAAATCACCAAGCTCACTGTGTACAACGTAGTTTGCAAAGGTACGTCTTAGTTGGTGGGCGGCTAAGCTCCAATCCACGCCTGACATTACGCAGAGGTTTTTAAGCCTAAACTCAGTAATAGCTGTACCTGATGGTATGGTAATTGGACTGCCTTTCTTGGATCCCATTTTACCTAAAATCAGATGGTTATTTATCTCTCTTAGGCGTTCAGCTTCCTTATGGTTGCCTTGGCTCTTTGCTTCTTTCAAATCTGCTTCGAGTTTTGCTTGATAAGGCTTTGAATAGCGCTCCAATACCTTAATCGCTTCAATCGCTATTTTTGGGGCAATCCATTCCGCTTTACCTGTATGTGTCTTATCCGAGACAGATTGAATGTAGTAAAACGTTTCTTCATCTTTCGTTTCTGTGCGGTAGTTTTTGCCACCTTTCCCCCGCAGTGAACGCTTGATATTCAAGACCTCGTGGATACGCATTCCTGTGGTAAACAAAAGCCAGAAAATGCAGCTATCCCTGAGTAATAGTAAGGCGTCATTCAAATCATCAAGCTTATCAAATTCATCAGAAATACTTTGCAGGTATTGGCGTTTTTGTGTCGCTTGATTTGACGCATCCTGAGCTGTTGTCTCAAAAGCGTCAAGTTTATCGCGCAAGTTTAATAGTTTCTTGGCTCGGTCTAGGTAGCCCTTGGTGTAAGTTGCCAGCGGCTTTAGCACTTCATCGGGGATAATTAAGGTTTTGCCCTCTCCTGTGTTTCGAGGGCCTGCTTCGCCAGTCCTTCCTGCTTGCTCACAAGCACTTGAATTTATCCAAGGGTGCACCTTAACCCAATCAAACATTCTGCCATGACGGTATAGGTCTTCCAGTATTAAATACTTTGCTGTTTTTGAGGTTGGTTTTAGGGGGTGTAACCCGCCTTTGCGTTTGGTCATCAATCCATCGACATGCTTAACATATTCTTGAGCCAGGAAAGCATCAAAGTCTCGCTTAGAGCGAAGTGGTTCGGACTCCACCCACGTTAGAAATGACCGAGTAGCTTGGCAAACAGTTTGCAGAGAGCGACCTTTTAAACCCATCTGGCGTTTCGACCACATCACCCATTTCGCCAATGATTTCAGAGCATGGCTTTGGATTGAGTTGAACCTTAGGATTCGTTGACTATACTTTGCACTTTTAGTGAACTCTTCAGGTGGTAATTCCCATATATCTTCTTCAAATCGAGCGTACACAAGGAACTGACCATCGTCGAGGGTGGAGTAGGCAACAACACCTGTTAACGCTTCAATTTGTGCCTGTGTGGGGTTGTTACCCAACCTTTCTAGCATTGGGCATTTTTGTTTTTCTAGCTCTTGTGCGGATAGCGTATTCTGGGCATTGATCATTTTCCAACCCTCAACATGTCTAAGTTTTTCCAATAGGGGTGCGGTGTTGTTCTCGCCTTCTCTTTCATCGCTTGAACTTGTAGTAGTGCGTTTAATTCAATGAATCGTGGCTCTATGTGCTCATCAATCACTCTAAGAATGTCTTTAAGGTACTTCTTCCAGTTTTTGCGACCAAAGTTATCTCTATTGCGGATCACCGCCCAGTAGAAGCTATAGAGTTTCCAAAGGTCATCCAGCGTGATAACAAAGCTTTTACAGCGAAAACACCCTAAAAAATCCGCACATGTTTTTCCATTCTTGGGGGCTCTATCGCCATTCTTAGTGTCCTTGCACGTCCCCATTGGCGTTTTTTCTTCCCTCTCACTCAAGATATTGGTCACTCTGATCTCAGCGGCACGACCAAGGTTTTTCTTTGCCTCTTCTGGTGCTCGCAGGTAAAGGTTTGTTGTGCTTTGGTGCTGATGTTTTGCGGCGTATGCTGCCGCGACCAAGTCCTCACCTGACAACTCATAAATTCCATTAATGAAGGTCTTGCGGATGCGACTTGTGTTCACTGCGATTCGATTGCCATCCTCATCTTCTAGATCGTACTCCTTAATCAATAATGCAGTGTAGTAATGAAGTGTTTTTTCCGAAAGTGAGGTGGCCGTTCCAGTATTACTAGGAGCTGTTGAGGTGTAGGTGAGCAACATATCCGTATTTAACTCTTTTCTGCTCGAAGCATTGAGCTTAGTGATGGTTTCAATAAACAGCGCCACATCCAACTTAACACCCTGAATAATATCAATTTCCTCACTCTTACGTAAGTTGTGCAACTGAGTGGCGTTCCCTCGACGTTTAAACACGGTCAATAATCGCCTGTTTGCCTTTAGTGGGTGGTCAGATAAGGAACTCACCGACATTTCCAGTAGAGGTCTGGTATTAATCCCTGTCTGCATCGCAATTGCCAGCACCAATACTGTTAGCTCATACGCTGATAATGGCTCTTGTCGGTCTTTTTTTATGATAGGTTTGATGGCTTGCTTTAAGGCAATAACGAGTTGTTTTTTTTCATGCTGTGTAAAAGGGCTTGCGCCGCCACCGCCGCGTTGATTTGAGTTAGGGTAAGCGTTGGCTTTAAAACAGCCTTTCACGTACTCAGGTGAGGCATCCCAATAGCCTTTGGTTTTCATCGCATGTAAAAGCGCTTTTACGTAGCTGTAGATTTGTTTTTGAGAGCCGTATGATAAATTACCTTCGGCCTTCTTTTTCTTAAGCGTCTTTAAATGGGTACGAAAGTTATCCATTAACTCACGTGATAAATCTGCTTGAGACAAGTCATGTTCCTTATGCTGGCGATAAAGGGGTAAGTAGTCTGCTAGATAGTTAAACCCATTAATTACATACCTTTGAATGGTGGTTTGAGAGCTGTTACTCGAAATGGCAGATTCAAGCAGGGCTTTCGTCGTGTAATATGCACGATTGACTAAGTCATCAAACCCTTGCCCATAAAAGGGTTCAAAGTCAACGTTATGCCCTCCACCACCTTTCGGCCCCAAGTCTGGAAAATTCACTACGGCGTTGAGTGGGCGGAGCATATCCAGATTGCCTGTACCTTGAGTTGTGTCTTCTTTTACGTGCTGTAGTACGAACTTTTCCAGGCTGACTTTGCGGGATTTTTTCTTCGGCATTATAGTATCTTTTGAATTAAGTAACGTTAATCAAAATAGAACATTTTGAATATTGTTACAAGTTTCTTTTTGTTTTGTCAGAGAATACTAAGCTTGATCACTTTTGGGCTGTATCAAGTCACTCGCAATTTTCCTAAATACAGCTCATGTGATGATCTTGGTTTTTATGCGCTAAAAGCGGATTTTTAGATTGTAGGGATGGGCCGATCCGAGTTAATTGCTCAGTATTGAGCTGCACTATTCACAAACCTAGTGTGCCACTAACACTCGGGCATATGGGTTAACTTCTAATAGAGATTGTATTTGAAGCGAGAATGAGAAAGTCACCAACAACAGGGGGGCAATACCTATCGGCCCTGACCCCATCCAGATTCACTATTTATGATTTGGTTTAATTTTTTACTGAAGTTACCTCTGTTGATACCTAAAATCCTTGCAGCCTTTGATTGATTACCGCGCGTATGAATCATCAACTCAGTAAACAACATTTCTATCACTATAGGGGTAACCCAAGACATATCAGGGTCGGCTGATTTTGTATCAAACCATGTGGGTTCCAGCTCTTGTCGGATAAGCTTTTTAAACTGTTTTTTGTTGATTGGGGTTAGTGGGGCATTCATATTATTTTGAGTTATTGATGGACTTTGTCATTAGGGCTAATTTATCATGAAACCGTCTCAAAATCTGCAACTCATAGGATTGATGTTCCCATCACCACAGTCGCAATGTCGTAGCGATGGCCTATTCCCCAAAGAACCAAAAATTAGCAGTTTCGTACAACTTATTGGGATATCTTACAATTTTTTGTTTCTTGAACACTCTTGAGGGCCATTTATAAGGCCTGCTCGTTGGTCTAAAACTTGCTTTACAGCCGCTAGTATTCCACCTTATCGACGTTGTGAACTTATGAGCAATCCTCTCCCTCCCAAAACATCCATGTTATGGAATGACCACCCTTACACCTACGAAGAAGCCGTTGCGGCGTATGAAAAGGATGGGACCTTGTCTTCATTGACTGAAGCTTCAACCGCGCCCTCAAATGATATTGCAGGCTCACCACCTGAGAGTAGTATGTTTTGGGAAGGAGAAACCAAGAAAATAGACCCTCCATCAAAACCAGAGCCAAGAACGATTGATATGACGCAGAGAAACGAGCCAACAGAAGCTGGGCCTGCACATGTCATCCCCGTGCGTTACGCTATCGACCAACTTGACAATGAAGACACTTCACCATTTGGTTTACCCACTGAATGGCAAGGTAAAGGGCCTGCAAAGCTCAACACCATTGGCTATACACTTCGCCAAGTGCGTGATGGTTGGCTTTATGTTTATGACTCCGTTAGGAAGGTCCTTGATGAATACGAGGTGAAGGGGACACAATTTACGCTTTACAAACTTGGAGCAGCAGAAAGTCCAGACTCCGAGACGAGAGGAACACCAGAGTCCCCAAGTCCGTTTCTGACTTATACTGACAAAAGCGTGCTGTCGATTTGTTACTCTCAACACCGCTGGACATGGAACATGTTCATGCGCGTCCTTAACAACCCCAGCAGTCATATTGACCGCATGCAAACCGTGGTATTAACAGCTAACTCTCAGCAATCTCATATTGCGCCTATCGCTCAGCTCTCTGAAGTGGCCGACATCGAAGCCTCTGCTATCGATGATGGCCGTTTTGCTGATTCTGGCATCGCCACCAACGCCGATGAAGACGGCTCTGTCTATAAACCTGTTGCTGCTGAAAGTGATTTAACGGCAACGCTCCCTGAAGAGGAAGCGGCCTATTTTGTTGCAATAAAAGACTACGCCGCTGACATACAAGACATGTCGCTGCTGTTTGTGGGAGCCGCCAGTCCTTACCGTCTTTTCATCGACCAGTATTCAAACCAGTGGAACTTGATGCAAACCGCCATGCAGCTATCCATGTTTGGGGCAAGTGACGAAATAAACATGCCCGCACGTGTTAAGCGCAGCGGTAAAGAGCTGTCGTTTTATGCTGATATGGCAGAATATTACGATTCATCGACACAGCTGGATTTAGCAGAGAAAAACAAAGGAGCGATTCAATCAGGTTATCCTGCCCAATTTTCTGCGGGTGCGATTGAATCCAGCCAAAATACACAGTCTGCTATTGCTCAGTCTATTCAAGAGAAATACGGTATATCCGCCAGTCGTTTTGGCTACTATGAGCAGTGGATTGCCAGCGACCGCTGGCGCAAGCAGCTCAACTGGAAACAAATGTTGAGTGAAATGCAGGCGCTATCAGAGCAAAAAGAGACCATGCTTGCACAGGTGACTTCCGTAAAGCGTGATTTTATTTCGGTATTAGAAACTCTCACCCCTCATCATCTCGAACGTGTCTTCGACCTTTACAGCGAGGAGACGCAATATAGCCTTTATCAGCTTCACCTCGCGGCGGTGGAAGCGTTTAGCCTTGTGATTGAAGAAGAGGACCGCGTTTGGGCAGAAAGCCAATGGGAAAGACCAACCAGCTTATTACCGCTCTATACCTCTGGTTTTAGTCGAAGTGTGTACAATGAGTTGAACAAATCACTTCCCGAACCTCTATCGACATCGCCAGACGATGAAGAACAATGGTTAGACCATGTCTCTTCGGTGAGCAATAAAACGGGGATGTATGCGAAGGTCATGGACTTTGTCACAAATCCGAACACCTCTGAAACCGACATTTTGAAAGACTTGGCAAAAGGTTTTAAAGAGCTCGACACCCTATTCAAAGCCTCCATCAGCGCGGCATTGAAGGGAACGCTAGAGGTAGGTGTGAGTTTAACCTCTCAAGCGTCTATCCTATTGATGCCAACGCTGGCTAAGCCACTGACTAGAAATAGTTTTCAATGGCGAGCGACTATAGCTGAGCGTATGGCACAAACGATGCCGGTGAGTATTAACGAAAATTATGCTCAAGAATTCAAAGATTGGAAAACGCGCATTGAAGATAACCTTGCAGAGCTGAAGAAAAACAACCGCATTATTGCTGAGGTGAATCAAAACCAGCGTAAGGCGACGGCTAAGTATAAAAACGCATTAAAGAACCAGCGCCGACTCAAAAAGTCATTAGCGGTGGCAACGTTAGAATATCCACAGCGCATCATACTCCCAGACGATTTACCCAAAGCAACGGTTGAATTTAGAACAAGGATAATCAGTGAGGCGGCTGATGATTTACATAAACTGTTCGAGAACGCAGGCGGACTGGGCTTTTTAGCCCTGCTGTTTAACAGCATTGCCCTGACCGATGCCATAAGCAGTATTGCCGGTACTGGCTTGATGACTTCAGATGAATTCTTAGACATACAGCAAAAGCTGTTTTATACCGCCAGTGCGTGGACGGGTATTCGGACGGGGAAATTATGGGATAAGGTTAAGGGAAACGATAAGCTAAGATCACACTCGCTAAAAACCCTGAAAACACTAGTAGCTGATGAGGTAGATGGTTTTAAAAACTTGGTCCTTGATGACTTAAAGGTATTCAATAAATGGCTAGCGATAACAGGGGCTTTGGGGGCATTGGCTTCAGGTATTGAAGCTTACCGTTCTTGGCAGAACGCTGATGAAGTCTACGGCCTTGAAAAATATCTGCATGTAACAAATGCTCTAGTATTAACAGCAATGTCTGCTGTCGGTATGTTCCAAGCATACGGAGGGTTAACAGGACAATTTGTACTAAACTTGACCTTTGGTGGGCCTGTAACGGCAGGTTTGGCTGTCCTTACGGTTGCATACCTAGCTGTTAATTATAAGTTGAACAAGCTAAAACAAGACGATTTCCAAAAATGGTTAGATAAACTGCCTTGGGGCTATCATCCGTCTCGTACTCAGTGGAGTCAATCGGCGAGTTTACCTGAAAGAGAGAAGCATAATTCAGCATTAGTGCAGCAAGCACTGTTTGATTTACAATCCATTATTCAGCAGCCTACGGTATACCATCAGCCTATTGAAAAAGTACAAGCCTATCCAGGCTATACGCATCGTGAGTTAATTGGCTTGGAAGTGCATATTCAACTGCCACGCCGTGCTGCAACCAGTGGGATTACAGTGAGTACCAATACCAAGGCAACTGAAGAGGAATTGACATCAGGCTCTTGGCATAAGAATGCTGACTTAGTCACGCTAAAAAATCAGAACAAAGCCAGCGCTGAATCGGTGGTGTACAAGGTAACATTGCCCATTGAAGAAACAGACCAATACTTTGCTATGCAAGTGGCGTACGATGTGGAAGATGATGCTCCAGCTAAGCGTGAGTACTGGTTCCAAAACGGGGTCAAACAGAATGCAACTTATGGCGTAATTTCAGATAATAGCAAGCAAAGCACGATTAAAAAATCGCTTGCCCTTGTTGTTGGCACATTAGGTTTTCAGGAGTAACCCTTGGCATATTCACCATTTTACATCACCCCAGAAGAGTTAGCGATTTATCAAGAAGCGCAAGAGCAAGAGATTCTTACAGGGGGCAATTTAACAGCGTGGTATAAGTATGATGTAGAGGAGCCATTTCGCTACCATTACAAATTAACCGCGTTGCCATTTATGAGTTTCTTATTTGTAATTGTATTTTTGACACACACAAGTGAGACGCTTGTCGTAACCCTTTTTGGTCTTGTCTTGTCAGTGATGATGGCTGGAATCTTCTACCTTACCATCGGCCTCGATTATCGGTATGACTATATTTTTTCTGACAAAGGCTTTGTGATGAAGAAGCGTCGCAATATGCCTAAATGGGTGAATACTGTGACGCAAGCCATTGGCTGGATAGGTGCGGTGGTGTGTGTGGTGATGGTCTCGGTGGTTGGTCCGATGGCGTTAGCGGGAGCTGGCGCCCTTATTTTACTCTCATTTGGTATGTTAAAACGCCAGCCTGATGAACCAACAGAAGTGAGAGTTGGAGAGCGAGAAGATTGGCTGTTTGCCTATTACAACAAAAAGCGCAGAGTGATTCGCTTTTATCATAAGTACGATGATTGCTCTAAATGGGACCTAGTGAAAAACACCGTTTTCAGAACTCAAACTCGTGGTTATAGCTACTTATTTTTTAAAACAGTCGAAGAGCTAGACGAGGTGCTAGAGAGTCTCTCAAATAGATATGATATAGAATGTATTGAGTTTCCAAACCATAAAGAGTTTTTTGAAGGAAGATCTGAACCTCGAATCAAAGATATCCCTTCTCGCAGTCTAGAGTTTCCAGTAGCAGATACATTTGATCTTAGGGCTCAAAACGCTCCTTTACCAGAGTGGCGTCGTATTTATAACGGCAAGTGGCAAACCGAGTCTGAGATCGAACAACTTAAAGCAGAAACCCTGAGTGACAAGACCTGAGATCACCTTTATCACTCGCGCTAATGGGGTGGCTTATTTTTCATTCACAATATGCAAGAGAACTGTGCTTGAAAAACAGCGTTATTGGGTGATCTGCTGTGAGATAAGAATAAAGTGTAATACTAAGTAATAAAGATTAATACTTGGTATTAAAGTTTCATACTCGAAAGGCGGCGTTCTCCAATTGGTATGCTGCCTTTTCTAAGGAAGGTGCGAATAAACCCCTGATGTGAGATCATAGTGGTACAGTTCATTACAACGACCAACACCATGAGCCAACAATTAACCTTCGCCGATAGTGAGTTTTCCAGCAAGCGCCGCCAGACTCGTAAAGAGATTTTTTTATCCCGGATGGACAACCTGTTGCCGCGGTCTCAACTGCTCGAAGTGATTGAACCCTTTTACCCAAAAGCCGACAACGGCCGCTGCCTGTATCCACTTGAGACAATGTTCCGCATTCATTGTATGCAGCAGTGGTACAGTCTTGGTGACGAAGCCACCGAAGATGCGTTATATGAAATTGCTTCAATGCGTCAGTTTGCTCGATTATCACTGGATAAAGCGATACCAGACCACCATCATGAACTTAGGGCACTTGCTGTAAAAGCACAAACTCACGCGTCAATTATTCAACAGCGTGAACCAATGGTTGTCGGACTGTGGCGTGATGATGACGCAAGGAACTTTGGTCGATGCCACCATCATCCAAGCTCCGAGCTCCACTAAGAATAAAAACAATGAGCTTGACCCAGATATGCATCAGACCAAAAAAGGCAACGAGTGGTACTTCGGCATGAAAGCGCATATTGGCGTGGATGCCAAGAGCGGTCTCACCCATACGCTAGTCACCACTGCCGCCAACGAACATGACCTGAACCAATTGAATAATTTGCTGCACGGTGAAGAAGAATTTGTTTCCGCCGATGCTGGTTATCAAGGCGCACAGAAACGGGAAGAACTGAAAGACACGAACGTGGAATGGCTGATTGCTGAGCGCCCTAGTAAAATACGGGCACTGAAAAAGCACCCTCGCAAGAACAAGACAGTTATCAACATCGAATACTTAAAAGCCAGAATCAGAGCAAAGGCAGAACACCCGTTTCGTATTATCAAATGTCAGTTCGGCTTCATCAAAGCGCGCTACAAGGGATTGATGAAAAATGACTCACAGTTAGCCATGTTATTCACTTTGGCAAACCTGTTTAAAGTAGATCAGATGTTGCGACGACAGCCAAGATCTGTCTGAAATCCGGGAGTGGCCCGGAAAAGGGCCAAAATTCGGTCTAAAACGCCCATTAATTGACCTAAATTTGACGTTTAGCGTTTGAAATTTAGGTTGGTAAAGTAAAGTCTTGATCAAGACCTAAATTGCAGAACTTATTCGCACCTTCCCTAATATGCTTCTGCCCATCTATTGGTGTTGAGTGTTCAACTAATTGATTCTCGAAAGCATAGTTTGACTTACTCAATGCCCAGCGGTCTACTAATCAAGCTACTGTGCTTTTCTCAACGTACTGACCACCACGGTATCTTCAGAGAAGCAGTTTGGGCATGAAATACTAAGATGGACGATAGCAGGGTGAGTTAACCGGTACTTCCAACGACACCCGCAGAGTGTGCATTGGGGTTCAATGGCGATAACTCCTTGTTGTGGCGTGCCCCCACCGCCTGTAGCATTCAGTGCTTGGCTGGATAAGCGGAGAGGTAGAGGCCATAAGAGCCTAGGGTGGCCAAGATATGGCATCTTATTCAACTTTTAGTGTGGCAAGCTGTTGATTCAAATCCACTACCACAGATTGCAAATGTTCGCTGACCTCATCTACATTCCCTGCTAAGCTGAGCAGATCGTCGGCAGATTGGCGAATGCCGTTCAGATTATGGCGAATACG
>NZ_JPQB01000001.1:0-28694 GCF_000740665.1 Vibrio sp. B183 | reverse complement strand
AGCTCTTTGCCTAAATTTCCTTTCAGAATCTTTAGTCGATATTTAGGTGTCCAAACAATATGATATTGGCACCGATGATAAACGTGTGAAGCGGATTCATATCTGCTCATGTTCGTTATTTCCTTCATTTGTTGGTTGCAAACGAGGACATCTTGAACATGAGCGTTCTTCGGGCAAAGCCCAAAAGAACGATCACCACCTTCTAAAGAAGGTGGTTTAGGGCTAGAAAACGACAAAGCAGGCTAATGGCCTGCTTTTTATTCTTCCCCAAGGTGTAAGTAAATACTTACTTTACGACCACTAAACCGTATTCATTGATTGTTGTGTCATCATCTGACCCATAGAACATACCATCAGTCGCTCCAAAAGCCGTGATACCTTCAACCTTATGATTAGGAAATGAATGGACTGGCTCAATAAGCAGCGACTCGTTACCCCCGCTACTCGCCATACTTTGCATAAATGCCATGTCCTCGAGATGAAAAGAGTGACTCGTCCGATACATCATTGAATGAGGTTGCGCATTTTGTTTCGAGTCCAATGCTTTATCTTCAGGATCATACGACGCCACACCAAATAGTCGATGTGAGGAAAAACTAAAATAGAGATCAGAGATATCTCGGCTTGTGGACCATGATGAGGGGGCAGTAATTACTCCCACTTTTTTTAACGCTAAAGGGATCACACCATTATCAGCTATGTCTTGTAAGGGATGAATACTTTCCCAATACAGTCCGCCTGAATTTCTATCACCTAGCAGGATGTTGTAAGAGTCATCACTGTCGATAGAAGGTGTGCACGCTAGGCCTTCAAAAGAAATACCGTCGAGCTCATCTGGGCTTGAGGATTGAGAATAAGTAGCGACCAAACGCAGCCCCGAACTTAAACCACCCTGAGACAGCTCTCTTTCTAATAAAAACAATCTGCCATAATCACCCTTGTAAAAACTGCTTTCAGCAGCCAAATAATATGTCTCATTGAGTTGGCAAATGGCTTCAATATCATTGCCACGCTTCTGCTCTAGGGGCCATGAGACTTGGCTTTGATCGATTGGAACAACGCTGGCATTGGATCCGTGACGTTCAACCATGGCGAATCTTGGCTTGTTTTCATCTCCAGGTTTGTTTTTCTCATCGAATACGGCAAGTGTATTGTAGTCGTAGATTTCACCCGACTCAGCGTAGTCACCCGCAGCAAGGCCACTAATAGGGCTATCGACTTGTGCTGAAAACTCGAACTCCTGTTCATCACACCCAACTAGAGCCATGGCCAATACAGCTATACTCCCCCAAACGCGAGGATTCGTACCGTTCGTTTCTCTTCTCATTTGTATTCTCTTCCTTATTTACACAGCTAACCTCTCACCAAAAGTGAAAAGCGGAACGAAAAGTTAATGAGTTACCTGCTCGAAGAGAACGGAATTACAAGGAAAGACACGGAATAAAGCTCAAAGAGAGTCAAATTTACTTTGATGATTTTTGATATATTTCAGTAAGTAACAAATGTAAGACAATTCGAGAAGGTAAGACTCGCACCAATATAAAAAGGCTCTAAGCAGATGCCTTAGAGCCTTTCAGTGTTAAGCGAGATAAACTTGTTCAGGAATTGGTAACTAAGCTGACTGAACTGGTTCCTGATGAACGGTGGCCGTAAAGCGATACAGCACTGCTAGCCCCGGTAATGTCGCGATCGCAACATAGACACCCACATAGGCGGAGCTAAGCAGCATGGCTTCTGTCACAATCAGTGGTGTTAGGCCACCAAAGATAGACAATGCAATGTTATAACCAATACCTAAGCTGGTGGTTTGGTTAGCAGATTGCTGCCATAACAGCGCGGCCAAGTTACCTAAAATAATCGCTGCCAACGTACTGATACCCAACACTGCTAACGCTTGCCAGATGAATTCGCTGGAACCAAGTAGCGCAAACAAGGGGACCGCTGCAAACAGCATAAATAGTGCTCCGACTTTAAATGCTTGTTGTGGTGAGAAACTTTTGTCGACGACAAACGAAAATACGAACAGCAATACCACCAGTACTGACGAGTTGATCAGTGCGAGGTTCTCAATCCCCATCGCTTTGCCCAAGATACCGCTCGCTAGGTTCTGAACATAGAACACCACCGCACCAAGAATGGAGATACAAAACACTTTGGCAATGATCTGACGGCTCGACTTACTTGCTACCGCTTCAGCTTTCGGCAATTCAGGTAGAGAAAGACGCAAATATAAGCTTACGATAATGTTCGCGACACCCACTAGCAGCGGCACTCGCCAGCCCCAAGCACTCATTTCTTCTGCCGTTAAGTAATGCTCTAAGCCTGCAACGATAAGGAGAGAAATGATGACACCGACAATAGAACTCGCAACAATCAAGCTGCTCACACGTGAGCGTTCTGATTTCTTCGCATCGTAGAGAAGGTAATTGATTAGGGTTGGGTATTCGCCCCCAAAGCTAAACGCTTGAATCATTTGGAAGAACAAGAACACAACCACAACGTACTGTCCGACCGTGTCGACTGGTACAAATGCCATCGATACCGTAGCTAAGCCAGTCAGAAGGTTACAAAAAACCAGTGCTCGTTTACGCCCGTATTTGTCGGCGTAGCGGCCAATCACAACGCCGCCAAAAGGTCGGATCAAAAATCGCAGGGCAAATACGCCCCACACCACCAGCTCTGAGTGTTCAATGCCTTGGGTGGCAAATAGCTGGGAAATGTACATAGATATCGATGCGAATACAGCGATATCATAAAACTCCATGGCATTACCAAGGACAGCACTGGTGCGCTGTTTCCAGGTGAGTGACATTCTGTTTTACTCCTCTATAAGTTCTAATTGATTTCCATCGGGGTCTGAACAGAAAAAGTAACGGAAACTACCTAGCCTAGCGTTGTAAATAGTAGTGATGTTGGTGACTTCCGATAATTTTCTATGAAAGGCTTCAAGATCATTCACACG
Source organism: Vibrio sp. B183 (assembly GCF_000740665.1). Taxonomy (NCBI): domain Bacteria; kingdom Pseudomonadati; phylum Pseudomonadota; class Gammaproteobacteria; order Vibrionales; family Vibrionaceae; genus Vibrio; species Vibrio sp. B183. Next base: position 25,732 of record NZ_JPQB01000001.1, on the reverse strand, counting down.
TAAAGCGAAATGGGTGATGCCCACTCTTTTTAACGCGATCAATGATTCAGGAACTGGGGCTGAAACGTCCCCACAAAAATGAAAAAGCTCGATTCTCGAGCCTTGGTTTTCCAACATATGAATGGTGACCTGCTCATCCCGACAACTTCGTTCAAGCTGGTAACCAAACAATGCATAGAAATTTTGGCTGGCGACTAAATCGCTGACCGTTAGCGATACGTGATGAAACTGTCCAGACATGCGACTGTCACTCCATGTTCCACCAGTTTTCTAAAGAAGACCGAATCAGGCTGAGATTCACAGCCCAGTTTGCATTTGATGATATAGAGTCGCCGCGCTTCTTCCACCTCTTGGCAGCCGCGAAGCAAAGCCACCTCTTGAAAGGTTTTCATCTCAAGAAAGTAACGCACACTGGTGAGCTCATCGTGTGTCAGCGTCAGATTGCCGAACACATAAGGTTTCTCTTCGTCATAATTGGACTGAACTGAGTTGGCGGCTGATAAGCTATCAATCGGGATCTGTATCTCTTTATCACTCCAGCATTCAAGCGCAAGGTGATTGACCTTAGGACGGAACGCAATCGCCTGACTGACCACATCGCAAGGTAACGGCGTGATTGGCAAAGAGATGGAGAGAATGTCGTACTGTGAGCCCTGATTGGTCACGATATCGACGCGGTTATGGCTCGCTTTCGCTGACTCACGGAAATTTTGGGCCCCTTGACTGTTCCACAGGTTAATGCCCGGCTTGAGACGCGAATGGAGGTTTTTATACAGCTCGTCGCCCCAATAAGCCAGATGCCATGAATAGTTAGTCGACACGGTTTTTACTTGCTCAAGTTGTGTATCCACTCGAGAGAAAGACACCGTCTGATCGACTCCCATGTACTCAACATAGCGTTTGAATACATGGCACATCGCTTCCATGTCAGCGTTACGTACATCCATGACTTGTTAGTATTATCAGCAAAAAACAATATGCGTATCATACCCTATGCATTTTGTTTTACTACAAAAAGTAAGGCCGAATTAAACGGGTTATCAATAATTGAGGTAAAAGCAGAAAAATCACATTGAAATGCACAAAAGCTTCCAAGGCTAATATTAAAAACATTTTATTTAACAAATAGATAAAGATATTTATATCAAATAAAACATCACCATTAAACAACCCACTTCTCACACCATAAGCCCCAGAAATAATTAATTACTGTACATCCACCCTATCCTATCGTTGGGCAGTACGCTGTTTAGAATGATTCATAAACTAAAAACCAATCAGGGTCACTTTACCCTGCGCCATATCTTCCAGCTGACAGGAGAAGTCGACTCTCTTGTCAGCTTCTTTACTATACAAAGCTTCGAGCTTTTCAAACGCGGATGGGATAAAACTGACGTTTTTCAGTCGCAGGCTTTTTCGTGAATTGCTATCGAGAAACGCAAGGGAAGACTTATCTAGCACTCGCTGGCAGGTATCGAGAATGTCTTTGCTCACCAGCTTGCTATGAATTGCTCTTTGCAGGTCTTGCTTACTGATCGCGGAATTGCTGCGCGAGAATACACAAATCGCATATATGTCGAGAATAGCCACCGCGCGCGGCCTTTGCGTTTCGCCATCCTCGTACACGGCAAGCAGGCACGGGATTTTACTCTCATCAAAAGATTGCTGGCGGATATTGTTCAGCACTAGGCGATCGCTGATTTCACGCTTCATCAGCTTTTCCAGCTGAGATAACTTAGGCAGAGCGAGCTCTTTCTGTACATCGTTGATGTTTTCCAGCGCCCTTTCGCTCTCTTCAGCTCCTTGCACTAGTGGTAAGAGTTTGCGGTGCAGCTCTTTGTCATCAAAGGGCTTGGACAAAACAAAACTCGCGCCAGCCGCTTTGGCTTGATTAATCTGCAGTTGATCGTCAACCGTAGTAATCATGCCCATCTTGACGCCCAGTTCGAGCTTTTTGATTTCCTCAATCAAGGTCAGCCCCGTCATGTCTGGCATGTACCAGTCGGTGAGGACGATCTCTGGCTGCCATTGTTTAACCTGTTCAAGAGCATCAAGTGCACTGTCGGTTTTCTGAATAGACAAGCGGCGGTAGCCGAAATTTTCTAAGGCTCGCCTGACGATTTCTAATGTGGCTTTACTGTCATCGACAATCAGAATCTTCACAAATCGCATTCTACTCTTGCTGGGGACTGTCTAAATTATAGGCACAATTTGTTATGACAACTAAACTTACACTCTATTAGGATTCAAAAAACATGGAATGAGTTCATGGATTTAGCGCCTCTTCTCACCACAGAAAATCTCATTGCCCTAGCGGTCGACATGGGGTTATTCATTTTGTTGGTATGGTTTGTGATTCTATTGTTGATACTTCGCGAGTTTCGCCACTTCGTTCGAGAGGTCGTTCATGGCAAAGATATGGACCGCAATACCTACGAACTGTGCCAGCAATCGGTCGATAGTGCGCTGAATTACACCGCTGAAAACAGCGACACCCTTAATGACCTCATTATTATCCAGCAGGCGTTGGAAGCGCAGGTATCACAAATAAAATCCGCTAATGACGGGGGGTTAAGCGCTCAAGATCAGGAATCGATTGAAGAGCTCAACCAGAAGTTGAGCAAATCGCATCAGTTGATTAAAAAGCTCAAAGGCGACCTCAGCCGCAGCATCAAGGGATTAAGAACCGCTAAAAATAAACTTCTTAAACAGTCAGATACCGTCGAAAGCCTGCAACAGGAGAAAGAGCAGCTAGAGAAACAGTTTGAACAGTTGGAGCAGGAATATGTCCAGATCAGTGAGGCTGGCGGTTTTAATAAGCTAGAGAAAGAATACCAGCATGAACGGCAACAACTGCTTGGCATCATAGACACCTACAAGAAAAAAGCCGCAGAGAAAGGTGACGTCGGAGAAGTCAAAGCTCAGCTGGAAGCGGTGCAACAGCAGCTGCACCACATTACCAAAGAGAAAGACTTTGTTGAGAAAAAGTACCTCGACTTACTCAAAGAAGCTGAAGAAAAAAACCAGTAGCAGAGCCACTGGTTTTTCGATTACTTCACGCACATGACATTCAACAGCGATGTGCCTTTCAACTGATTGACCTTACCGCTATAAAACAGTCCAGTACGCTCTGCGCCCCAGTACGGTAAGTGCATTGGCCACTTGTCTCGTGACATCACCTTCGCATCCAACAAAGATTGCCACTCTTTTGCTGTTGCCAGACGCATTCCCATTCGGTAACAGGTCTTATAGGCCATTTCATAGTCCATGCGATTCCATGGCAATTCATGTTCCATATAGAACTGGTCGTTGCCAAACAGAGCGTATGGCACCTTGTACTCGACCCCATTGATGGTGGTGTGTTGACGAATCGACACGCTTTTATCCTGCTTTTGCTTAGGCTCTGCTTTTGGCACAACCTTAGGTTCAGGTCGGCTTGGTGCCGGTATCACTGTTGTCTGCTGCTGTGCCACTTTAGGCGCTGGCTGAGGTTTAGGCTTGGCTGCAGGCTTCGTCACTGGTGCGGCTTTTGCCGTCGGCGCTCCTTTCACCACTTCACGGACGAAGGCCTCTTTATAATCTGGCAGCTTCTTCACTTTAGCCAGATCTTGTTTTGCTTCGGCAAAGTCTGTGTATGGACCAATCAGACAACGATAGGCTTTGCCTTCCGGTTTTGCCCACACATCCGAATTGATGTGTTGATAGATTTTCTTCGCCTCAGGCAAAGCCAGAGGTTTGCCGTACACACCACACTGGATCCAGAAATAAGACGCCTGACCTTTTGGCTTCTGTTTTCCCCACATCCCTTTGCCTATCGGGCAAGCAGCATCCAGCACAGGCAAGGTGTCGCTAGACGCCTGAGTTGCATCACACAAAAATTCTTCAGCATATGTCGGAGCTGACAACATTGGCAAAGCCAATATTGCGAGGCTCATGAGTGTTACTAAAGGTCGCTTAGATTTAACGGCCATTCTCATTCCCATACTCTTAATTCAAACCTTTAATTCGATGTCCATATCGTGATCGATATAGTGACATTATTGACGGCTCACTGTTGAGAAAATGTCGATGCAAAAAAAGAGCCGTAACATGTTACGACTCTTAGTGTAGTGAGATATTTATAATCAAATCTTAGGCTTGGATCACCCTTTGTAAATTTTCGGGTTAAATACATCTCGCAACCAGTCACCCAAAAGATTGATAACCAGTACTAATGTCACCAAAACCACACCTGGGAAAGCAGTAATCCACCATGCACCGGAGAAGATGTAGTTAAAGCCAATGCTGATCAGAGCACCCAATGATGGCTGGTCGACCGGAAGACCTAAACCAAGGAAAGAAAGTGCCGCTTCAGACATGATGGCATTTGCCACCTGAACCGTCGAGATCACCAAGATAGGCGACAAACAGTTCGGCAGAATGTGGCGGAACATGATGCGTGGTGCTTTAAAGCCCATGACACGTGCCGCTTCCACGTATTCTTTTTTCTTCTCAGCCAGTACCGACGCACGAATAGTCCGCGCGTATTGCGGCCACTCTGCGACACCAATGATCACTACCAGCATCACAACGGCATATTGACTGTAAAAGTCGCTGCCAAAGCTGGCTTTAAAGATGGCCGATACGATGATGGCGACCATCATGGTAGAGAACGAAAGCTGTACATCGGCAAAACGCATAAGGAAGCTATCTACACGACCACCAAAGTAGCCCGCAGACAAGCCGATGACGATACCCAACACTAACTGTAGGCCAACCGCCAGAAAACCGATGGTCAATGACAGGCGCGAGCCGTACAGAATGGTCGATAGAATGTCACGACCCTGTTCGTCGGTCCCCAGAACAAAACGCTCGTCGCCGTCTTCCATCCAAGATGGTGGCAACTCTGAGTCCATGATATCAATGGATGCTAAATCATACGGGTCTGTCGGTGACAGTATTGGCGCCGCAATCGCCATCACCAGGAATAACATGAACACGGTAAAGCTGGCCATCGCCACTTTGTCGCGTTTGAAATAGTAGAGGAAATCCGATTGTTTAAAACGCTCCCAATGAGAAGGAGCAGTTGCTGTCTGGCTCATGATTATGCTCCTTTGCCTGTCAGGTTAACGGTCGGGTTGATAATGCCGTATAGCAAGTCAACGATAGTGTTCGTCACAACAAAGATCAGACCAACGAAAATAACGTAGGCGGTGATCAGTGGTGTATCCACACGGTTGATTGCTTCAAGGAAAAGGAAACCAGTACCTGGCCATTGGAAAACCGTTTCGGTCAGAATGGTGTAGGCCACCATAGTACCGATTTGCACACCACCGACGGTCAGTACAGGCAGCATGGTGTTTTTCAGTGCGTGCTGGTAGTAGATCTTGTTCAGCGCTAGGCCTTTCGCCTTACCGAATTTGATGTATTCAGAACTCAGCACTTCCAGCATTTCAGAACGAACCAGACGGATGAAAAGCGGCAACATAATAGACGCCAGTGCAATACACGGCAGAATCAAATGCGCTAAGCCATCAAGAGTAAAGTAGCCGGATTCCCAGCCGAGCACATTGGCGGTTTCTCCCCGCCCATAGGACGGCAACCAGCCAAGCTCAATTGAGAAGACATACATCAGCATAATCGCGGTCAAAAAGACCGGTATGGAAATCCCGACACTACTAAACGCCATCACCACTTTGGTAAATATACTTTTCGGGTGAATCGCGGAGTAAACGCCGAGGGGTATCGAACAAACGATGATAATAACCGTGGCGCCAAACACTAGCTCTAGTGTCGCAACCAGCTTATCAAGAATCACTTCAACCGCAGGGCGCTTGAAGAAATAAGAAGTACCTAAGTCACCTTGCAGCGCAGCGCCAACAAAGCGAGTGTATTTAGTAATGAAGGGATCGTTAAGGCCGAGCTCATCACGCAGAGCTTGACGCTCCGCTTCAGAAACCGACTGACCAACAAGCTCACGCAATGGGTCACCCAGATTATCCTGAATGGCAAACGCCACCAAACTGATCACAAACATCACTATCAGTGCCTGAAACAGGCGCTTGACCAGAAACGAAAACATTCCTTGCCCCTTTAACTTTCCGTAGATTTCAGTCTGCTAAACCAGAAGTACTCCGGTCGCATTTTCAGTCTGAAAAATGGCACCTAACCCGACTGAAACAAAGCTAAGCACCAAAAAATTAAGTTTTGGCACCCGATAAGGGTGCCAATAATCCTACTTAATTCTGTGAGGGGGTTATTTCACCACCAAGTCACCGAAGTAAGGGAAGTTCATCGCGTTCACGATTGGCGCGATATCAACGTTAGATTTTGCACCCCAAGCAAGGTTCTGCCAGTGTAGAGGTACAAACGCCGCTTCGTTGTACAGCGTTGCTTCTACTTTCTGTAGCATTTCTGCACGCTTCGCTGGATCCGTCTCTACGTTAGATGCGTTAACCAGCTTATCAACTTCAGCGTTAGAGTAATGACCACAGTTGTACTGGCCTTTACCTGTTGCTTCGTCACGCGTCATCGTTAGGAACTCAGAGAAGTTCGCAGAATCTTCTGTATCTGAGTGCCAACCGATCATCAGCATGTCAGCCGCACACTTGTCGAACTCTGGCCAGTATTGTGCTTTAGGCATGGTCTTCAGATCTACTTTGATACCGATCTTAGACAGCATTGCCGCCGCAGCCTGAGCAATTTTCGCGTCGTTTACATAACGGTTGTTTGGCGCCATCATTGTTAGCGTGAAGCCGTTTTCGTAACCCGCTTCCTTCATTAGCTCTTTCGCTTTCTTCAGGTCGTAACGTGGTACGAGATCCGCTTCATAGCCAGCGTAGCCTTCAGGACCTTGCTGACCAGCAACCGTTGCGAAGCCTTTCATGATCTTCTTCACGATGCCTTCGTTGTTGATCGCATGAACAATCGCCTGACGAACACGAACGTCTTTCAGTGCTTCGTTGCTGCTTTGGTTCATTTGGAATGTGATGATACGAGTGCCAGGTAGTGTCACTAGGTCTACGTTCTTCGCACCTTTCACACGTTTGTGATCGTTTGGTGCAACCGGTGCAATCATATCTACGTCACCAGAAAGAAGTGCTGCAACACGTGTTGCGTCTTCTTTAATTGGTACTAGAGTTAGCTTGTCTACGTTACCCGTGTCTTTGTCCCAGTAATCGCCAAAGCGCTCGAATGTTACTTTTACACCTTGCTCACGCTGAGTGACGATAAATGGACCAGTACCAGATACGTTAGTTGAAGCGAACGAGTTACCGTGCTTCACCACTTCCGCTTTGTCTTTGCCATCTTCGGTCTTACCAGAGTAGAACTTGCTGTCCATTGGGAAGATGTACGTTGCTGTTTGTAGAACCAGCGGGTAAGCACCTTTCGATACTAGCTCAACTGTGTAGTCGTCTACTTTTACCATCTTCTCGTATGGTTCGAAGATCGCTTTAAAGTCAGGAGAGTCTTTCAGACGGTCAAACGTCCAAACTACATCATCAGCCGTTAGTTCGTTACCAGAGTGGAACTTCACGCCTTTACGAAGCTGGAAGCGGAAAGTTGTGTCATCTACACGTTCCCATTTCTCTGCTAGGCGAGGTTCAAAATCTAACTTTTGTGTGTAACGAACTAGTGGATCAAACACCATGTGAGACATTTGCAGTGTACCGCCAGATAGCTGCTCATGCGGATCCAGAGACACTGGGTCAGCATCATAAGCCACTGTGATATCTGCCGCTGCTGCGCTAAAGCTTAAGCCAGCTGCCATTAAAGCCACTGCTAGTTTGCTTTTCATGGTTTTCATTGCATAACTCCTTATGCGGGATTCATCCCTAGTTGTTGTATTTGCTTCTGTTTTTGTCACCCAAATATCGGGTAATGTCTACGACTTACGCCGTTTTTACTTCTTCTCTTAAGCCTGTAAATTCAGGCATTAATGAAATCAGTTGTTGACTGTATTCGTGCTGAGGTGATCTAAAGAGCTGTTCGGTCGGCGCCACTTCCAGTAGCGTACCCATTTGCATCACACCCACTCGATCACACATTTGGCGAATAACGGGTAAATCGTGACTGATAAACAGCATGGTTAGATTTAACTCATCTTGTAAATCTTTTAGTAAGTTCAGAATCTGTGCCTGTACTGATACATCGAGCGCTGATGTCGGTTCATCACAGATAAGAAGACGTGGACGGGTTGCCAGTGCACGCGCAATCGAAATACGTTGGCGCTGACCACCTGAGAATTCGTGTGGGTACTTCACACCCGCCATTTTACCCAGCCCAACGTGATCAAGAAGATCGTGCACGATCTGGCGCGTTTCGTTTTCATTGCGGGTAAGCTTGTGGAAACGGATTGGCTCGGCGATGATATCGAAGATCTTCATCCGCGGGTTCATTGAAGTGTATGGGTTCTGGAACACCATCTGCATTTGACGGCGTAGAGGGCGACGTTCTTTCTCTGACTTCAGAGACGTTAGATCAATACCCTCAAAGGTCACCTTACCCGAGTTTGGCTGATACAGACCCGCAATTACACGTGCAATGGTTGATTTGCCCGAACCCGATTCACCCACCAAACCGAAGGTTTCCCCTTCGAAGACTTCAAAGCTGACATTATTCGATGCCTGCACATACTCACGGCGGCTTTCAAACAACGAATCCTTGGTGGTAAAGCGAAGATTGACGTTCTCTACTGTCAATAATGAGCCTGTGTAATCACGGTGATCCTGACTTTGACCTAACCAGTGATTCTTCACATCCAACGGTTCCATTTCGTGCGCTTCTTCTATATAGCTCACGAGTGGGAAGCGATCGAGTTTTACATCGGAACGCGGTACCGCAGAAATCAGGCTGCGAGTATATGGATGATCTGGGTCGCCAAGCACTTTGGCTGTATTACCAAATTCAACCAGGTCGCCTCGGTACATTACCGCAACACGGTCTGTTACGTTAGAAACCACGCCCATGTCGTGCGTTACCAACATACAGCCCACGTTGTTCTTAATACACAATTCGCGAATCAAACTCAGGATTTGGTCCTGAATGGATACATCCAGTGCCGTCGTAGGTTCATCGGCAATGATCAGATCCGGCTCACCAGCCAGTGCAATCGCAATCACCACACGTTGGCGCATACCGCCAGAGAATTGGTGTGGGAACTGCTTGAGACGGTTTTCCGGTTGAGGGATACCCACTTGCTGCATCAGAGATAGAGCGCGCTGATACGCTTCTTCATCCGTCACCTTCATGTTGGCATGAATGGTTTCTTTCAACTGCTGTTCAACAGTAAAAAGCGGGTTAAGTGAGGTCATTGGATCCTGAAAGATAAATCCAATTTTTGAGCCTCGAACCTGGCGCATTTCTTCTGCCGATAAGCCTGAGATCAGCTCACCATCTAAGTAAACATCACCACTAGCGATGCGACCAGGTGGGCTCAGCAAATCAATGACGGCATTACCGACTGTCGATTTACCAGCACCAGACTCACCCACAACGCCCACAATTTCTCCTCGTTCGATGTTGAACGATAGAGATTTAACTGCTGCATGCACACCGTGGCGCGATGGGTATTCGATTCGAAGATTTTTAACTTCTAAAAGTGACATTACCAGACCTCTACTGCTTTGGCAGTTTTCTGCCCTGTCTGAAAAGTGAATCCATTCAAGCCAGCCTGTCCACCCAATCAATTTAGATAAAATTGGGTACACCGTTCTGGCAATTTATAAGGTCATCAATTTGGCAAAAAATTCACAGAAAAGCAACAAACATAGTATAAAAAGTCGATTTCGAACAAATACCAAGCAGCTTATGAAAATAAATATGCAATTGAGTTATATCATCGGTTGGTCAAACCTGTTGCCAATACCCTCTAAAAACCCTTATTTATAAGCACCACCAGTTATGACTTAGACCTTGACGTTATAAATAATCAAGAATAAAAATTCACAAAAAACACAATAGCACCATTTAACAAAATAAAAACATAGCACTATAATTAACCAAATAGTTAGTAATTAAAACCATACAAATCGACAATAATAAAACTTTAGTTCAGATAAACAGTAAATCAATAGCAAAAATCGCCATGATTAATGATCAATAATCGGATCGAGCATAAGTGGAATTTCTGCTTAACTATTTAGTGCATACGTAGAATATATGACTGTTGGCAGAAAGAGTGTCACGACCAAGAAACTGAGTGTTCAAGGTGACACAGTAAGCATAAAGAGAACCATAACTGCACTTATTCAAACGCTTGTATCCGGATGCAAAAAACCAATATCTTCTTTATATCCGCCGGATAGCAAACCCCACCCGCTCAATATGGAATGATGATGCTCTCAGAAGCGAGAGCCCCGCTTTTAATCTAAGAACGCAATCTCCATATTTGCCCTTCTATAAATAAGAAAGCATTAGTGGTTATCGATGTTTTGAGGCATTACAGAATAGGAGAGGCGAGAGAACTTCTCAATCAAAGAGATTAGACGTGAAAATATGGATAGAGCAGGAACGAAAAAACCCCAGTCTTTCGACTGGGGTTTTATCTAATAGTGGTCGGTGAAGAGGGATTCGAACCCCCGACCCTCTGGTCCCAAACCAGATGCGCTACCAAGCTGCGCTATTCACCGACTATGTTTCATCTTGAATATATCAAGATTGGAAGCAAAGCTACCAAAATAAATGGGGTGGCTAACGGGACTTGAACCCGCGACAACTGGAATCACAATCCAGGGCTCTACCAACTGAGCTATAGCCACCATCAATTTTTGTGTCTATCGCTCTAAAAGCCATAAACGAAAGAGTGGTCGGTGAAGAGGGATTCGAACCCCCGACCCTCTGGTCCCAAACCAGATGCGCTACCAAGCTGCGCTATTCACCGACTTAAGTTTTATCTCGATAATGAATCAAGAAAGGAGACAATGCCACCAGAATAATGGGGTGGCTAACGGGACTTGAACCCGCGACAACTGGAATCACAATCCAGGGCTCTACCAACTGAGCTATAGCCACCATTATATTTGCCAATTTAACTTACCTTAGTAAGCGTCCGGATGGCGCGCCCGAAAGGATTCGAACCTTCGACCTTTGGCTCCGGAGGCCAACGCTCTATCCAGCTGAGCTACGGGCGCATGCCCTATCGGCGGAGTGGAATAATACGTATATCACACTAGGCCGTCTAGTACTTTTTAAACTTTTTTTATCGTTTGGCGCCTTTTTGGGCAATTAAAGTGTGATAAACCCCTATTTCCCATTAGATAACCCCATGGAAGCGGGTAACTTGTTGTTTATTGCAACAAGTTATCAGGATATAATCACCCAATATTTACATTGATTTAACAGCAAAACGCTGTGAATCAAACCACACTCTAATAATAGGTAAGCACGAACTTACCTTCAGGAATGTAAAGTGAGTTTAATGGATATGTCTCGAAAAATCTTAACCGCTTTGGTCGCTGCGATCACTTTTTCTAGCGCCTCTTTTGCAGCTAATGTAAGCCAAGAAGAATACGATGCGATTGCAGAACGCATTAAACCTGTTGGTGGTGTTTATCTGGCAGGCGCAGAGCCAGTAAAAGCAGAGCCAACTGGCCCACGTGATGGTGCGACAGTATACGGCACATTCTGTATCGCTTGTCACGCATCAGGTGTAAGCGGCGCACCAAAAACTGGTGATGCTGGTGACTGGGGTCCTCGTATCGCACAAGGTAAAGACGTGCTGAAAGACCACGCAATTAACGGCTTCAACGCGATGCCAGCGAAAGGGTCTTGTATGGATTGTTCAGATGACGAAATCGTTGCTGCGATTGAGCACATGATTGCTGGTCTGTAATTCCACCTTTATATAGAAGAAGGGCTTGGTTTTTACCAAGCCCTTCTTTTTTGTCTGTGCGCCTTATAAAGTGGCAACTACTTCTTATTGAACATCGCACGAATATTAGCGATGTGAGCCTGCCCTTTGGCCATGCGCTCTTCTTGCGTCTGGGGCTTTTTATTCACTTCCCACTCCACATCATCAAATGGAAGCTCATCAAGGAAGCGACTCTGGGTCGGCTTTATCAACTCACCAAACTGGCGGCGCTCTTTACACATGGTAAAGGTTAACTCGCGCTGGGCTCGTGTGATCCCTACGTACATCAGACGGCGTTCTTCCTCGACATTATCTTCATCAATGCTGGTCTGGTGAGGTAAAATGCCCTCTTCCGAACCAATCAAGTAGACATAAGGAAACTCCAAACCTTTTGACGCATGTAAGGTCATCAGTTGCACCGCATCACTGTCATCATCTTCTTCACCCCGCTCCATCATGTCTCGCAGTGTCAGACGTTGAACCACCTCTTTAATGGTCTTTTCTTCCTGATCATAATTGTCCCCTTCTAGGTCAGCCACAATCCAAGAATACAGGTCCGAGACGTTTTTCATCCGCATTTCTGCTGCTTTTGGGCTCGCAGAGGTTTCATATAGCCAGTCTTCGTAGTTGATGTCCCGCACCAATGAACGCACCGCTTCTACAGTGTCTCCTCGCTCAGCCTGATCGGCAATCTTGACTAACCACTGGCTAAAGCGGCGCAAATTTTCTAACCCACGACCGGACAGATGCTGCTCCAGTCCAATCTCAAAACTACACTCAAACAGGCTCTTGCCGCGCATATTGGCGTAACTGCCCAGTTTTTCCAAGGTTACTGGGCCAATCTCACGCCGTGGCGTGTTCACAATACGCAAAAATGCATTGTCATCATCCGGGTTCACCAACACACGTAAATACGCCATGATGTCTTTGATTTCAGCACGAGCAAAAAACGAAGTGCCGCCAGAGAGCTTGTAAGGCACTCGGTTTTGCATCAGAGATTTTTCAATCAGACGAGACTGATGGTTACCACGATATAAGATAGCGTAATCGCGGTAATCAGTACGATTGAGGAACTTATGGGCGATCAGCTCACCCGTCACTCGCTCCGCTTCATGTTCTTCATCTTTCGCCAGCAACACTTTGAGCTTTTCGCCATCGGGGATTTCAGAAAACAGCGACTTCTCATACACGTGCGGGTTGTTGGCAATTAAAATATTGGCAGCGCGCAGAATTCGGCTGGTAGAACGATAGTTTTGCTCCAGCTTTATCAAACGAAGACTTGGGTAATCTTCACCCAATAACACTAAGTTCTGTGGTTTCGCACCACGCCAAGAATAGATTGACTGGTCATCATCTCCTACCACCGTCAGGCGACCCCGCTCGCCAACAATCAGTTTGACCAACTCGTACTGACTGGTGTTGGTATCCTGATACTCATCGACCAATAAATAGCGAATACGATTCTGCCAACGCTGACGGACTTCTTCATTGGTACGTAGCAGCAGAACCGGTAAAGCGATCAAGTCATCAAAGTCGAGCGCATTGTAGGCTTTCATCTGTTTCTGATACATATCGAAACAGAAGGCAAACAGTTGCTGCTGTTCCCCTTGAGCATATGCTTTCGCCTGCTCCGGAGTCAGCATGTCATTTTTCCAGTTGGAAATGGTACTGAGTAGCTGGCGTAGTAAATCTTTATCGCCATCGAGCTGTTTCTCAGTCAGCTCTTTCAATAGTGCAAGCTGGTCTTGGTCGTCAAACAGAGAAAAACCTGACTTTAACCCCAAAGCCTTGTATTCACGTTTAATAATGTTGAGACCTAAGGTGTGGAACGTCGATACCATCAAGCCTTTCGATTCGTTCTTACCTAACGTCTGGCTGACACGCTCTTTCATTTCACGTGCTGCTTTGTTGGTGAATGTTACCGCAGCAATATTGCGAGCTTTGTAACCGCACTGCTGAACCAAATACGCAATCTTATTGGTAATAACACGTGTTTTACCTGATCCCGCCCCCGCCAAGACCAGACATGGTCCCGATACGTACTTTACGGCTTCATCTTGATTGGGGTTCAGCTTCATAGGAGTCTCTGAGGTCAAAATCTTTGGCGCCTATAATAATGGTGCAATAGTTCGATTGCTATTTTTATCGTAGTGCACCAATTCCAGCTAAAATGATCTCATTGACTGTAAATTTACATAATTAACGAAATGTTTTATTGCACTAGTGTGCAGTTATTGGGCTATAATGAATGAACGTTCATTCATTGATAGTGAGACTATGTCTAGTAACACGGCAATAGATAAACACGAGCAGATCCTCACAGCTGCCGAAAAGCTGATTGCAGAGTCGGGTTTTCAAGGCCTGTCGATGCAAAAGCTGGCTAAAGAAGCTGGGGTGGCTGCTGGTACTATCTATCGTTATTTCTCAGATAAAGAGCATCTCCTGGATGAAGTACGTTTAAATGTCGCCGAACGGATTGCAACTGCCGTCCAAGCTGGCGTCAATGACGATATGCCCTTGAAAACACGCTATCGCACTATGTGGTTAAACATCTGGAACCTTGCAGGTTCCAATATGGAAACCCTGAGTAATCGCGTTCAATATGAATCTCTTCCCTGTGCAAATAAGCGAAAAACTCGGGAACTTGAGCGACAAATGTTTGCCCAAGTGGATCGGTTGTTTAATCAAGGAAAAGAGCAAGGGATTTTTAAACCTCTCGACAATGAGATTCTTTCAGGGCTGAGCTTTGAAGCCAGTGTTGCACTGGCCCGAAAACATGCTTTGGGATACTACCAGCTGGATGAAGCAGCCTTAGAAGCCGCAATCGAAGCTAGCTGGGATGCAATAATTCAACACTAACTTGGAGTTCTGATCAGAATGAAAAAGTGGACTTTCTTTATGTTGCTTATCGCAATACTACTATTTGGTAGCGTGATAGGCTTCAATCTAATCAAGCAACAGAAGATAGCCGAATATTTGGCTAATCGCCCAGAGCCTGAGTTTCCGGTGACCGTAACGGAAGTGAAGCCTGTTGATTGGGTACCTGTGATCGAAGCGATCGGTTTCATCGAACCGAACCAAGGTGTCACAGTTGCCAATGAAACAGCGGGTGTGATTGATAAAATTACTTTCGACTCAGGTACTGCCGTTGAAGAAGGTCAGCCTCTTGTTCTACTTGACTCTGAAGTGGAAAAAGCAGACCTGAAGAGCTCTCAGGCGAAGCTGCCGGCAGCTCAGGCTAAATATAAGCGTTACCAAGGCCTGTACAAAAAAGGGTCTGTATCGAAAGAAGCATTTGATGACGCCGAAGCAAGCTATTTCTCGCTTAAAGCGGATATCGAAAGCTTAAAGGCGACCATCGACCGCCGTGAAATCAAAGCTCCTTTCGCAGGCGTAGTTGGTATTCGTAATGTTTACCTAGGTCAATACTTGCAAGCAGGTACGGACATTGTTCGCCTGGAAGATACTAGTGTTATGCGCTTGCGCTTCACTGTGCCTCAGACTGACATCTCACGCATCAAGCTAGGTCAGCAAGTTGATATCTTCGTTGACGCTTACCCTGAAACACCATTTGAAGGCTCAATCACCGCGATTGAACCAGCAGTTAACATCCAAAGTGGTCTGATTCAGGTTCAAGCTGATATTCCAAACAGCGATGGCAAGCTACGCAGCGGTATGTTCGCTCGTGCCAATATCATTCTGCCAACGCTGGACAATCAGGTGACTCTGCCACAAACCGCTATTACCTTCACGCTCTACGGTGACAATGTTTACATCATCTCTGAAGAGAACGGTGAAAAGCGTGTTAAGCAGCACGTGGTTAAAGTTGGTGAACGCGTGAAAGACATTGCTCACATCCTAGATGGTGTTAAGCCTGGTGATGTAGTAGTGACATCTGGTCAGGTTCGCCTGAGCAATGACGCGAAAGTTCGTGTAGTAGAAAGCGATGCAACTACTCCACCAGCTGAAACACCAATGCTGTAATTGGAGGCCTCATGCGCTTTACTGATGTTTTTATTAAACGTCCAGTTTTAGCGGTATCGATCAGCTTTTTGATCGCCCTGCTTGGTTTGCAAGCGGTGTTCAAGATGCAGGTTCGAGAATACCCTGAAATGACAAACACGGTAGTAACGGTAACCACCAGTTACTACGGCGCCAGTGCCGACCTTATCCAGGGCTTTATTACCCAACCTCTGGAACAGGCTGTGGCTCAGGCCGACAATATTGATTACATGACATCATCGTCGGTACTCGGTACATCGACCATTACCGTTAACATGAAGTTGAACACTGACCCGAATGCAGCCCTGTCTGACATTCTGGCTAAGACCAACTCGGTTCGATCTCAGCTTCCAAAAGAAGCCGAAGACCCAACCGTGACCATGTCAACGGGTTCTACAACCGCGGTTCTCTACATCGGCTTTACCAGTGATGAACTTTCATCAAGCCAGATCACAGACTACCTAGAGCGTGTAATCAACCCGCAGCTGTTCACTGTTAATGGTGTCTCTAAGGTTGACCTCTACGGTGGTATGAAATACGCACTGCGTATTTGGCTAGACCCTGCCAAAATGGCAGCACTGGGCAAAACCGCTACTGACGTCATGAACGTGCTCAATGCCAACAACTACCAGTCAGCGGCTGGTCAGGCTGTGGGCGAATTCGTTCTGTATAACGGTAGCGCTGATACTCAGGTATCTAACGTCGAAGAGTTGAAGAACCTTGTTGTAAGCTCTGATGAAGGTGATGTCACTCGTCTGAGCGATATCGCGAAAGTGACGCTTGAGAAGAGCCACGATGTTTACCGTGCAAGTGCCAATGGTAAAGAAGCAGTCGTAGTTGCGATCAACGCGGCGCCAAGTGCGAACCCAATCAACATCGCAGCCGATGTCCTTGATCTGTTACCTCAACTAGAGCGTAACCTGCCAAGTAACATCGACATGAACGTGATGTATGACTCGACCATCGCCATCAATGAGTCGATCAACGAGGTTATTAAGACCATCGCTGAAGCGGCATTGATTGTATTGATCGTAATTACGCTGTTCCTCGGTTCTTTCCGTGCGGTTATGATTCCTATCGTTACCATTCCGCTATCTCTGATTGGTGTGGCAATGGTGATGCAGGCAATGGGCTTCTCATGGAACCTGATGACGCTACTGGCGATGGTATTGGCCATCGGTCTGGTGGTGGATGATGCGATCGTTGTTCTTGAGAACGTCGACCGACACATCAAACTGGGAGAGTCTCCTTTCCGTGCTGCGATTATCGGTACACGTGAAATCGCGGTTCCGGTTATCGCTATGACCCTGACACTGGGTGCGGTGTACGCGCCGATTGCCTTGATGGGTGGCATCACGGGTTCGCTATTTAAAGAGTTTGCCCTCACCCTCGCAGGTTCGGTATTCGTATCCGGTATCGTCGCTCTGACACTGTCGCCTATGATGTGTTCGAAAATGCTTAAGGCAAATGAAACGCCAAGTAAGTTCGAACAGAAGGTACATAGTGTATTGGATGGTATGACCAACCGTTACGAGCGAATGCTGGGTGCGGTCATGAAACACCGCCCTGTGGTGATTGGTTTCGCTATCATAGTGTTTGCCAGCTTGCCGATGCTGTTCAAGTTCATCCCAAGTGAACTGGCGCCGTCAGAAGATAAAGGCGTGGTCATGCTGATGGGTACGGCTCCATCGAATGCCAACCTCGACTTCATGCAAAACACCATGAACGACGTGAACCGAATTCTGTCTGATCAGCCAGAAGTAGCGTACGCACAGGTGTTTACTGGTGTACCTAACTCGAACCAGGCATTTGGTATCGCATCTATGGTGCCTTGGAGTGAGCGGGAAGCGAGCCAGTCTGAAGTTGCCAACCGCGTGACAGGTTTAGTCGGTCACGTCCCAGGCATGGCGGTAACGGCATTCCAGATGCCAGAGCTACCAGGTGCAGGTTCAGGCCTTCCGGTTCAATTCGTGATTACCACACCAAACGCATTCGAAAGCTTGTTCACTATCGCGACCGATATTCTTGGCGAAGTGAAGTCTAACCCGATGTTTGTTTATTCTGAGCTTGACCTGAACTACGACTCAGCGACAATGAAGATCAATATCGATAAGGACAAAGCGGGCGCGTATGGCGTAACAATGCAGGACATTGGTACCACGCTGAGCACTATGATGTCTGATGGCTACGTCAACCGAATTGACCTCAATGGTCGTTCGTACGAAGTGATCCCTCAGGTCGAGCGTAAATGGCGTCTTAACCCTGAATCGATGAACAACTACTACGTGCGTGCTGCAGACAACCGTGCGGTTCCACTGGGTAGCCTGATCACCATTGATGTTGTCGCTGAGCCACGCTCACTGCCACACTTCAACCAGCTGAATTCAGCTACCATTGGTGCTGTAAATGCACCAGGCACAGCCATGGGTGATGCTGTAAACTGGCTCGAAAGTATTGCGACTGAAAAACTGCCAAACGGTTACAACCATGATTACATGGGTGAAGCTCGTCAGTATGTGACAGAAGGTAGCGCACTGTACGCAACATTTGGTCTGGCACTGGCGATCATCTTCTTGGTTCTGGCGATTCAGTTTGAATCTCTCAAAGATCCAATCGTTATCATGGTTTCTGTACCGCTGGCGATCTGTGGTGCTTTGATAGCTCTGGCATGGGGCGCAGCCTCAATGAACATCTACTCTCAGGTCGGTCTGATCACCTTGGTTGGTTTGATTACCAAGCACGGTATCTTGATCTGTGAGGTTGCCAAAGAAGAGCAGCTACACAACAAACTCGGTAAGACAGAAGCAGTCATGGAAGCGGCGAAAGTTCGTCTTCGTCCTATCCTGATGACGACTGCGGCGATGATTGCAGGTCTGATCCCACTGATGTACGCAACGGGCGCAGGTGCCGCTCAGCGCTTCAGTATCGGTATTGTTATCGTTGCTGGTCTGGCGATTGGTACCCTGTTTACCCTGTTCGTACTGCCGGTTATCTACAGCTACCTAGCTGAGAAACACAAGCCACTACCAGTGTTTGTTGAAGACAAAGACTTGGAAAAGCTGGCCCGTGTTGACGAAGCAAAAGCGGCGCAACGTCAGTTATCTGACAACAGCTAAACTCAACGTTTGCCAAAAGGCCACTTCGGTGGCCTTTTTTATTGGTTTCGATTTGCCACTAGCCGCTTCGAATTTTTACTATCGAAGTAGCGACTTTCCGGTACCAATTACATAGAATACAAACAATAGAGACAGGAGTTTTCGTCACATGTTTGACCCAAAGAAACTAGAGCAAATTGCTAAACAGATACATGATTCAATGCCAGCACCGGTTAAAGAACTTGGTGCAGACGTTGATCAGAAAGTTCGCCAAGTCATCCAAGGCCAGCTGAATAAGCTGGATGTCGTTAGCCGTGAAGAGTTTGATGTGCAAACTCAAGTGCTGCTACGTACTCGCCAAAAGCTGACCGAAATGGAGCAGAAGCTGGCTGAGCTGGAAGAGAAGCTGGCAGACAAATAAACGCTTTATACAAGCGATAAGGTTCAAGGGTTGGCGTACTGCGTCAGCCCTTTTCTTTTGCTGACTCAATAACCACAGCAGACGCTAAGCTATACCTTCGGCTATTCCCCAGACACAAAAAAGCTTGGTCAACGGCGACCAAGCCTTTTCATTTAGATGTTGTGTTTATTTTGTATTTATTACTCCAGTCTGTCTGGAGTTTTTACTAATCTGCTATCTAGATTAGTGAATTACGTGGGATTAAGGCTTCATTTCTAGGAGAAGGCGCAAAATTTACGATAATAAAATAAGCACCTTGAACACCGAAATGGAGCCTTAAGACAAGTAATTAGCCGCCTACTGCGATACGCTTCATATCTGTCATGTAGCCACGTAGCTCTTCACCAATGTACTCTACTGGGTGGTTACGGATAGTTTCGTTCACAGCGATTAGCGTCGCGTTGTCAACTTGGTTAGATTCTTCACCTAGACCTTTACCGATAACGTCAGTGCCAATTGAAGGCATGAACTTCTCACGCAGTAGCGGAGTTGCTACGTTAGCGAATAGGTAGTTACCGTATTCAGCTGTATCAGAGATAACAACGTTCATTTCGTACAGACGCTTACGTGCTACTGTGTTTGCGATTAGTGGTAGCTCGTGTAGTGACTCGTAGTACGCTGACTCATCAATGATGCCTGATGCTGTCATTGCTTCAAATGCTAGCTCAACACCAGCGCGAACCATTGCAACCATTAAGATACCGTTGTCGAAGTACTCTTGCTCTGAGATCTCAACGTCACCTACTGGGTAGTTTTCAAATGCTGTTTCACCTGTTTCTGCGCGCCAGCCTAGTAGGTTCGCATCGTCGTTTGCCCAGTCAGCCATCATAGTGCTAGAGAAATGGCCTGTGATTACGTCATCCATGTGCTTGTTGTACAGTGGACGCATCAACTCTTTCAGCTCTTCAGAAAGCTCGAACGCTTTGATTTTAGCTGGGTTTGATAGGCGATCCATCATGTGTGTGATGCCACCAAACTTCAGTGCTTCTGTGATGGTCTCCCAACCGTACTGGATAAGTTTACCTGCGTAGCTTGGGTCAATACCTTCAGCAACCATCTTCTCGTAAGAAACGATTGAACCAGCTTGTAGCATGCCACATAGGATAGTTTGCTCACCCACTAGGTCAGATTTCACTTCAGCAACGAATGAAGACTCTAGACAACCCGCGCGGTGACCACCAGTACCAGCAGCCCAAGCTTTGGCGATATCCCAACCTTCACCTTTTGGATCGTTCTCTGGGTGAACCGCGATTAGTGTAGGAACACCGAAGCCACGCTTGTACTCTTCACGTACTTCTGTACCTGGACACTTAGGTGCAACCATCACGACTGTTAGGTCTTTACGAATCTGCATACCTTCTTCAACAATGTTGAAACCGTGTGAGTAACCTAGTGCTGCGCCTTCTTTCATTAGCGGCATTACCGTCTCAACCACGTTCGTGTGCTGCTTGTCTGGCGTTAGGTTAACCACTAGGTCAGCTTGAGGGATAAGCGTCTCGTAGCTACCTACTTCAAAACCATTTTCTTTCGCGTTTTTGAACGACTGACGCTGTTCATCAATCGCTGCCTGACGCAGTGCGTAAGCCACATCAAGACCTGAGTCACGCATGTTTAGGCCTTGGTTAAGACCTTGTGCACCACAACCAACGATAACGACTTTCTTACCTTTTAGGTAATCCGCTTCAGTTGCGAATTCACTGCGGTCCATAAAGCGACAACGGCCAAGCTGATCTAGCTGCTCACGTAGGTTTAATGTATTGAAATAGTTAGCCATGTTAGGGCTCTCCTTTGAGAATTTATCCGTTTGGGTCGGTGTTTCATTACCGAATGCATCGATACTAAAACAGACATTGGGTTGCTTAAAGTGATATATTCACAATTAGTTATTGCAAAAAATGCAACAAGGAAACACCTATTTCATGAACATTAAAAGTCTGCAATTGTTCATTCATCTGTGTGATAGTAAAAGCTTCGCTAAAACTGCGTCCGCCATGCACGTCAGCCCTTCTGCGCTCAGCCGTCAGGTGCAAAAGCTGGAAGCCGAAACCGGGCAAGAGTTGTTTGTGCGAGACAACCGCAGCGTTGAGCTGACCCCTGCGGCAAAAAAACTCTTGCCAGTGGCATTAAAGATTCTCGGTGAGTGGCAAAACTTGAATGCGCAGCTTCAAGGACACGAAGAAGAGTTAAAAGGCGAGATACGCCTGTTTTGCTCGGTGACCGCCAGTTACAGCCACCTGCCTGAGCTACTCTCGGAATTTCGTTTGCAGCACCCATTTATCGAGTTCAAGCTCTCAACCGGTGACCCGGCTCAGGCAATAAACAAAGTACTCAATGATGAAGTAGATGTCGCAATCTCCGCTCAACCGGAAGCACTGCCAGCCAAGCTCAAATTCGAAACCATCAGCGAGATCCCTCTGTCTGTGATTGCCCCTGTCGGAGTCAGTCACTTCTCTGAAGAGCTACAAAAGGATAAGCCCAATTGGTCGTCCATTCCTTTTATTGTGCCTGAATCAGGTACCGCACGAGACCGCGCTAATACTTGGTTTAAGGCGATGAGAATCAAACCGAACATCTATGCGCAGGTGTCAGGGCATGAGGCTATTGTCAGTATGGTCGCGCTCGGCTGTGGTGTTGGGATCGCACCAGATGTGGTGATCAACAACAGCCCTGTCAAAGAGAAGATTCAACGGCTCAAAGTGGCGTCGATTAAACCCTTTAAGCTCGGAGTATGCTGCAAGCGATCGCAGCTGGATAACCCACTGGTTAAAGCCTTATGGGAAGTCGCTCAGGACGCCTATATCGCGCCCTAACTGGTGCCCCGCAGAAACAATAAAGCCACCGAAAACGGTGGCTTTTAAATTCATGCTTGTCGCAACAGCGACCGCTATTAGATCACTCGCGAGAATTGCTGCTGACGTGCCTTCGCTCGGAGGTATTTATCAAAACACATGCAGATATTGCGAATCAGTAGACGACCACGCAATGTCACTCGGATCTCTTTGTCATCCACTTCCACTAACTCATCATTAATAAAGGTTTGCAGCAGTTCGAGATCTTCTTTGAAGTAGTGATTAAATTCGACATTAAACTCTGTCTCGACTGACACTTTATCGAGTTTGAAGTTACAGATAAGCTGCTTGATGACTTCACGGCGCAGCAGATCATCGCCGTCCAAGGCGACCCCTTTCCACAGCGCATGGCGCTGCTCATTAACCTGGGCGTAGTACTTTTTCAGCTCTTTCTGATTCTGCGCATACGCATCACCAATCATAGAAATAGCAGAAACCCCAAAGCCAACCAAGTCACATTCACCTTGCGTAGTGTAGCCTTGGAAGTTGCGATGCAAGATGCCATTACGCTGAGCCACGGCTAATTCATCATCCGGCTGAGCAAAGTGGTCCATACCGATAAACTGATAGCCAGCGTTAGTCAGCGTTGCGATCGTATCCTGCAGGATAGCCATCTTTTCCTCGGCTTGTGGCAGGTCTTGGTCTTTAATCTTACGCTGAGCAGCAAACAGCTGCGGCATGTGCGCATAGTTAAAGATAGACAGACGACCCGGTTGCATCTCAAGCACCTGAGCCAACGTTTCAGCGAAACGTGCTTTGGTTTGTTTTGGTAGCCCGTAAATCAGGTCGAGATTGGTCGAACGGAAGCCAAGCTTTTTAGCACGCTCGACCATGGCAAAGATGAATTCTTCGTCCTGTTCACGATTGACCAGCTTCTGCACTTCTTTATTGAAATCCTGAACACCAATACTTAAGCGGTTAAAACCTTCTTCTCGCAAGTGATCAAGCATATCTAGCTCAATCTCACGCGGATCGACTTCAATACTGATTTCCGATTCAGCTTCAAAGATAAATTCAGCACGCAGAATGTTCATCAAACGGCTGATTTGGGCTTTGGTCAGAAATGTGGGTGTACCACCACCAAAATGCAACTGAGTCACCTTGCGCCCTTGCAGTAAGGAGGCACGTGTCAGAATTTCCTGCTCCAGAACATCGAGATATTCATCGGCTTTATGTGCGTGACGGGTGATGACCTTATTACAGCCACAGTAGTAGCAAAGCTTGTGGCAGAACGGAATATGGATGTAGAGCGACAGCGGACGCTCCGGATATTCAGTACAAGCCATGTCGTAATCGGCAATGGTAAACGCTTCATGAAATTCCAACGCGGTTGGGTAAGACGTATAACGCGGACCAGAATAGTTGTACTTATCGAGAATGGCTTGATCCCATACTATTTGTTGGCTTGCGACGACTTGCTGAGACATGGTGTTCTTCCGTTAATGCTATATTGCGTATCCGGTGTGATTAACCGTTATATTTTTGCGGGCTATTTTGCCACACGCGGAGGCTGGTCGCCGGGTGGCATAGCGCTTTTTGAGTAACAATAGTCAGAATTGATAACTCGATCACTCCCCATAAGTGTAAGTGATCGAGTGACTAAAGTATCAATCTAGATCATCTGAATGTTGATCTGGTTGTTTAAAGGTTGAACTTTTTTCTGCAGCAGTTTGAGCTCTTCGACAATCGCATCCTGAAGGCGCGACTCAGCTTTGTGGCGTTCCAGATTTTGCTTCATGCGCTCTTTCTTCGCCATTTGTTGGCGATCTTCACCGCGAGGCATATCTTTTACAATGTGGAAAAGCTCGGCTGTCGCCGGGAATTCCTTATCAAAATCAACACGGTCTTCACCCTGAACGTAGTCCATGATGTTGTAGACACGAATACTGATTTCCGATAAATCACACTGGCCCTGAATACCGGCCATACACAATATATGGACGTTTTCAAAGATGTTGGCGTTACGCTTTTCGATGGCCAGCTTCTTATGCTGTTCCTGCAATTCCTTTTGCTTCTTCAACTGGAGCAGAAGGTAACCTGCATAGGACGCTAAGCCGAGAACAATGACTCCACCAGCAATGGCTAACAAGGTTACGTTCATGAATCGCTTTACCCTTTAAACTGGTCCAAATCCAGATCTTCAAACTGCGACAGCAGCTCATCTTCTGATGAGGCTTTCTTACTCACCTTTTTCGCCACAGGAGTGCTTAGCTCTTCAACGACTTCTGGCTCTTCTTCCTCTTCATAGAGGCCAAGTTGCTTCATCAGAATTTCAATACGCGCCAATTTCTCATCGACGTATTTCTGTAGACCTGCACCTAGGCTTTCACCGTTATCAAGGCGATCAAGCAAGACATTCAGCTGAGCATCATTTTCCAGCATCTCTAGCTCTTGTTCTGCGTTGACTCGACGTTCTGCTTTAGTTGGCTTCTTCACCGCTTCAACCACAAGAGGAATTTTCTTCTTGCTTCCTAAACGTGGGTCGCGCTTTTGTCCAGCTGTCTGCTGTTTGTTTTGCTTCGCTTCAGAGTTACGACCGCCCGTCTTTAGACCTTTGCGTTTTTTCTCTTTCTTGCGCAGACGCCCTTCAACGTCTGATTCTGTGCGATTACGAACGACGATAACGTCGCCATTACCGCCCGATCTTACTTTCTTACTACGGCTCATTACTGGGCTTTCCTCAGTAAAATTACATCATTACCAATAAATTCAAGCTTGAGCTGATCCCGCTCTGCCAAGTACTTAAACGTATTGCGGCTAAAAAAGACCACATGCGTTGGGTCATTTTTATAATGCCATTTGGCAAACGCTTCGACATCAATGACCATCTTGGTCATCAGACCAATCCAGCCACCTGGCTTAACTAAATTCAACCATTGCTGCCATATCTGATCCGGATGATACAAGTGCTCTATCACCTCAGTGGCAGTCATAAAGTCATATGTACGATCTAGCACCTCAGTATTAGGGTGATAATAAAGGTCGTACAACGACACGTTGTGTCCCTGCTCCTGCAACATCAAAGAGAGTGTTGGTCCGGGGCCACAACCAAAATCTATTCCTGTTGAGCCTCGCTCAATACGTTCCAATATGGGGTCTGCAACCCGCGATAAAAAGGTACGATAGCCAGCATCATTTGGATCGTTCTCATGCAGATCGTAGTGGGCTTTTTCAGCCTTTGCATCCAATCTTTGCTCTGGATTAACAAACACCAGCTCACATTGCGCACATTGCAGATACTCACGACGCTTATCTTCAAAGTAATGCAGTGATTCCGGGTTATGGCAAAGTGGACAGTGGTGCATGATGACATCCTCAAACAGGGATGCGAAACATACCAGAAAGCAGCGAGAGTGTGGAGCACTATTGTGCAAATAATCATCGATTCAGCGAAATATTCCCTCTCCGACCAATAATCTTATCGATGGAATAAAGGAACCGTGCTGGCAGAAGATGGAGGTTGGTGGATTTCAGATGTAAAAATCCACCTGCATAG